>NZ_JBWKNX010000007.1:0-183003 GCF_059415785.1 Brevundimonas sp. GW821-FHT10A07
GACATCGGGATCAAGTGGCGCTCGGACTATATCTCGGGCGTGGTGCGGCGCGAGGACGGCTTCGTCGTCCTGATCGATCTGCCCCGACTGCTGTCCAGCACCGACACCGTCTCTCTGGCGTCCTTCCCCAACATCGATCGAGCGGCCTGACGGTCGCAGCCGGTTTCTCAGAAAGAGCATCGCCTTGTCCCACGCCGCGCTGGAACAGTCCTCGCCTCCCGTCGATCAGATCAGCGCCCGCAATTTCGAGCGGATGGCGGCCTATATCTACGACTACAGCGGCATCAAGATGCCGTCGTCCAAGCGGACCATGCTGGAGGGGCGGCTGCGCCGCCGTCTGCGCAGCACGGGCTATGCGACCTTCGACGACTATTGCGACTATCTGTTCAAGGAGGACGGGCTAGAGGCCGAGTCCGTCTTCCTGATCGACGCGGTGACGACGAACAAGACCGACTTCTTCCGCGAACCCCGCCATTTCGACTATATGACGTCCCACGTGCTGCCCGAGTTCAAGGCGGCCGGGATGCGGCGGATCCGGGCCTGGAGCGCCGCCTGTTCGATGGGCGCCGAGCCCTACACCATGGCCATGGTCATGCAGAAATTCGCCGATGAACAGGGCGGCCCAGACTATCAGATCCTGGGCACGGACCTGTCCACCGATGTGCTTGAAACCGCGCTGCGCGGCGTCTATCCGAACGAGATGCTGACCCCGGTCCCCGCCGAAATGCGGCGCTGGGTCATGACCGCACGCGACAGCGGACGGCGCGAGGGCCGCATCCATCCGTCGCTGCGGGCGAAACTGTCGCTGGCGCGGGTCAATCTGATGGATGAGACCTATTCGGTCGGCGATCCATTCGATATGATCATGTGTCGTAACGTTATGATCTATTTCGATAAACAGACCCAGGCCAAGGTTCTGAAACGGCTGTGCGACCGGCTGAAGCGCGGCGGCTATCTGTTTATCGGCCATTCCGAGAGCATCACCGGCATCGAACTGCCTCTGGTGACTGTCGCCAACACCATTTTCCGAAAGACCTGATCCCATGCCCAAGGTCCGCGTTCTGGTCATCGACGACTCGGCCAGTGTGCGCCAGACTCTGGTCGACGTCCTGTCCGCCGACCCCGGCATCGAGGTCATGGGCGTGGCCTCCGACCCCTTCGTCGCCGCGCGTCGCATCGCCGAGGACGTGCCCGACGTCATCACCCTGGACGTCGAGATGCCGCGCATGGACGGCATCACCTTCCTGCGCAAGCTGATGGCCCAGCGGCCGATCCCGGTGGTCATGTGCTCGTCCCTGACCGAGGCCGGATCCGAGACCCTGATGCAGGCGCTGGAGGCCGGCGCGGTCGACATCATACTGAAGCCGCGCATCGGGGCGGCGGACCATCTGGCCGAGAGCGCGGATCGCATCCGCGATGTGGTCAAGGCTGCGGCGCGCGCCCGGCTGGGCGCAAGGCGAACGACGACGCGAACGCTGGATCCCGGAACCAAGCTGACGGCTGACGCCATGCTGCCGCCCCCGACCGGGGCCGCCATGGCGCGCACGACGGAGATGGTGGCCTGTCTGGGCGCCTCGACAGGCGGGACCGAGGCGCTGCGCGAGGTGTTGCAGGCGCTGCCGGCCAATGCGCCCGGCATCGTCATCGTCCAGCACATGCCGGCGGGCTTCACCGCCGCCTTCGCCAAACGGCTCAACAGCCTGTGCGAGGTCGAGGTCAAGGAGGCCCAGAACGGCGATCCGGTCCTGCGCGGCCACGTCCTGATCGCACCGGGCGACAAGCACATGCTGCTTGAACGCCACGGCGCCCGCTATCAGGTGGCGATCAAGGACGGGCCGCCCGTGTCGCGCCACCGCCCCTCCGTCGACGTCCTGTTCCGCTCCGCCGCTCGGGCGGCCGGACGCAACGCCATGGGCGTGATCATGACCGGCATGGGCGATGACGGCGCACGCGGCCTGCTGGAGCTCAAGGAGGCCGGGGCCGTCACCGTGGCGCAGGACGAGGCGACCTCGATCGTCTTCGGCATGCCCAAGGAAGCCATCGCCCGCGGCGCCGCCCAGAAGGTCATGGCGCTGGAGCATATCGCGCGCGAGATCATGAACGTCGACCGCTCTCGCTGACTGCGGCCCCGCGGCCCCGCGGACAGACAGACAGGCAGACGGACGGGGCAGGCCTGCGCCTATCGCGCCCGACCGCCCCCCGGATCAGAACAGAAGGTCGTCGAACTCATCCTCGGCGGCGGCCGTTTCACCGGCTGTTTCCGTCGTCGCCTCGTCGGTCTTGTCGGTCTCGGTAAAGACCGCATGGGCCGCGTGGACCGTCCGCTCGCGCGCCATGGTGTAGCAGCGCCCGATTTCGGTCATGGCGGCGTCCACCACTCCGGCGATATCGGTCAGGTCCTCGACCACCGGTCCGGCGGCCTCGGCCAGGGCGATGGCGGCGGTGTGCAGGGCGTCGCCCAGGTCTTCCTTCAGGCCCAGCTGGTCGGCGGCCAGGGCCAGCGACCGGGCCGTGGCCTCGCCATGGGCGCCCAGACCGACCAGATCGTTCTCGACCACGTCGGCGGCGCGGCGCAACTGGCTCTGCACCCCGTTCAGCCGTCCGGCGTCCACGTGCGCGTCGCCGGATTGGGTGGTCTCCATCCCGTTGGCCAGGCCGGCCAGGGCGGTCAGGGAACCCAGGGTCTGGTCGGCGGCGTCTTCCAGATGGCTGGCGTGGCTGCTCAGCTCGATGGCGATGACGCTCAGGGGCTTGCCGATTTCCCCCAGACGATTGCAGCGCAGGCTGCTGTTGATCGCCATCTGCTGGATGTCGCGTTTGACCTTCTGGATGGCGTCCACCCGTCGGGCCAGGGCCTCGACCGCCGAGACGGTCTCGCCGCTGATGCGCTGGGCGTTGGTCATGGCCGCTGTGACGTCATCAATCAACAGACCGGCCCGACCCAGACTGATCTCGAGGTCGCGCAGGTCGCCCCCGCCGTCGGACAGGCCGTGAATGACCATGATCTGTTTGGTGTCCTGGGCCATGCCGGACAGGCTGTGGACGACCTTGGCCGCTTCGGCCTCGAAATCGGTGGCGATGTCCGCCATCTGGTCGGCGACCATGTGCAGCAGGCGGCGTTCGGCCCGGTCGCGCGCCTCGGGCGACAGGTCCGCCTCGCGAACCGTGCGGGCCGCGACCTGGATGCCCAGCTGGACGTGTTCGATCCGCTGGCGGGTGATGTCCCCGATCTGCAGGGCCATCAGGGCCTTGCCGACCTTCATCTGGATGTCGCGCGCGATGGCGGCGACCGAGGCGGCGACCTCGGCGATGCGGGCGTGGTTCACGCGGAGCGTCTCGGCGTCGAGCGCCAGCTTGTCCGGCACCGCCGGAATCAGCTCCTTGTACTTGCCGCCCAGCCCCTCTTCGAAGGTCAGGGCGCCGTCCAGTTGGCGTGCGAGCCGCGTAAGCTCCTCGGCCAGTTGATCCAGTTGCGACACGCCGAAGTCCAACTGTTCACACATCCGCTCGGCGAAGCCGGCGAACTCGTCTGCGGCCCGGATGGTCGCGCCGGCCGTGATCTTCACGTTCAGGGCGAAGGCGCGCAGATAGCGCAGCGTGGTGCGCATCACGTCTATATCGGCCTCCAGCAGGGCGCCGGCGGTCTTCAACTGATCCAGATCCGCCACCCGCCGTTTCTGCGTAAGGGGCAGGGCGTTCAGGCTTTCCGCCGTCGACAGCAACTCGTTGCTGGTGTGCGAAACGGATTCGACGTTCAGCGTCAGGCCCAGCCGGTCGAGCGCCTCGATCAGCCGGCCGACCATTTCGAGCGATCCGGCCAGGCGTTCGCCCGCGTCGGAAAAACGGCTCTCGACCAGGGCGCGCGCCGCCTCGAGCTGATCCGTGACGTCAGAAGCGACGACGGGCGCGAAGAAGGGGGGGGCGGAATCAACGCCTGAATCGACGACGGCGTCGGCGGTCGCTGCGGGATCGAAATGCTGCGCTTGCGCCTGCATGCTGGGTCTCATTCTGAGAGTCATGAACCCAGGTTACGCGGCACAGGAAAACCGACCGTAAACGCCGACTCGAATTTCTGCGCTGGGCGGAAGAGATCAGGGCAGGCGATCCCAGGCGATGGCGTGAACCTTGTCGCGGCCCAGGACGGCCGTCAGGGGCTCTGTGGCAAACAGGCCGGCGATGACGGGGTCGCGCACGTCCAGCCCGCCGGTGAAGGCGCCAAAAGCGGGCAGGATCAGGCGTGATCCGTCGGTGACGAAACAGGGACGACGCACGCCGCGGCCGTAGGCGACGACGCGGGCGGCGGGGTGCAGGTGGCCGGCGACCTCGCCCTGGCGGTCGTCCGCCGGCGTTCGGGGCTCCGGCTCGTGGGTCAGGCGCAGGGCGCCCAGGGCCATGTCGCCCACGACCCGGCCGGGCAGGGACGCCTCGGTCCGGGCGTCGTCGGCCAGGGCCTTGTGGTCATGATTGCCTTCCAGCCACAGCCAGTTTCGGCCGCCCGCCAACCGGTCCAGCCGCGCCCGGTCCTCATCCGCCATCCGTCCGATGGCCCGGGCGTCATGGAAGCTGTCGCCCAACAACACGACAAGGCCGGGGTCGAGGTCGGCGATCTCGGTCTCCAGCCGGTCCAGGGTGGCGCGGCTGTCGTAGGGCGGCAGCATCTGGCCGCGCGCGGCGAAGGCCGAACCCTTCTCCAGGTGCAGGTCAGCGGCGATCAGGGCGCGATGGGCCGGGAGCCACAGGGCGCCCGAACAGCGCAGCACGCAGGTCTCGCCCGCGATCTGAACGCGCAACGAACCGCAGGGCTTGCGCGCGGGGGACAGGGTCTGGCGCAGGGCGGCGTTCATGGCGCGTCCTCGTCCATGACTTCGGCGATCAGATGTTCGGCGCTCTCATCCAGGATCATTTCGGCCGCGTCGCCGCCGACCCGCTCGCGCCCGATCTGGACCAGAACCGGCACGCAGAAGGGCGAGGGACGGGTCAGGGCCTGATGCCGGATCCGGCCCTCGATCCGCGCCAACATCTGGCCCAGCCGCGCCACGTCCAGCAGGCCCGAGGCGGCGTCGGCGCGGGCGGTCTTCAGCAGCAGATGGTCGGGCTGGTGGCGGCGCAGCACGTCGTAGATCAGGTCGGTGGAGAAGGTGACCTGACGCCCGGTCTTCTCGGCGCCCGGCTGGCGGCGCTCGATCAGGCCCGAGATCAGGGCGCAATTGCGGAAGGACCGCTTCATCATGAAGCTTTCCTCCAGCCAGGCCTCCAGGTCGTCGCCCAGCATGTCGGACTGGAACAGGGCGTCCAGGTCGATCTGGTCCATGGGCTTGATCGACCAGATGGCCAGAGAATAGTCGGTGACGACGAAGCCCAGCGGCCCGACGCCCAGCCGGTCCAGCCGTCGCGTCAACAGCATGCAAAGCGTTGTGTGGGCCAGATTGCCCTCGAACGGATAGGCGACCAGGAAATGCCGACTGCCGCGCGGGAAGGTCTCGACCAGCATGGATTCGGCGTCGGGAATGGCCGAGCGCTCGGCCTGGAGTTCCAGCCATTCCTGCACGTCGGGCGGCAGGACGCGCCAGTGATCCGGGTCCTGGACCATGGTGCGCACCCGGTCGGCCAGGGAGGTGGACAGCGGGAATTTGGACCCGCCCCAGGAGGGGATCTTCGGTTCCTTGTCATTGGCGTGGGTGACCAGGGCGTCGGTCCCGACAATGCCCTGAAACGCCCAGACCTGGCCCGCGAACAGGAAGGTGTCGCCGGGCGTCAGCTGTTCGAAATACCATTCCTCGGCCTCGCCCACCTTGCGACCCGCAACCAGTTGGCGCGAGGCGCCGCCGCGACGGCCCGCCACGCGCACGTTCAGGGTTCCGGCCGAGACGATGGCGCCGACATTCATCCGGTGGCGCTGGGCGATATCCTTGGTGCGGGCCTTCCAGCGGCCGTCCGGGGTGCGGACGATACGGGCGAACCGATCATAGGTGCGCAGCGCGTATCCGCCGGTGGCGACGAAATCGACCACCTCCTCGAACTGCTCCCACGCCAGGTCGCGATAGGGGCCGCAGCCGGTGATTTCGTCATACAGGGCCTGCATGTCGAAGGCTTCGGAACAGGCGACGCCCATGACGTGCTGGGCCAGCGCATCCAGCGTGCCGATATGGATCGGCTCCCAGTCGAAGGCGTTGTCGGCCACCGCTTCGCGGGCCGCCTGGCATTCCAGCATCTCGAACCGGCTGGCGGGCACCAGAAGGGCGCGCGACGGTTCGTCCAGACGGTGGTTGGCGCGGCCGATCCGCTGGACCAGACGGCTGGAGCCCTTGGGCGCCGCCATCTGGATGACCAGATCGACGTCGCCCCAGTCGATGCCGAGGTCGAGGGTCGAGGTGCAGACCACGGCCCTGAGGTCGCCGCGCGCCATCGCCGCCTCGATCTTGCGCCTCTGTTCGGCCGCCAGGGAGCCGTGGTGCAGGCCGATGGGCAGATTGTCGTCGTTGATCGCCCACAACTGCTGGAAGACGAACTCCGACTGCCAGCGGGTGTTGACGAAGATCAACGCCAGGCCCGCGCGCTGGATAGCGGCGTAGACTTCCGGGATGGCGTGGCGGCCGGTGTGGCCCGCCCAGGGGACCTTGCCCTCGGAGATCAGCACGTCGATCACGGCCGGGGCGCCGGGGTCGCCGCGGACCAGAGCCACATCCTCGACGGCGGGGGTGGGGCTCAGCCACCCCCGGATCAGATTCGGATCTTCGATCGTCGCGCTCAGCCCGACCCGCCGCATGCCCGGCGCAAACTGTTGTAACCGCCCCAGTCCCAGCGACAGCAGATCGCCGCGCTTGCCGCTCCAGATGGCGTGGACCTCGTCCAGAACGACGCATTTCAGGTCGGCGAAATAGGACCGGGCGCCATCCCAGGCGCAGAACAGGGCCAACTGCTCTGGCGTGGTCAGCAGGATGTCGGGCGGGAAGTCGCGCTGACGCTGGCGTTTGGATTGTTTGGTGTCGCCGGTGCGGGTCTCGACGTGGATGTTCAGCCCGATCTCGCGGATCGGGGTCGTCAGATTGCGTTCGACGTCGGTGGTCAGGGCCTTCAGCGGCGACAGATACAGGGTATGCACGCCCGAGCCCGGCCCGTGTTGCGGCCGGGGCCCCCGTTCGGCCAGGTCGATCAGGCTGGGCAGGAAGCCGGCCAGGGTCTTGCCCCCGCCGGTCGGCGCCACCAGCAGGGCGTGCCGACCCGCCTGGCCCGCCGCCACCATCTCCAGCTGATGCCGCCTGGGCGACCAGCCGCGCCCCGCGAACCAGTCGGCGAAGAGAGGGGGAAGGGACGTCACCCCAGCCGAGCGCCTACGCAGGCGTGGCCGTTCCATACGCCGCCTGCATCAAGACAAGAATCCTGGGCGACAAATCCCCTGATCTTGGGCCAGGCGGCTAATCCAGCTACGCCGACGACCATCGCCGCCAGCAGGGTCACAGCCAGCAGGCCGTTAATGGTCAGGAGTTTTGTCTTAGCGGCCATGGCCGACAATTAGCGCGCAAGAGCCTCAATCGCTAGATGTTCTCGTTCCGTTTCTATCTCAGGCCCGCTATCTATCGCGCGTGTCCGACGAATCCGTCCTTGTTGAAACCGGCCTGAGCGCCTTCGCGCCTCAGCAGCCTCTCCCGCCTGCGCTGGCGACCCCGCCAGGCGCAGGCGCGGTATGCGACGACGCGGGAGCGCGCAAGATCGGGCGGGGGGCGGCTGAGGGCTTCTTCACCGGCGGGCCGGTGATGGTGGCCCACGCCTCGTTGACGGCGCGGCGGCTGGGGCTGACGCCACCGCCGCGATCAGCGGATCTGATGGATGTGCTGGAGCTGTACGCCTTCGTCCGGCCGGCGCGGTTCTGCGCCCCGTCGCCGACGGGCCTGGCCCTGTCGCTGGGCCTGGCGGAGCCTCGGTCGGCCGAGGATCAGGCGGGCGCGCTGCGCGAGGCGGCGGGTCTGCTGCTGGGCGAACTGGCGGCGCCCGCCTATCTCGAGCGCGAGGCCGCCTATGTGCTGGCTCTGACGATGCAGCGCGCCGGCTGGGCCTGGGGCGACCGGGTGGTGCAGGCGCTGAAGGACGGCGGGGTGCGCGCGCGTCAGCATCGCGGTTCGGGCCTCGACGTCTGGAGCCGGCTGACGGAATGGGAGGACGAGGCCCCGCGCGGCGAGGCGGGGTCGGCCCCGGTCGATTCCGAGTCCGCCCGTATCCGGCTGGAGAAATTGTTGCAGGCCTCGGGGCTGGACGAGACCCGGCCAACCCAGTCGGACTATGCGGCCGAAGCCGCCTTCGCCTTTTCGCCGCGGAATGAGGAGGGGAGGCCGCGCGTGCTCCTGGCCGAGGCCGGGACCGGCACGGGCAAGACCCTGGGCTATCTGGCGCCGGCCTCCCTGTGGGCCGAACGGAACCAGGGGGCGGCGTGGATCTCGACCTACACCCGAGCCCTGCAACGCCAGATCGACCGCGAGAGCCATGCCCTGTGGCCCGATCCGGAAGAGCGCAAGAAGAAGGCGGTGATCCGCAAGGGGCGCGAGAACTATCTCTGCGTCCTGAACCTGCAGGACATGGTCCAGGCGGCCCAGCTGGGGAACGGCGACCTAGTCGGCCTGGCGCTGGCGGGGCGCTGGGCGGTGCATACGCGCGACGGGGACATGACGGGGGGCGACTTTCCCGGCTGGCTGCCGGGCCTGTTCGCCATGCCCGCGGCCCATACGGCGGGGGCGGCCAATCTGGTGGACCGGCGTGGCGAATGCGTTCACGCCGCCTGTCCCCACTATCGCAGTTGTTTCGTCGAAAAGACCATCCGCGCCAGCCGCCGCGCGGACCTGGTCATCGCCAACCACGCCCTGGTCCTGACCCAGGCCGCTTTCGACGGCGCGCGCTCGGCCCGGGGCCAGAAGCAGGACGGCGAGACGGCCGCCCTGAAACGCATCGTCTTTGACGAGGGCCACCACCTGTTCGACGCCGCCGACAGCGCCTTTTCCGCCTGTCTGTCGGGCCAGGAGGCGGCCGAGCTGCGCCGCTGGATCCGCGGTCCTGAGGGGCGAGGTCGGCGCGGGCGCGGGCTGGAGCAGCGGCTGGGCGACATGGTCGGCGACAACGAGGCGGCGCTGAAGGCCTTGCAGGACGCCATCCGCGCCTCGGCCGCCTTGCCGGGCGAAGGCGTGTCGGGCCGCGTCGCCCCGGCCTCGGGCGAGGTCAACCCGATCGGGCCGATCGAGGCCTTTCTGGCCGCCGCGCTGGACCAACTGCGGGCGCGCACGGCCGAGGCCGGCGGCAATGGCGGATTCGGGGGTGGTCCGGAGTTCGGCATGGAGTGCGCGTTGAAGCCGGTGACCGATCCCGTGGCCGAGACCGCCCGCGCGGCGGCCCAGGCCCTGGCCGCGCTCGAGGCGCCGCTGCTGGCCCTGTCGCGGCATCTGGAGGACATCCTCGACGACGAGGCGGCGGAGCTGGACGGGTCGCAGCGGTCGCGGATCGAAGGAGCGTTGCGCGGCCTGGACCGGCGTGCGCGCATGACCCTGCCCGGCTGGCGCTCCATGTTGGCGGCGCTGGAGGACGGCACCGATCAGCCGGATCCGGACTTCGTCGACTGGCTGTCGGCCGAGACCGCGTTCGGGCGCATCCATGACGTGGCCCTGCGCCGCCACTGGATCGATCCGACCGTGCCGCTGGAAGCCGCCGTGATCGTGCCGGCGCACGGGGTGCTGGTGACCTCGGCCACCCTGTCCGACCCCTTGCAGGAAGACCCGTTCGACCTCGCGCGTCTGCGCACCGGCTCGGCCCGGCTGATCGAGCCGCCGCGCACCCTGAAGGTCGAGAGCCCCTTCGACTATGCGTCCAACAGCCGGGTCATCGTCGTCAACGACCTGGTCAAGGACGATCCGCGCCAGACGGCGGCGGCGATGCGCGAACTTTTCCTGGCCGCCGGGGGCGGAGGGCTGGGCCTGTTCACCGCCATCCGGCGGTTGAAGGCGGTCTATGAACGGCTCGGCCCGGATCTGGCGAAGGCCGGCGTGCCCCTGTACGCCCAGCACGTCGATCCGCTGGAGGTCGGGGCCCTGGTCGACATGTTCCGGGTCGAGGAGAACTCGTGCCTCCTGGGCACGGACGCCGTGCGCGACGGGGTGGATGTGCCGGGGCGGTCGCTGCGGGTTTTGGCCTTCGACCGCGTGCCCTGGCCCCGCCCGGATCTGCTGCACAAGGCGCGGCGCGAACGGCTGGGCGGCCAGTTCTCGCAAGGGAGGGGCTATGACGACGCCCTGGCCCGCGCCAGGATCGCCCAGGCCTTCGGGCGGCTGATCCGGCGCGGCGACGACAAGGGGGTCTTCGTGATGCTGGACGCGGCCACTCCCACCCGCCTGTTCGCCAGCCTGCCGCCGGGCACGGAGGTCCAGCGCATGGGCCTGGCCGACGCCGTGGCGCTGACCCGCGGTTTCCTGAACCCCGAGATGACCTGAAATGTCGAAGACCACGCCCGCGACCGTCGCCCTGACCAAGGCCGGGGTCGCCTTCGAACTGTTCGCCTATGACTATGACCCCGAGGCGCCGCGCGTGGGGCTTCAGGCGGCCCAGGCTGTAGGAAAAGCCCCGGAACAGGTGTTCAAGACCCTGATGACCCTGGTCGACGGCGCGCCGGCCTGCGTCATCGCGCCGTCCGACTGCGAGGTCAGCATGAAGAAGCTGGCGGCGGCCATCGGCGGCAAGTCGGCGCAGATGATGAAGCCCGCCGATGCGGAACGGTTGACCGGCTACAAGGTCGGCGGCGTCAGTCCCTTTGGGCAGCGCAAGACCGTACCGACGGTGATGGACGATACGGCCGTTCTGTTTGATCAGATCCTGATCAACGGCGGCCAGCGCGGGCTGTTGCTGGGGGTCGCGCCCGAAGCGGCGGCCCGGGCGGCGGGGGCCCGGCTGGTCGACATCACGGCCTGAACGCCTTGGGCGGTCGTCCTTCCTTGGGCTATAGCCGTCTCGACCCCGGAGTTTGAATGACCGACGCACCGACCCAGCGACCCAGCCGTGCGGGCCTCTACGCCCCCTTCATCATCGTGCTGATCGCCCTGGCCGCCTGGACCGGCTGGTGGTTCTATCTGACGCGCCAGATCGACGCCGGGCTGGAGGCCCAGTCGGCCGCCCTGCGCCAACAGGGCTGGGACGTGCGCTACGCCGACAAGCGGATCGTCGGCTGGCCCTTCCGCGCCAATGTGAAACTGACCCATGTGACGATCGCCGCCCCGTCCGGTCACGCCATATCCGCGCCGGAGCTGAACGCCGAGGCCAACGCCTATCAGCCGACCAAATGGGTCGTGGTCGCGCCCGAAGGTCTGGTCCTGACCCGGGCCGGCAAGGGCAAGGTCGCCATCAATGGCGACGCCATCCGCATGAGCGCCAGCGGCATCGACCAGCGCTGGCCCAATCTGGCGCTGGAACTGGTCAATCCGATCTTCACCGTCCATCCCGACGGCGAGCCCTTCCCCATCGCCCGGGCCGCACGGATCGAATTCTATTCGCGGCCCCATCTGGCAGGCTCGACCGCCCCGAGCGACGCCATCGACGTGATGTTGCGGCTGGTGGACGGCCAGGGACGCCGCGACGGACCGGTCGAGGGCTTCGCCCAGGACGGCCAACTGACCACCCAACTGGAGGCCACCGTCGGCCGGGCCGACCTGCTGAAGGTCGGGGATGCGGCGGGGGTGTTTTCCCAATGGACCCAGGGCGGCGGGACCTTCCGCAATCTGCGCGGCGATCTGCAGGCCGGCGACAGTCGCGCCACTCTGAGCAGCGACGTGCTGCGGGCCGATGCGAACGGGCGCCTGGTCGGCCAGGTGGCCCTGCAATCGCAAAAACCCTTGCCGGCCCTGTCGGGCCTGTTGGAGTCGCGCCAGGGGGCGGTGAACCGGGTCGGGGCGGCTGGAGCCGCCGCTGCTGCGGGGGCGGCGGATGCGGCGGGGCGTGAGGATGTGGCCCTGACCCTGGTGTTCCGCGACGGTCGGACCTGGCTGGGACCCTTCCCCCTGGCCCCGGCGCCCAAGCTGTTCTGATGGGGCTGCTGGAAGCGGCTTCGCCGGACGAGGACCTGCTGGGGTTGGACCAGGCGGTGGCGGCGGCGGTGCGCGCCCGTGTCGCCGCCGGGATGGCGGACCGGTTCGACGCCTCGGTCATCGTCCTGCGCGGCCTGCTGGCGGACGCCGGTCCGGCTGAAGCCGCCGCGCTCAAGGCGGTCTGGGGACGGATCGAGGCGGCGGCCGGGCCGGCGCTGACGGCGAGCGGCGGCATGGCCCAGATCCTGGCGGCGGACCGCTACGGCCTGGGCGTCCGGCCCCTGTCGGCCGACGCGGCGCTGAAGGCGGTCGAGGGCGGCGGGCGCGCCCTGATCGACCTGTCGTCCGATCGGCCCTGGTGGGGGCGCCTGCTGGCCCGGCCGGACCTGAGGATCGTCGCCGCCCTGCCGGACGACCGCGGCGCCCGGCCCCAGGCGGTCCTTGTGTCGAAGGCCGTCTCGGGCCCGACGGGCGACGACCGCAGCTTCTGGGTCACTGACAGCGGCTTGTCCGACGCCAGGATCGTCGAGGCCCTGGGCGAGGCCGGACTGGCCGCCGAACCCCTGGCGGCGGCGGGCGGCTTGAAGCTGTTCCTATTGGCAGGCTATGTGCAGGCCGAGGACGGACGGCTGAGCGCGGCCCCCGGCCGCCTGACCGGCGTCATCGGCGCCGCGCCCGTCTTCTGACTTCCCCTCATCTTCCGAGTTCAAGGCTTCCCATGACCGACGCGCCCCAAGGACCCCAGGCAAAGCCCGGCATCCTCGACATCGCCCCCTATGTCGGCGGCAAGTCGTCCATCGCCGGCGTCGCCGAGCCGATGAAGCTGTCTTCCAATGAGAACATGCTGGGGGCCGGGGAAAAGGCGCGCGCCGCCTATGAGGCCGCGATCAAGTCGATCCACATCTACCCGGACGGCCGGGCGACCAAGCTGCGCGACGCCGTGGCGGAAAAGCATGGGCTGGAGCCCGAGCGGCTGATCTTCGGCAATGGCTCGGACGAGGTCTTCGCCTTGCTGAACCAGACCTATCTGACGGCGGGCGACAATATCGTCTGCGGCCAGTACGGCTTCCTGGCCTATCGGATCAGCGCCCTGGGCTGCGAGGCCCAGGTCAAGCTGGCGCCGGAGCCGAACTTCAAGGCCGAGGTCGACGCCCTGCTGGCCCAGGTCGATGACCGGACCAAGATCGTCTATGTCTCCAACCCTTCGAACCCGACCGGCAGCTACAACACGGGCGAGGATATCCGCCGCCTGCACGCCGCCCTGCCGGCTCATGTGATCCTGGTGGTCGATGAAGCCTATGCCGAATATGTGACCGAGGCCGACTGGGAGACCGCCTTCCCCCTGGCCAAGGCGGCGGAAAACATCGTCGTGACCCGCACCTTCTCCAAGATCCACGGCCTCGGCGGTTTGCGCATCGGCTTCGGCTATGCGCCGCTGAAGGTGGCCGAAGCCATCGACCGCATCCGCCTTCCGTTCAACGTCTCCGTGCCGGGGCTGGAGGCGGCGACCGCCGCTCTGTTCGACGAGGCGCACCAGACGGCCTCGCGTGAGCTGGTGTCGAACTGGAAGCCGCGCCTGACCCAGGCCCTGCGCGGCTTCGGCCTTGAGGTCCTGCCCAGCGCCGGAAACTTCGTGCTGGTCGTGTTCGACGGGGCTGAACGGGCCGCCGCCGCCAATGAGTATCTGAACACACGGGGCATCATCGTGCGGCCGGTCGGCGGCTATGGTCTGCCCCAGGCCCTGCGCATCACCATCGGCACGGAAGACCAGAACCGCGCCGTGATCGACGCGCTCAGCGAGTTCGCGGCGACCTGATCGGTCGCCGCCTTTCCCTCAGCCGCCGAAGCGACGGGCGAAGAAGACGCCCGTGCGGAGGGTGTCGTCTTCCTGGGACAGGGGGCTGTCGGCCACGTCGCCCAGGCGTCGTTCATAGTTGACCAGGGCGCCGGCGCCCCATTTGTCGTTGATCGGGACCAGCAGGAACAGGCTGGCGCCGGCGCCTTGCAGGCCGCTGCCCGGCGAATAGGCGTCGATGCCGTTGCGGGCGGCCTCGGCGGCGCTGACGCCGTAATAGGCGTCGGCCAGCTTGGCGTCGCCGCCGCGCGCATAGACCGAGACATTCATCAGACCGATCGGCGTCACGCGCTGGTGGCCGACCGAGGCGTAGTATTCCGTGCCTTCGCTGACGTTCGTCACGTCGCGGCTGACCCGGCCGCCGACCACGATATTGCCGGGCAGGCGTTTGAAGGCGTAGGCGGCCACGTCGGCGCCGAAGTCGGGACGATCCAGGTCCAGACCCTCGATGTCTTCGGGCGAGAAGCGCGGACGCAGTTGCAGGCCGGCGCGGAAGTCGTCGGTCTTGATCGCGTTCCAGCCCAGACCGTCGATGGCGCCCAGATAGACGACGTCGCGGTAATTGGCGGAGACCCAGGGCACGACCCGGGTCTCGGAGCCCGTGTCGCCGCCGCTGTCCTTGCTGTAGAGGGCGCCGACGCCGAGATCGACGGTCCAGCCGTCGGGCGCGGGGCGCATCTGCTCATAGGGCTGGGACTGGGCAAGGGCTGAGCCGGCGAAGGCGGTTGCGGCGGCGGCTGTCAGGGCCAGGGTGCGCAAGGACATTTGGAGCTTTCTCGTACGGAATAGGTCAGTCCATACGTTCGAGCTGGGCCTTTGGCTCCAGCAGGGCCGCAGATGCCGTCTCTATGCGACTTTCCAGCAACGCCATCATCGCCCCGCGCTTCAGGCCGGCGGGGATCGGCTCGAGGAATTCGAACACCACCTTGCCCGGATAGCGGCGGAATCCATGGGCCGGCCAGTGGACGCCGGAGTTGGTGGCGACCGGCCAGCAGGGGCCTTCCAGATCGCGATAGATGGCGGCGACGCCGGGCTTGTAATCGCCGGGCACGCCGGGATCATTGCGCGTGCCCTCGGGGAAGATGACGATCTGGCGGCCTTCGGACAGGCGTTCGCGCGCCTGGCGGGTCATGTCCTTCAGCGCCTTGGCGTGGCCGGCGCGGTCCACAGCGATCATCTTGGCCTTCCAGGCGAACCAGCCGAAGAAGGGCAGGGGCATCAGCTCCTTCTTCATCACGAAACAGGCGTCGGGCAGGACGGCCAGCAGGGCGACGATGTCCAGCATCCCCTGGTGTTTCGACGCGATCAGGGCGGCGCCCGACGGGGCGTGCTCCAGCCCCCGCACCTCGACCTTGACCCCCGCGATCCAGCGCAGGCCGAACAGGACGATCTTCGCCCACAATTTGCAGACGCCCTGCACATAACGGTGCGGCGCAAGCAGGATGGGCGACAGGCCGACGGCGACGATCGGCATCGACAGATAGAGCCAGGCGGTGAAGAGCAGGGAACGCAGGATGTTCACTTAGGCAGGGGCCTTTTCGGCGGAGGGTTCGGACGCGGGGGCGACGCGGCTGAGGCGGCGAATCCCCTCGCGGCCCAGGGCGGCGA
The DNA here is from genome assembly GCF_059415785.1 of Brevundimonas sp. GW821-FHT10A07. Taxonomy (NCBI): domain Bacteria; kingdom Pseudomonadati; phylum Pseudomonadota; class Alphaproteobacteria; order Caulobacterales; family Caulobacteraceae; genus Brevundimonas; species Brevundimonas sp. GW821-FHT10A07. Next base: position 15,514 of record NZ_JBWKNX010000007.1, read on the forward strand.
GATATTTCATATATTCCAGCGTCATGCGCCGCGCCGTCACCGTCGCGCGCCACCAGTGCCGGTTGTCCAGCGACGGGGTCGAGACGGCGTAGGGGGTCAGCTTCACGCCCGGCAGCTGGCCCCGGATCTCCACCAGCGAGCGCGGCATATGATAGTCGGAGGTGACGACGATCAGGTCGTCATAGCCCTTGGACCGGGCCCAGGCCGCGATTTCCTGGGCGTTGCCGACGGTGTCCTCGGCCTCGAAGCCCAGATCGACGCAGCAGTTGAACAGACGGCTGGAGCCCGGCGTCAGCTCACGCAGCTCGCGACGGCGGACCTCGCGATTGACGCCCGAGATCAGCACGCGCTGGCCCTTGCCCTGCTCCAGCAGGCGGATGGCGGCGTTGACCCGTTCGGCCGAGGGGCCGGTCAAGGCCACGATGGCGTCGGCCGGGGCGGGATCTTCGGCGGGCGTCAGTTCGCGCACCCGATGGGCGAAGGCGAACAGGCCGACCAGCCAGATCAGGGCGACAATGCCGATGACGACGAGCAGTCTCATCCCTACCCCCGACCTGAACCCAGAACCTGCATGGCGGCGAATCTGGCCGCGACAAGCGCCACCGTAGCCGCCAGCAGCGGACATGGCGAGAGCAGCAGCAGGTCGCCCCAGGTCACGGGCAGGGCCTGGGTCAGACCGTCCGATCCGCCCAGGAACCGCAGGAAGGCCAGGAGCAGCCCCGCCAGTCCCGCCCCAATGGCCCCGGCCCCGGCTGCGATCAGGGCGAAGCGGCGCTGAAACAGCCAGGCGATGCGGCCGTCGGTCGCGCCGTTCAGGCTCAGGGTCTCGATCACCCCGCGCCCGGCGGCCAGGCCGGCGCGGGTGGCGTAGGCGATGGCGGCGGCGGCGGCGAAGGCCGTGGCCAGGAAGGCGGCGCCGGCCAGGGCGGTGATCAGGGCGGCCGAACGTTCGACCTCGCCGCGCCAAAGGCTGTGGTCGTCGACCGTGGCGTCCAGCCCGGCCTCGGCCAGGGCGCGGCTGAGGCTGACCGCGCTGGCGGGGGCGTTCGGGTTCAGCCGCACCGTGACCAGATGGGGCAGGGGCAGGTCGGGCAGGACGGCGTCGCCCAGCCAGGGCCGCAGCAGATCCTCGGCCGCCTTGCGGTCCAGGGCCGCCGCCTCCTCGACCCCGGCGACGCCGGACAGGGTCTCGGCGGCGCGGGCGGCGGCGGTGTCGCCGGTCTCGCCGACGCGGGGGCGGACCTGCACCGTCGCCTCGGACCCGAGCTGACGCGCCCAGCCGTGGGCGGCGCGGTCGGCGGCCGAGGCGGCGACGGCGGCCAGACAGGCCAGGAAGCACAGGACGGCGATGACGGTCATCAGCCAGGGCTCGCCGGCGGCCGCCGGGGGCAGCAGGCCGGGACGTCCCCGTGAAAGCCGGAAGTCGGACAGGCGGATCATGCGGCGGCTCGGGCGGCTTCGGTCAGCCGGCCCTGGTCGAGCCGCAGGACCTGGGCGCCCGAGCGCTCGGCCAGGGCCTGGTCATGGCTGGCGATCAGGACGGTGGCGCCCAGCCGGTTCAGCGACTGGAACAGGCGCAGCAGCTTCTCGGCCATGACGGCGTCCACGCTGCCGGTCGGCTCGTCGGCGACGATCAGGCCGGGGCGGGTGATGACGGCGCGGGCGATGGCCAGCCGCTGTTTCTCGCCCCCGGACAGGGCCGGGGGGCGGGCGTCCATCCGGCGGCCCAGGCCGACCCATTTCAGCATTTCCTCCACATCGGCGGCGTAGTCGGCTTCGTGCCCGCCCGCCAGCCGCAGGGGCAGGGCGGCGTTGTCGAAGGCGGACAGGTGGTCCAGCAGGCGGAAATCCTGGAACACCACCCCCATGCGGCGGCGAAAGGCCGGGATGTCGCGCCGGTCGATGTCGGACACATCGGCGCCGAACAGGCGAATGGTCCCCGTGGTCGGCCGATCCACCAGGGTCAGAAGCCGCAGAAGCGAAGACTTTCCGGCGCCGGACGGCCCGGTAAGGAAGTGGAAAGAGCCTCGCGTCAGAATGAGGTTAACGTCTCGCAGCACGTCGGGCGCGTCCGCATAGCCGAAACCCACGCCCGACAGGCGGACGGTCTCGGTCACAGGGGCGGAATCGACGGCGCTGGGTGGCGAGGACGGCATTGAGATTTGTTTCAGGGACAGGGCGCGAAATCGCGCCTTACAGGAGGGGGCGACAGCCTCGCAGTCAGCCACATGATACTGACCTGCCCCGCCTGCGCCACCAGCTATTTCATTCCCGACGACGCCGTGGGCGCGAACGGGCGCAAGGTGCGCTGCAAATCGTGCGGCGAAGTCTGGCGCGCGACCAGCGACGAACCGCTGGAACTGAGCGTCGCGCCCGAACCGCGCGTCATCTCCACGCCCGAGCCGGACGCGGCCTCTGAGCCCGCCAGCCTGGCCGAGACCCCGGCGCCGGAACTGCCCAAGGCCTTCCGCGCCCGCGCCGAACAGCAGCGCCGCCTGCGCCGCGCCGCCACCCATGGCGTGGTGTGGGCGGGCCTGGCCAGCGCCTTTGTCGGCCTGATCGTCTCGGCCTTCCTGTTCCGGGTCGAGGTGGTCGAGGCCTTCCCGCGCGCCGCCGCCGCCTATGCCGCAGTCGGGACGCCGGTGAACCCGGTCGGCCTGGACTTCGAGGCGATGACGGCCAAGGAGGTTCCCAATCATCCCGGCATGGTTCTGGTGTCCGGCGCGCTGCGCAATGTGCGCGACGCCGAGATCGTGGCCCCGCCCGTCCGGGTCGCCCTGCTGGACGAACATGGCGCAGAGGTCGGGTTCAGGATCGTCGCCATCGACGCCGCCCCCGTCCTGCCCGGCAAGGTCCAGGGCTTCGCCGTCCTGATCCCCGATCCCGGCGGTCATGCGGCCGACATCGGGGTCAATTTCGTGACGCCCGACGCGCCTCACGCCAAGCCGGCCGCTGCTCACGCCGCGCCCGCCGAAGCGGCGCCGGCGGCGGATCACGGCGAAGATCATGCTGCGCCTCAGGCGGCTCCTCATGCTGCCCCTGCTCACGAGCCCGATCACGCGCCCGCCGAAACGGGCGGCGGTCATGCGCCGGCGAACGCTCATGCTGAGCTTGCGCCCGCCTCCAACGGCCTGAGATCGGCGGTCGCGCCGGGCGTCGCCGCGCGCAACGCCCAGGCGCCGATCGAGGCCCGACCCATTCGCGTGGTGGACAACGGGCACGGCGAGGCGGTATCCGCCTCGCATGGCTGATCCCTCCCCCAAGCCGACCGTCCTGCTGGCCGAGGCCGACATCGCCCGCGTCGTGGCGGACCTGGCCGCGCGCATCGCCCCCGTCATCGACGACGACACGGTCGCCGCCGTTCTGCTGACCGGCGGTCTGTGGTTCGCCGCCGACCTGACCCGCGCCCTGTCGCGACTGGGCCGTAATGTCCGGTTCGACGCCCTGTGGCTGGCCTCTTACGGCGACGACAAGACCAGCCGGGGCAAGATCGACGTCTACGCCCCGTTCCAGCGGCCCATCGCCGGGCGGCGCGTGCTGATCCTGGACGATGTGTTCGACACCGGCCTGTCCCTGGCCGAGGCGGGACGGATCGCGCGCGAGGCCGGGGCCTCAGAGGTCCTGACCTGCGTCTTCGCCCGCAAGCCCTGGCCCGCGCCGCGCGCCCCCGAGCCGGACTTCGTCGGCTGGGAGGCCCCGGACCGTTTCTTGGTGGGCTACGGACTGGACAACGCCGGCGGATTGCGTGGCCTTCCGGACATCTGCGCGCTGGATTAGAGATCTCAGCGATAGAGAGAGGCGCGATCCAGCGGCAAGCCCGACTTACCGGCGCGTCGCTTCTGGGCCATGGTCTGGTAGACGAGGATGGAGCCGCGTTCGAAGCCCTTGGCGCACATGGCGAAGAATATCAGCCACAGGCGGGTGCGTTCCTCTCCAACCATGGCTATGGCCTCGTCCCTGCGGGCCATCAGGCGGCGGGACCATTCGGCGGTGGTGGCCTGGAAATGTTCGCGCAGGTTCTCGACGTCCAGCACCTCGAAACCCAGGCGGCCGAGGTTGGTTACGGTCATGCCGATGGTGTCCAGCTCTCCGCCCGGGAAGATGAAGCGGCCGATCGTGCGCGTTGCGGTCGTCTGGGGGGTGATGTTGCCGATATCGCGGCCGCCGCGGCGGACGGAGGCCTGGTGGAAATACAGGCCTCCCGGCTTCAGCAGGCGATGCATCTCCAGGAAGTGACGGTCGTGGTTGGCGAAGCCGACGTGTTCGAACATCTCCACCTGGCTGATGGCGTCGAACCGTCCGGTCATCTCCAGGTCGCGATAATCCTTGAGCTCCAGGGTGATCCGGTCCTGCAGGCCGAGGCGGGCGATCTTGGCGTTGGCGAAGGCGAGCTGTTCCTCGGACAGGGTCACGCCGTGGACCTTGGCGCCATAGTGCCGGGCCGCCCAGCACGACAGACCGCCCCAGCCGCAGCCGATGTCGAGCAGGGTTTGGCCGGGCTTGAGACGGAGCTTCCTGCAGATGAGGTCCAGCTTGCGGGTCTGGGCGTCCTCCAGCGACTGGTCCGCGTCGGCGTAACAGGCGCTGGAGTAGACCATCTCCGGGTCCAGGAAGAGGCCGTAGAAGTCGTTGCCGACATCATAGTGGAAGGCGATGAAGTCCTTGTCCGTGCGGGCGGACTTGTCCTGACGCTGGCCGGCCTCGCCGGTGGGGTCATAGGCGGCGTCGCCGACGGAGCGCGCGCGGCCCGCCAACAGGAAGGGGATCAACGCGCGCGCGATCAGCCCCTTGTTGACCCGGCGCGGCAGGTGGACGGCGCGGCCATGGTCCCACCGATCGGCGGCTTCCAGGGGCGATCCGCCCTCGATGCGCACGTCGCCGGTAGCGTAGAGCTCGAACAGGGTCATCAGGCCGGGTTTCAGCATCAGCCGGCGTACGGCGGAGGGGTCGGACAGCACGATGCGGATGTCGTCCCTGGCGTCAGGACCCAGCGGAAGGATTTCGCCGGTCCAAAGCTGCAGCGACAGGTCGGCCTGTAGATGTCCCGCGATATGCGCAACGATCCGACGTGCGGCGGCCGTGCGCGAATCCTGGCCGCCTGTAGCGACGGTGGTCATGTGATCTTGTCCTCAATTTCGTGCAGGCCGCGACCTTACCGGATTGATCGAGCGGCGCTAGATGACGGGGTGAAATGCTGCGCCGCTTGAATTTCCGCCGTGTGCAGCGTTGACTCCGAGACGCCCTTCCGTATATGTCGCCGCTCTTCGCCCCCGGGGGTCTCTCCGGAGGGCGTATTCATTTTTGCGTTTGCGCTGAGGCTTCAACATGTACGCGGTGATCAAGACCGGCGGCAAGCAGTACCGGGTCCAACCGGGCGATACGATTGTCGTCGAAAAGCTCGATGGCGACGCCGGCTCGGAGCTGAAGTTCGACAGCGTCCTGATGCTGGGCGGCGACAAGGGCGTGACCCTGGGCGCTCCCCTGATCGACGGCGCCTTCGTCGGCGCGACCCTGGTCGAAACCCGCAAGGGTGAGAAGATCAAGATCTTCAAGAAGACCCGTCGTCAGGGCTATCGCCGCACCAACGGCCACCGCCAGATGGAATCGGTCCTGCGCATCACCGGCATCGAAGGCGCCGGCGAGACCGCCAAGTGGGACGGCAAGGTCGATCTGACGACCAAGGCCGAGATCAACCTGCGGGCCCGCAACCTGGCCACCCGCGGCGCGACCTCCGCGCTGGGTTCGATCGAGACGGTCGTGACCGACGTGGACGGCGCCGAGGTCAAGGGCGTCGTGGTCGAGAGCTCGGCTCCCGCCAAGAAGGCCCCGGCCAAGAAGAAGGCCGCGCCCAAGGCTGAAGCCGCCGGCGACGAAGCCTAAGACATTTCACCGGCGCTTCACCGCGCCAAACGGTATCACGGACGCGCTCAAGTAGGCCGAAAGGCCGGTAGCGCACCAAGAAGAGACGGAGCGGCAAGATGGCTCACAAGAAATCCGGTGGTTCGTCGCGTAACGGTCGCGACTCCGAGTCGAAGCGCCTCGGCGTGAAGAAGTTCGGCGGCGAGCGCGTGCTGGCCGGCAACATCATCGTGCGCCAACGCGGCACCACCTTCCACCCGGGTGAGAACATCGGCATGGGCCGTGACCACACCCTGTTCGCCCTGACCCACGGCGCGGTGAAATTCACCAAGAAAGCCGGCGGCCGATGCTATGTGTCGGTCCTCGCGGCCAATGACGACGCCGCCCAGGCTATGGCGGCCGAGTAACGCAGTCTGGAACACTCCGGATCGCGTTGCTCCTGAAAGCAGCCGATCCGGACCAGGGAAGATATTCCGCGGGGAGTCTGGATCACCAGGCTCCCCGTTTGCGTTTCCCCGCCTCGTAGCCCGCCCGAGCCCTCCAAGGTGGCGGTCCTTACGAAGAGGCGACTGTCATGTGCGTCATCGAAACCTCCCCCATCGTCGAGACGCGGCGTCTGGTGCTGCGCGCGCCCGCGCCCCAGGACGCGCCGCGCATCGCCGCCCTTGCCAATGATCTGGACATCGCGCGCATGACCAAGCGGATGCCGCATCCGTTCCGGGTCGAGGACGCCGACGACTTCGTGCTTCAGGTCGCGTCGCAGGATCCTGCGCGGGCCAACACCTTCGTCATTGAACATGAGGCGGCCGGGCCGGTCGGGGTCATCGGCCTGTTCGAGGGCGAGGATCGGGTTCCGGAGGCGGGATACTGGATCGGGCGCGACTACTGGGGGCGGGGCTTCGCCACCGAAGCCCTGGACGCCGCCCTGGTCTGGGCCAGTCGCAAGTGGCGGCGACGCGCCCTGGTGGCCGGGCATTTCGCCGACAATCCCGCCTCGGGCCGGGTGCTGGAGAAGTCCGGCTTTCTCTACACGGGCGAGACCCGCCGGGCCTGGAGCCGGGCGCGGCGCGCCGAGATCGAGACGCGGATGATGGTGTGGCTGGCCTGAGCCAGCCCTAGCCCCAATCAGCCCGCCAGGCTGGGGCCGAAGACGGCGGCGGCGCCGACCAGGCCGGCGACCAGCATGGCTACGGCCCCGGCGACGAAGGCCGTGGCTGTGCGGGCCCGACGGCGCCGTGCGCCGCCCGCGCGGTATTTGCGGATCAGGATCATGGGGCCTCGGGTAAAGGCCTCGGACCCGATGATGTTGTGCTGGGACAAGAAGGCGCTCCCCGACTGTCTCTTGAGCAGGGATCTGTCCGGGGTCGGAGTGGTCAGAAGATGGCGATCCGCGTTACCGGGGTCGCATCTTCGTGAGGCGCAGACGCTTTAGAGGCGTCGCGACCTCGGTCAGCCGCAGAAGACGAGCCGGCCGTCATAGGTGCGATAATAGCCGCTGGCTGGGTCGTAGGAGCGGTAGGCGCTGCGGCACCAATCCACCCGGCGGGCGTCTCGATCATGGCCATAGGCCGAGCCCCCGCCGGGATAGACCAGGTCCGGCCGGCCATAGGCGCCGGGATAGACGCCGGGGCCGCTGGAATAGCTGTAGCCATAGCCGGTAGAGCGATAGCGCCGCGTCTGGGCCGGCCGCTGGTCGCGCCAGGCGGCGCCGCAGTCGGTGCGGGCGGCGTCCCAATAGGCGTCGCAGCGATAGTCGCCGGGCCGGTCGGCCTGGCCGTTGAAGTCGTAGCGAGCGCCGGAACCATAGGTCTGGTTGCGTCCATAGGAACGATAGGCGTCCCGCCCCTGATACGCCCCGTCACGGGGATGATCATAGCGGGGCGGGGCGTCGTACCAAGTCTGAGCCACAGCCGGGGCGGTGGACAGGGCCGCGGCGACGGCGGCGACTAGAGCGAGTTTCATGGTCAATCCCAGTACGGCCGTCGGGGCCGGGCGGATGGGAACGCTTGGATGACGCCTACTGTATCGAACGACGACTTACAGGCCGGTGCTACAGGCCGGTGTTACAGGGCGACATTGACGACGCGGCCGCCCCGGGTGTCAACGCGGCGCATCAGCACCAGGGGGGCTTCGTCGCCTGTCCGGACCGGGACGATCAGGAACCAGCCGCCGTCGGGCAGGCCGCTGAACCGGAAACGGCCGTTTTCGCAGCGCGTGTCCCGGACGAAGCCGCTGTAGTTGGCGTTGGCGTCCGGCACGGTGCGGGCGCGGACCACGGCGGCGGGCACGGCGGCCCGCTCGGTCGAGCCGTACAGGGTGCGGAAGCGGGCGCGGGTATAGGGGGTGTCGGGCGTCAGGCCGGCCGAGGCGACGCAGGCGTAGGCCTTGCCGTCCTGAGTATAGGTGACGCGGCCCTCGATGGCGGCCTGGCCCGGACGTTCCGACCAGGCGAAGTCCGCGGTGTTGAAGGCGGCGGGGCCGCCGACGGGGGCGCCGGTCGGGAAGGTGGTGGGGGCGCAGGCCGACAGGGCGCCGACGGCGAGACCCAGGACCAGGGCGGCGGGGGCGAGGGGGCGGATCGACATGGGGCTTCCTCCGGAAATCCGGACCGCCCTGGGGGGAGGCGGGGCCGGAAATGATCGTGGACCGGTCGCGAGGGTGCGACGGTCCATCTATCGCACGAGCGACAACGCGACTGCCACGGTCAAGGTTGCGCCCTCTAGACCGGGAACCGACAAAGCGCGAAAGAAGCGCGAGAAAATTCGTCGGGCGATCGCCCGGCGGCAGAGTGGAATCCGATCATGACCGTCACCTTCGCCGATATCCAGGCTGCTCAGGGCCGAATCGCCGGTCAGGTGGACCGCACCCCCACCCGCCATTCCCGCAAGCTGTCGCAGCTGACCGGGGCCGAGGTCTGGGTGAAGTTCGACAATCTGCACTTCACCGGCAGCTTCAAGGAGCGCGGGGCGTTGAACCGGCTGCTGATGCTGACGCCGGAAGAGCGCAAGCGCGGGGTGGTGGCGGCCAGCGCCGGGAACCACGCCCAGGCCCTGGCCTATCATGGCGGACGGCTGGGGGTGCCGGTGACCATCGTGATGCCGGAGGGGACCCCCTTCGCCAAGATCAACGGCACCCGGTCCCACGGGGCGACCGTGGTGATCGAGGGGCTGGACTTCACCGGATCGACCGAGGCGGCCAAACGGCTGGAGGCGGAGAAGGGTTATGTCTTCGTCTCGGCCTTCGACGACGAGGGGATCGTGGCGGGCCAGGGGGTCTGCGCCATCGAGTTCCTGGAGGACGCGCCGGATCTGGAGGCCCTGCTGATCCCCATCGGCGGGGGCGGGCTGATCGCCGGCTGCGCCATCGCGGCCAAGGCGATGAAGCCGGACATCAAGGTGTTCGGGGTCGAGGCGGCGCGCTATCCGTCCTTCACGGCCCGGCGAGCCGGCAAGCCGCCGGTCTGCACCGGCCAGACCATCGCCGAGGGCATCGCCATCAAGGCGGTCGGCGACATCCCCTTCGCCCTGGCGAACCCCTTGGTGGACGAGGTCTTCGTCTGCGAGGAGGCGGGCTTCGAACGGGCGGTGGCCTCTTACGTCACCTATGAGAAGACGGTGGCGGAGGGGGCGGGCGCCGGCGGTCTGGCGGCGCTGCTGGCCTATCCCGAGCGGTTCAAGGGGATGAAGGTCGGGCTGGAGCTGTGCGGCGGCAATATCGATGCGCGGATGCTGGCCGTGGTGCTGAATCGCGAGATGGTCCGTGAACGGAGGTTGCTGGTTTACCGGATCCTGGGCGACGACCGGCCGGGCATGTTGTCGGCCATGGCGGCGGTGATCGGGGGCCTGGGCGGTAATATCATCGACGTGGTCCACAACCGCCTGGCCCTGGACGTGCCGGCCAAGGGCGCCGAGTTCGACATCATGGTCGAAACGCGCGATAGCGCCCACGCCGACGAGATCGGCGAGGCCTTGAAGGAACGCGGCTATGAACTTCGGATGGGGTAGGGCGGCGCTGCTCGCCAATCTCTTGGGGGCCGTTCTGATGCTGGCGGGCTGCGGCCGGTCTGCGCCGGTCGATCCGAACGCGGGCAAGGCGGAAGCCGCCGCCTTCATGGAGAAGAACGCCAAGGTGGAGGACGTCCAGACCCTGGCCAGCGGGCTGCAGTACAAGGTCGTCCAGTCGGGTCCGGCGGGCGGCGTCAGCCCGGACCGCAACGACCTGGTCAAGGTCGATTACGAGGGCAAGCTGGTCGACGACACCGTGTTCGACAGCTCGTTCGCGCGCGGGGCGCCGGCGGTGTTCACGCCCGAGACCGTGGTGCCCGGCTGGACCGAGGCCTTGCAGAAGATGCACGTCGGCGACGAGTGGATCCTGTTCGTGCCGCCGGCGCTGGGCTACGGCGAACAGAGCAGCCCCAAGATCCCGGCGAACTCGGTGCTGATCTTCCGGCTGAAACTGCTGGACGTGGCCAAGGTTCCGGGCGGCGGATCCGGCGCAGGGACGGCGATGGGGTGATCCCCGTCTTCTGCGCGAGGCCGCTTGCGCAGAATTAGGCGCTCAGGCCCTGCCATTCGCGCAGAACCTGGGGGTCGGTCTCTTTCGTCGCCTGACGCAGGACGGCGAAGTCGGCGGGGGCCATCAGACGCGACAGGGCCCAGACGGCGGCGCCGCGCACCAGGGGGGCGGGGTCGGCCAGCAGGGCTTGCGTCGGGGCGATCAGGGTCGGGTCGTTGGAATTGCCGACCGCATAGAGGACGTTCCTCAGAAACCGGTCGCGGCCGATGCGCTTGACGGGGCTCTTGGTGAACACGGCGCGGAAGGCGGCGTCGTCAAGCGTCAGCAGGTCGTGAAGGCGCGGGCTGTTGAAGGCGGGGCGGGGCGCCAGCCGGATCTCGCGGGCTTCCTGGGCGAACTTGTTCCACGGACAGACGGCTAAACAGTCGTCGCAGCCATAGATGCGCGAGCCGGTCAGGGTGCGGAACTCCACCGGCCATGGCCCGGCGAACTCGATGGTCAGGTAGGAGAGGCAGCGCCGGGCGTCGAGCTGGAACGGGGCGGGGAAGGCGTTCGTCGGACAGGCGTCGAGACAGGCGGTGCAACGGCCGCAGTGTTCGGTCTCGGCCGCGTCCGGTTCGATCTCGGCGGCGGTCAGGATCGTGCCCAGGAACAGCCAGTTGCCGTGGGTGCGGCTGAGCAGATTGGTGTGCTTGCCCTGCCAGCCCAGTCCGGCGCGCTGGGCCAACGGCTTTTCCATCAGGGGGGCGGTGTCGACGAAGACCTTGATGTCCGCGCCGTTGCGGGCCGCGATCTGGCCCGCCAGTTGTTTCAGCCGGCCCTTGATGACCTCGTGATAGTCGTCGCCCCGCGCATAGACCGAGATATAGGCGGCGGAACGGTCGGCCAGCTGGTCCAGCGGATTGTCGTCGGGGCCGTAGTTCATGCCCAGGACAATGGCGGTCTTCGCCTCGTCCCACATGGCGGTGGGGTGCTGACGGCGGTCCAGCGTCGTCTGCATCCACTCCATGTCGCCGTGCCGGCCCTCGTCCACGAAATGGCGCAGCCGCTCGCCCGCCGGCCAGGCGTCGGCCGCCGAGGCGAAGCGGCAGACATCGAAGCCGAGTTCGGCCGCGCGTTGGCGGATGAAGGTTTTCAGGCGGTCGGACACGGGGCGGGGGATAGCACGAAATGGGGCGAGGAAGACCTTCCCCCGCTTGCGGGGGAAGTGTCAGGCCGTGGCGCGAAGCGACACGCCTGACGATGGGGGAAGTTTTCTTTTGAGCGACACTTCCCTCTCCGACCCTGGTCCGCTGCGCGGACGCCGGGCCACCTCTCCCGCAAGCGGGAGAGGGTCTTGGGGCGGTCATTCGTCCGATGCGGCCTCGCCGTCGAACAGTTCCAGAATCTGGCCCTGGATGTCCGTGGGCCACGGCGCGATCAGGGCGGCGAGCCGGTCGCGGTCGCCGGCGAACAGGGCGCGGCTGGCCTCTTCGAAATCGGGGGCGTCGCCGGCTATCTCGACCATGAACCCATAGGCGGCCTCGGTGCGGCGACGTCGCGCGTCGCCGTCCGCGCCGGTCTTGCGGGCCTGGTCCACCAGACGACGCAGGACGGCCGAGGCGCCGCCGGGCTGGGCCGCCAGCCAGTCCCAATGGCGAGGTAGAAGCGTGACTTCGCGTGCGGCGACGCCCAGGCGCGGACGGCCGCGCTTGGGAGCCGGAGCAGGTTCTTGTTCGCGGAGGTCCAGGTCGACCGGGCGGCCGGTCGCCAGATCGAACACGCGCAGCGCGGCTTGAGGCGAGGCCGCCAGGGCCTTGCGGAAAGCGGCCACGACAGCGGCGTCCGAGCCTCTGGCGATGCGGTTGGGGCCGTCGAACAGCACCAGATCGCGATCTTCGTCGCTCATGTATTTACCCGGATAAAATTAGCTGTCATGTTTATACCCGGATAAATAAGAGAGCGCCATGACCCAGACAAATCGCAAGAGCCTGATCGCCGCATACAAGGAGCGGCCCACCATCGCCGGGATCTACGCCGTGATCTGCAGCGCGACGGGCCAGGTCTGGGTCGGCAAGAGCCGCCACATCGACACCGAACAGAACGGGCTGTGGTTCGCGCTGCGCCACGGCGGCAGTCCGTACCGGTCGCTTCAGGCGGCGTGGAAGGCGCACGCGCGCGAGGATTTCCGCTTCGAGCAGCTGGATCGCTTGCCGGAGGATATCTCGGACCTTCGTCGCAAGGACGAACTGGTCAGCCGGGCGAAGCTGTGGATCGCGCGGTTGGGTGCGGAGGCGTTGTAGAGGGGGCGAGCTTTTTAGAAATCCAGGTCCGCGTACCAGGCCGACGGCGGCACCCCGACGAAGCGGTCCGCCAGCAGGGGGCGGAAGCAGGGACGGGATTTGAGTTTGGAGTACCAGGTCTTCAGCGACGGCCAGTTGGCCCACTGGATCTCGCCGAAATAGTCGAGCACCGACAGATGGGCGGCGGCGATCAGGTCGGCCTGGCTGAGGCGGCGGCCGGCCAGCCAGTCGCGGGCGGCGACCAGGTCTTCCAGCATGGCGAGGTGGGATTTCAGGGCGTCGCGGCCGTGGCGCAGGGCGCGGGCCTCGGGCGGGCCCAGTTTGAGCAGGGGTTTCTCCATCCGCTCATGCAGCAGGACGGCGTCGACTTCATCGGTGAAGCGGCGCTCGAACCAGCCGGTCAGGCGGCGCGCCTCGGCCCGTTCGGCGGGGTCGGCGGACAGAAGCAGGGGGGCCTTCTGCTGATCCTCAATCCAGCCCAGGACGGCGGGGAGTTCGCACAGGGTCAGGGGGCGGCCGCGATCCGTGGTCTGGACGACAGGCGGCAGGCCCGAGGGGTTGAAGTCGTTGACCGGACAGTCGTCCTCCCACGGACGGACCGGGGTGTCGGTCCATTCGATACGCGCCTCGCCCAGAGCCAGACGCGCGGCGCGCGAGGCGGGCTGGAAGGCGAAATGGAACAGGACGGTGGACTCGGACATCGCCGCTTGATGCGCCGACACCCGTTAATGTCCATTTACCGGATCGCGATCAGGACAGGATCAGGACCAGGGGCCTTTGGGCGGGGTGGTCGTGGGGGCGACGGTGCGTGGTTCGGCGTCAGCTGTCGATTCCGACGCACCGGGTGCGGCGAGCGGCGGCGTGTCGGCAGAGGGCGGGCAGACCCGGCCGCGCGGATCGGCGTGAATCAGGATGTCGGCGGCGGGAAAGTGGCTGAGCACCCGGGTCTCGGCTTCCACCACGATGGCGTGGGCGGCGTCCAGCGTCAGGTCGGGGTCCAGATCGACGTGCATCTGAACCATCATCACCTGGCCCGCCATGCGGGTGCGCAACTGGTGGACGCCTGAGATGCGCGGGTCGGCGAGGACGGCGTGGATGACGGCGGCGCGGTCCGTCTCGGGCACGGCGCGGTCCAGCAGATGGTCGGCGGCGGCCTTCAACATGCCGGTCGCCCCCCAGAACAGCCAGACGGCGACCACCAGGCCGGCGGCGGCGTCCAGGCCGGGCGCCCCCAGGAAGGCGCCCGAGATCACCCCGATCAGCACCACCAGATTGGCGGCCAGGTCGGCGGCGTAGTGGGCGCGATCGCCGGCGACGGCCATGGAGCCGGTCTTCTTAAGGGCCCGGGTCTGCATCCAGACCAGCCAGGCGGTGATGGCGATGGAGACGATCACCACCCCGGTCGCCCAGCCGCCGGAGGTGACGGGACGCGGATCGAAGATGCGCTGAATTCCCTCCCACCCGATGAAGATGGCGGAGGCGAAGACCAGACCGGCCTGGACCATGGCGGCCAGGGCCTCGCCCTTGCCGTGGCCGTAGCGATGATCTTCGTCCGCCGGTGTGGCGGCCCAGCGCACGGCGAAGAAGGTCGCCAGCGAGGCGACCAGATCCAGCACCGAATCCGTCAGCGTCGCCAGGATGGAGACCGAACCGGAGGCGCCCAACGCAAAGGCCTTCAGCACGATCAGCACCAGAGCGACCCCGACCGACAGTCGCGTGATGCGGCGGGTGGCCAGATGAGCGTCTTCAAGGGGCGCGGGTGCGGGAGGAGGAGCGGGCGACGTCATTCCCGCCTCTTGTCGCGCAATCGTGGCGGAATGCCAACCGCAGGCCCTAATTCGAGCGCCTCCTTTGGATTGCGGCTGCGTTAGCGTTAAGGACACACAACGGCGCTATGTCGAACGCCGTACATAGTTGATGGGCATCAGTCGTGGGGACGACATGAGCGCTGACGAACGCTGGATCGCGCGGAGCGAGGCCCTGACCCGGCTTGGGGTCAAGGCCCAGACCCTGTACGCCTATGTCAGTCGCGGCCGGATCGCCGCCCGACCCGATCCCACCGATCCCCGACGCAGTCTGTACGCCGTCTCCGACGTGGCGCGGCTGTGCGGCGAGGGCGGCGCCGAGACGGACGGCCCCGAAGTGCGGGCGCCGGTCATGGGGGCGGCGGCGCGGGGCGAGGCGGACATCCAGTCCTCGGTGTCGCTGATCGCCGACGGTCGGCTGTTCTATCGCGGTCTGGACGCGGTGCAACTAGCGGAGACCGCGACCATAGAGACGGCGGCGCGCGCCCTGTGGGACGCCCACGAGACCAATCCCTTCGCCGATCTGAAGCCTCGCATCGACCCCATCGTCGGCGGATCCACCCAGAGGCGGGTCCTGGCCGTGCTGGGCCGCCGCGCCATCGAGGACCGGGCGCTTCGGACCCATGACCCCGTCAGCCTCAAGCGCGAGGCCGCCTCTCTGCTGAGCGAGGTGGTGGACAGCGTCTCCGGGCCGGGACCCCGCCTGTATCTTCACCAGCGGCTGGCGCGCGGCTTCAAGGCGGCCGAACGCGACAGTCATCTGATCCGTCGCGCCCTGGTGCTGGGCGCCGACGCCGGCCTGGACGACGCGGTCCTGGCGACCCGGGCGGCGGCGGGCGGGGGCGCGCCCCTGGCCGGCGCCGTTCTGGCGGGCGCGACCACCCTGGGGGGGACGCCGCTGACGGAAATCGACGATGTCGTGGCCTATGTCGGCGAGGCGCGGCGCGATCCGACCGGCGCGGCGCGGCGCTGGATCGGGCTGAAGGGGTGCGCGCCGGGCTTCGCGGCGGATACGGAATTCGGCCGGGTCGATCCGCGCGCCCCCGCCCTGTTGGATGCGGCGGACCTGACGGCGGACCTGAAGGCGGTCTGGACCGAGGGCGAGGCGGCGGGCGGACTGCCGCCGGGCTTCGGTCTGGCCCTGGCCCTGACGGCGCGCCGACTGGACCTGGGTCCGACGGGGGCGGGGGACCTGTTGATGCTGGGGCGTCTGATCGGCCTTCTGGCCCATGCTGTGGATCAGGCGGCGGACGGCTCGCCTATCCGGGCGAGATTGCGCTATGTGGGGCCCGAGCCGGGCTCCCACTGACGTTTTTCGGTCAGGCGGGCCGGCCCCACGGGGATATCATGTCTGACTGGCTTGCAGCGATCATTCTCGGTCTGGTCGAAGGACTGACCGAGTTCATACCGGTGTCCTCCACCGGCCACATGCTTCTGCTCGGCCATTTCATGGGCTTTCAGAGCTCGGGCAAGACGTTCGAGATCGTCATCCAGCTCGGCGCCCTGCTGGCCATCGTCAGCGTCTATTTCAAACGGCTGTGGACCCTGGCGACGCGCTGGCCCTTTGATGTCGAGGCGCGGCGGTTCCTGATCGGCCTGCTGGTCGCGTTCGCGCCGGCGGTGGTGATCGGTTTTATGGCCTATGGCTTTATAAAGGACGTGCTGTTCGAGACGCCGCAGGTAATCTGCGTCGCCCTGATCGTCGGCGGGATCCTCCTGCTGCTGCTGGACCGGATGGACAAGCGGCCGCAGTGGCTGGACGCGAACGCCTATCCGATGCGGGTCTATTTCCTGATCGGCCTGTTCCAGTGCCTGGCCATGATCCCCGGCGTGTCGCGCTCGGGCGCCACCATCGCCGGCGGCCTGCTGCTGAAGACCGACAAGCGGTCGGCGGCCGAGTTCAGCTTCTTCCTTGCCCTGCCCACCATGGGGGCGGCGGTGGCCTATGACCTGCTGAAGAACCACAAGACGCTGGATTTCAGCGACGTCGGCCTGATCGCGGTGGGCTTCCTGGTGGCCTTCCTGACGGCCCTGGTGGTGGTGCGGTTCCTGCTGGATTTCGTGTCCAAGCACGGGTTTGCGCCCTTTGCCTGGTGGCGGATCGTGGTCGGGGTGGTTGGGCTGGCGCTGTTGCAGGCGGGGTTCTGAGTCCCGCGACGCTGGCGAATTGCAGCGTCTGCCTCTAAGGGGCGGTCATGACCACGCTTCTTTACGGCCGACCGCCGGTCGTCTTCGATCCACCCGGCACTGGAGCGGGCGCCGCGATCCAGACCTCGCCCCTGATCCCCGGCTCCACCGCGCTTGAGACCGTGCCCGAGGGCTCGGCCGACGATATAATGATCTACGCCCCGCCCGGCGTGTTGGAGCGGCGCTATGTCCTGGCCCTGGCGCTGAGGGCGTTGAAGGTCGGGGGGCGGCTGGACGTCATGGCCCTTAAGGACAAGGGCGGGTCGCGGCTGAAGAAGGAGCTGACCGGCTTCGGCGTCGAGGTCGGTGAGACGGCCAAGGCGCACCACCGCCGCTGTATCGTGATCAAGCCCGAGACGATGGCCGGGATCGACGAGGCCATAGCCGAGGGCGCGCCGCGGATCGTGCCGGGGCTGGAGGCCTGGTCGCAGCCGGGGATCTTCGCCTGGGACCGGATCGACCCGGGCTCGGCCCTGCTGGCGCAACATATGCCGGCGCTGAAGGGGGCGGGCGTCGATCTGGGCTGCGGTTACGGCGCCCTGGCGACGGTGGCCCTGCGGTCGGCGGCGGTGACGTCGCTGCGGCTGATCGACCTGGACCGCAGGGCCGTCGAGGCGGCGCGAAAGAATGTCGAAGACCCGCGTGCGGGCGTCGAATGGGCCGACGTGCGGACGATGACCGCGGACGGCGAGCTGAACTTCGTCGTCAGCAATCCGCCCTTCCACGACGGCGGGGCCGAGGATCGCCGGCTGGGGCAGGCCTTTATCAGGAAGGCGGCCGAATTGCTGAAGAAGGGCGGGGTCGCTTGGATCGTGGCGAACCGGCACCTGCCGTACGAGGCCGAGTTGAATACGGCGTTCAACCGGGTGCGGCTGGTCGCGGATGCGGGCGGGTACAAGCTGTTCGAGGCGGTGAAGTGAGTCCGCGCTCAAGCAGCCCGAAGGGCGATAGCGCATGAAAAAAGTCCCCACCTCCCGCGTCGACCGTCTGCTGGGGTCGATGGGCTATGGCTCGCGGGCCGAGATGGCGCGGATGGCCAAGGCCGGAGGGATCGTGCTGGACGGGGCGGACCTGACGGATGTGTCCAGGCGGATCCCGGTGACGCGCGACCTGCCGACGCGGATGGAGATCGACGGCGAGCCGCTGGATCCGGTGCAGGGTCTGGTGATCCTGCTGAACAAGCCGCTGGGCATGACCTGTTCGCACAAGGAAGAGGGGGCGCTGGTCTATGACATCCTGCCGGGGCGTTGGCGGTCGCGCGATCCGGCCATCTCGACCATCGGGCGGCTGGACAAGCAGACCACGGGCCTGTTGCTGCTGACCGACGACGGGGATCTGCTGCACCGGGTGATCAGCCCCAAACGCCATGTGGCCAAGGTGTATCGCGCCGGGCTGGCGCGGCCGTTGACGGGGACGGAAGGCGCCTTGTTCGCCTCGGGCGAACTGGTGCTGGAGGGCGAGGACAAGCCGCTGGCGCCGGCGGTGCTGGAGGTGGTGTCCCCGACCGAGGCCCTGCTGACGGTGACGGAGGGCCGCTATCACCAGGTGCGACGCATGTTCGCCGCCGCCGGCAACCACGTCGAGACCCTGCATCGCGAACGGCTGGGCGGCCTGACGCTGCCGGCCGATCTGGCGCCGGGGCAGTGGCGGCTGCTGACGCCGGAGGAGATCGCATCGATCTTCGTCTGAGCCGAGATTGTGGACTTTTGACGCCAGATGGCTATCTTGATGGCCATGTCCAGCTACTCCGTCGCCGAAGCCAAGAACAACCTGCCCAAGCTGCTGGATCGCATGCTGGCGGGCGAGGCCGTGACCATCACGCGGCGCGGCGTCCCCGTCGCGCGGCTTGAGCCGGCTAAGGTGGCCGTCCCGACATCCGGCCCCATCGACATGGCCTGGTTGGAAAAGGTGCGCATCAAATCGGAAGCGCCCATGGACTCCGTCACCCTGGTCCGGCGTATGCGGGATGAAGAGATTTGACTCTCTATCTCGACACCAGCGTCCTGGTGTCCCTTTTCCACGCCGATAGGCACACGCCACGTGCTTTGGATTGGATCGCCGGTGTCGATGATTTCGTGCTTAGCAGCTGGGCGTTGAGTGAGTTTTCTTCAGCCCTCGCGGTGAAGAGCCGTATGCGACATCTGCTCGACAAGGACCGTCGCGCCTTGGAACGGCAGTTGGATCAGTGGTTGAAGACGCGCACAGTTCTGTCGGTGATCGACGGCGACATCGTGGAGGCGCGTGTGATGGTTCGGAGTGATGCAAGGCTGCGCGCGCCGGACGCCTTGCATCTGGCGATCGCGGCGCGGAATGATTGCGTCGTCGCCACCTTGGATGCGGATATGGCGGCAGTGGCCTGCGACCTCGGCCTAGAGGTCGTGATCCCATGACGACGGCCATCAAGATCTGCGGCCTGACGACCGCCGACACCCTGGACGCCGCCCTCAACGGGGGGGCGGATTTCGTGGGGGCGGTGGTGTTTCCCAAGAGCCCGCGCCATCTGGCGCCGGAAGCCGCGGCGCGTCTGTTCGAACGGGCGCGGGGGCGGGCGAAGATCGTGGCGGTGACGGTCGATCCGGACGACGCCTTGCTGGAAGAGATCGCGCGGACGCTGAGGCCGGATTTCATCCAGCT
Organism: Brevundimonas sp. GW821-FHT10A07; assembly: GCF_059415785.1. NCBI lineage: Bacteria > Pseudomonadati > Pseudomonadota > Alphaproteobacteria > Caulobacterales > Caulobacteraceae > Brevundimonas > Brevundimonas sp. GW821-FHT10A07. The sequence continues at coordinate 34,796 of NZ_JBWKNX010000007.1, forward strand.
GCACGGGGCGGAGACCTCGGCGCGGGCGGAAACTGTTCGGGCTCTGACCGGGGCGGGGGTGATCAAGGCCCTGCCCATCCGGCATGGCGACGACTTCGCCGCCGCCGACGAATGGGATTATCACGCCGATCACCTGATGTTCGACGCCAAGCCGCCCGAGGGGTCGGTTCTGCCGGGCGGGGTGGGGCACAGCTTCGACTGGACCCTGCTGGCGGACCGGGCGTTCCGCCATCCCTGGTTCCTGGCGGGGGGGCTGAATCCCGACAATGTGGCCGAGGCGCTGCGGACCACCGGGGCGCCGATGCTGGATGTGTCCTCTGGCGTCGAAAGCGCGCCGGGTGTTAAGGACGCCGACCGGATCGCGGCCTTCATCCAAAACGCGCGCCGGACGTAATTACGACGCCTCCCTGCGTGAAAGTTGGACTCGTGAACGCTCAAACCCCCATCCAGACCCCTGATCCCGCCCAGCCGTTGTCCAACGCCTACGCCTGGCCGGACGCGCAGGGCCGGTTCGGTCCGTATGGCGGGCAGTTCGTGGCCGAGACCCTGATGCCGCTGATCCACGAGCTGGACGCGGCCTATAAGGCGGCCAAGGCGGACCCCAGTTTCCAGGCCGAGCTGGACGGTTTCCTGACCCATTATGTCGGGCGCGAGAGCCCGCTGTATTTCGCCGAACGCCTGACCGAACATTTCGGCGGGGCGCGAATCTGGCTGAAGCGCGAGGACCTGAACCATACGGGCGCGCACAAGATCAATAATTGCATGGGCCAGATCCTGCTGGCGCGGCGCATGGGCAAGACCCGGATCATCGCCGAGACGGGCGCGGGTCAGCACGGCGTGGCGTCAGCCACCGTGTCGGCGCGGTTCGGCCTGCCCTGCACCGTCTATATGGGCGCGGTGGACGTCGAGCGGCAGCAGCCGAACGTGTTCCGCATGCGTCTGCTGGGTTCGGAAGTCTTCTCGGTCACGGCCGGCGCCGCGACCCTGAAGGACGCGATGAACGAGGCGATGCGCGACTGGGTCACCAATGTCTCGGACACCTATTACATCATCGGCACGGCGGCGGGGCCGCACCCCTATCCGGCCATGGTGCGCGATTTCCAATCGGTGATCGGCAAGGAGATCAAGACCCAGTCGATGGCCCGGATGGGCAAGCTGCCGGAGGCCGTCGTGGCCTGTATCGGCGGCGGGTCGAACGCCATCGGCGCCTTCCACCCCTTCATCGACGACGCGACCGTGCGGCTGATCGGGGTCGAGGCGGCGGGTCACGGGCTGGATACGCCGGACCATGCGGCGTCGCTGAAGGGCGGGCGGTCGGGCGTGCTGCACGGCAACCGCACCTATCTGCTGCAGGACGAGGACGGAAACATCGTCGAGGGCCATTCGATCTCGGCCGGTCTGGACTATCCGGGCATCGGACCGGAACACGCCTGGCTGCATGACATCGGCCGGGCCGAGTATCGCTCGGCGACCGACAATGAGGCGCTGGAGGCCTTCCAGCTGTGCTCGAAACTGGAAGGCATCATTCCGGCGCTGGAACCGGCCCACGCCCTGGCGCGGACGGGCGAAGTGGCGCGCGAAGTCGGTAAGGGCGGCGATATCGTCCTGCTGATGTCGGGCCGGGGCGACAAGGACATCTTCCAGGTCGCCAAACATCTGGGAGTCGAACTGTGATCCGCAGCCTTCTGGCGGCGACCGCCGCGCTGAGCCTTTCGACCGCCGTTCAGGCCCAGACCTCGGCTGCGCCTGCACCGGCGCAGGTCCAGCCCGCCGAGGTCGCCCTGCTGCCCGGCGCGCAGCTGTCGCCGGATTGCGGCGGCCTTAACAATCTGGCCGGCCGGGCCTGGTGCGTCACCGCGCCCCTGGGGCAGGTCGGCGCCCTGGCCGACGCCTACATCGCCGATCTGGCGACCAAGGGCTGGCTGGCGGCGGGCGGCGACGAGAACCGCGTGGTCTTCGTCAAGCGCCGCGAGGCCGGCGGCTGCGACGGCATGCAGATGGTCGCCTTCTACGACACCACCAAGACCGCCGTCGCCGAACTGCCCGCCTATCTGGGCTTCGCCACTGTGCCGGGCGATGTGTGCGCCCAGCCCGCCGCCGAGAAGCCCGCTTCGGAAACCACGCCGCAATGACCACCGCCCGTATCGACGCCTGTTTCGCTGCGCTGAAGGCCGAGGGCCGTGCGGCCTTTATTCCCTATGTGATGGGGGGCGATCCGTCGCGCGAGGAGGCGCTGGAGCTTCTGCGCGGCCTGCCCGCCGCCGGGGCCGACATCATCGAACTGGGCTTCCCGTTCAGCGATCCGATGGCCGAGGGGCCGCCGATCCAGCGGGCCGCCATTCGCGGGATGAAGGCCGGGTTCGGCCTGCGCACCACCATGGATCTGGCGCGTGAATTCCGTAAGAGCGACGACGCGACCCCGATCATCCTGATGGGCTATCTGAACCCGATCGAGAGCCTGGGCTATGACGCCTTCGCCGCCTACGCGGCCGACTGCGGCGTCGACGGGCTGATCGTGGTGGACTGCCCGCCCGAAGAGGCCGGGCCGCTGATCGACGCGCTGGACAAGGTGTCGATCTCGTTGATCCGGCTGGCGACGCCGACCTCGGACGACGAACGGCTGAAGATCGTGGTCCAGGGCACGTCGGGCTTCGTCTATTATGTCGCCGTCGCGGGCGTGACGGGCGTCAAGGAGGCGAACGCCGAGGTGGTGGCGCCGGCGGTGGAGCGGGTGCGCAAGGCCTCGGGTCTGCCGGTCGCCGTCGGGTTTGGGGTCAAGACGCCGGAGCGGGCGGCCGAGATCGCGCGGGTGGCCGATGCGGTGGTGGTCGGGTCGGCCCTGGTGGACGAGGTGGCGGCGGCGTTGGAGGCCGGGGAACCGGCCGCGCCGCGCGTTCTGGCCCGGGTCAAGGCGCTGGGCGACGCGGTTCGGTCGGTGCGGACTGGTGCATCCCTGACGGAAACCGTCTAAGAGCCCGCCCATGGTCGACAAGAACAAACCCCAGGAAAAGCGCGGCGGCTGGCTCAGCCGTTTCGCGCCCGGCGTCCGCAAGATCGTTTCGCGCCGCGACACTCCCGACAATCTGTGGGTCAAGGACCCCGATACGGGCGAGATGCTGTACCGCTCGGACCTGGAGGCCTCGCTGTGGGTGACGCCGTCGGGCCGTCATATGCGGATCGACGCGCCGACGCGGCTGAAGGCCACCTTCGACGGCGGCCAGTATGAGTCCATCGACACACCGGACGTGCCGGAAGACCCGCTGAAATTCTCGGACGGCAAGTCCTACAAGGACCGCCTGAGCGCCGCGCGCAAGGCGGCGGGGCGTAAGGACACCATGGCCATCGGCTATGGCGTCGTCGGCGGTCAGGAAGCCGTGGTGATCGTGCAGGACTTCACCTTCATGGGCGGGTCCCTGGGCATGGCGGCCGGCGAGGCCTTCATCAAGGCCGCGCGCGAGGCCGTGGCCCGCAAGGTTCCGATGATCTGCTTCACCGCCGCCGGCGGCGCACGGATGCAGGAAGGCGCCCTGTCGCTGATGCAGATGGCGCGCACCACCCTGGCCATCCAGGAGCTGAAGGCCGCGACCCTGCCCTACGCCGTAGTCCTGACCGATCCGACGACGGGCGGCGTGACCGCCTCCTACGCCATGCTGGGCGACGTGCATCTGGCCGAACCGGGCGCCCTGATCGGCTTCGCCGGTCCGCGCGTGATCGAGGCCACCATCCGCGAGAAACTGCCGCCGGGCTTCCAGCGCGCCGAATATCTGCAGGAAAAGGGCATGGTCGACCGGGTGGTCGTGCGCGCCGACCTGCCGCGCGTCCTGGGCCAGATCCTGTCCATGCTGATGGGCGGAAACCGCCAGGCGGCCTGACGGCGCTTGCTCAACCTAGTGACGCGATTCATACTCGCCTAAAGGAGGCAGTTATGGGCGACGTTCTGTCCTGGCAGCAGATTGGGAGCGCTGGCGCGTTCACCACCAGCCAAGTCGCGCGCCTTGTCCGCCGTGATTCGTCTGAGGTTCTTCGGTGGACCAAAGGTGATCCGCCCCTTGTCGTGTCTGATTACGAGCCAATTCAAAATCGACCAGTCTTATCGTTCGAAGCTCTGCTCGAAGCTAGGTTTGTGTCCCACATGCTCCGGGAAGGCGTTCCTATGCGGCTTCTTCGCAAGGTATCGGAGAAGTTGAGACGCCAAGGAGTGCCTCATCCATTTGCTGCGGATCTGAGAATCGTGTCGGATGGTTTTCGTCTTTTCGAAAGTTCCGACGGTCGCCTGATCAATCTGGTCAACGAATGCTATGCTGAACCCGATTTAATGCGGCCCGCGCTTGAGGGCCGTGTAGTCTTTAAGCGCGGCGTGGCACGCTATTTTGAGCCCTATCCGCAAGATTTACCGCTTGTTCGGATTGATCCGAGGCTTGCCTTTGGTCGCCCGGTCGTTGTCGATGGCGACGCTGCGGCCCCAACCGCCAAGTTGGCGTCTGTGGCCGAAAGCGAAGGGATCGAAGCGGCGGCGGACTGGTATTTGATTTCCCAAGACGCGGTTCGACAGGCCGCCGAGTTTGAGCAGCGGTTGGCCGCGTGACCCTGATCCGGTTCGACGAAAACATCTCTCGTCGAATTCCGGACGCTCTCCGCCAGTTGAGGTTGCCTGAAGATGTCGAGATCGAAACTGCGTTCGAGGCGAATGCGGTCGGTCAAGCAGACGTAGATTGGTTGGCGGACTTCGCTCTTCGAGAGGGCTCCTGCATAGTCTCTGGCGATGAGAGAATGCGAGATCGGCCTGCGGAACGCGCCGCTTTGCAAGCGGCAGGCATCATAGCAGTCTTCCCTCCTGAGGGAAGATTTTGGACGCCTTTGCGCTTGTATGGGCAGGCAGCGTTTCTTATCCGCTGGTTTCCCATAATCGTGCGTTTGGCGCAGGATTCTGAACCCGGAGAGCATTTTCGCCTGCCCTCGAGTTGGACTTTGGATATTGAGTCAGTCCGAAAGCTTCCTCGTTTAGACTGAGATTGATGGACCCGATTTCCGAGCGGCTGCGCGCGCGACATCCGCAGAGGATCGATCTGTCGCTGGATCGGATGAAGGCCCTGTGCGCGGCGCTGGGCGATCCACAGCATAGACTGCCGCCGGTGGTCCATGTGGCGGGGACGAACGGCAAGGGCTCCACGGTCGCGATGATCCGGGCCATCGCCGAGGCGGCGGGGCTGAGGGTGCACGCCTACACCTCGCCCCATCTGGTGCGGTTCAACGAGCGGATCCGGCTGGCCGGTCGGCTGATTGAGGACGAGGCGCTGAACGCCGTGCTGGACCGGATCGAGGCCGCGATGGCCGAGACGGGCAGCGAGGCGACGGTGTTCGAGAGCACCACAGCCGCCGCCTTCCTGGCCATGGCCGAGACGCCGGCCGACCTGGCCATCGTCGAGGTCGGGCTGGGCGGGGTGCTGGACGCCACCAATGTGATCGAACGGCCGCTGCTGAGCGTGATCGCCCCGGTCGACTACGACCATGCGGAGTTCCTGGGCACGGACCTGGCCGGGATTGCGGCGGAGAAGGCCGGGGTGCTGAAGGCGGGGGCGCCGGGCGTGATCGCACGCCAGCAGGAGGCGGCCATGGCCGCCATCGAACGCGCCGCCCAGGCGGTCCATGCGCCGCTGACGGTCATGGGCGTGGATTTCGACGCCTGGGCCGAGCGGGGCGGGATGGTGTTCCAGAACCAGGAACGGTTCCTGGACCTGCCGGCGCCGGGCCTGGCGGGCGCGCACCAGATCGACAATGCGGGCGTGGCCGTGGCGGCGGCCCTGGAGCTGGACCTGCCCGAGGCGGCGATCGCGCAGGGGCTGAAGGCCGTGCGCTGGCCCGCGCGGCTGCAGAGGATTTCGGCCGGCCCGTATGGCGAGGCGGCCAAGGCGGCCGACGCCGAACTGTGGCTGGACGGGGGGCATAATCCCCACGCCGGGCGGGCGCTGGCGGCGTTTCTGGCCGAGCGTCAGACGCGGGCGCCGCGTCCGCTGGCCCTGATCTGCGGCATGCTGGCGAACAAGGACGCGGGTGGTTTTTTCGCCGCCTTGAAGGACACGGGCGCAACGGTTTTCACGGTCGACTTCGACGGGGCGGCGGCCGAGCCGGCGGCCCTGGCGGCCGTGGCGCGCGGGCACGGGCTGGCGGCGACGCCGGCGGGATCGGTCGGCGAGGCGGTGGATCTGGCGCTGCGGTTCGGCGCGGGGCGGGTGGCGATCTGCGGGTCGCTGTATCTGGCGGGCGAGGTGCTGGGGGCGAGCCGAGAGACCTGGCCGGAGTGACGTCGTCTCCCTCCCCCTGCGGGGGAGGGGCGTCGCGCAGCGACGGGGTGGGGGCGGCAAGGCAAAAGCGCACTGATCTGACTTGAGATGTGTCGCCCTGCCGTTCCCACCCGGCTCCGGCTACGCTTCCGCCCCCCTCCCCCGCAGGGGGAGGGAGAGTCTGGTGTGTTGGCCTTACTTGCTCATCCAGGGGCGGGACTTGCCGGCGGCGATGCGGGCGTTCTGTTCGCGCTGGAACCGGCCGCCGCGTGGGGCCTGGGGACGGGCGTCGAGCGCCGCCTTCTTCAGGCGCAGGGCGCGCTGGACGGGGGTTTCGCCGGGGATGTCGTCAGCCGGGATCGGTGTGTCTTCGTCGCTCATGAGACTCTCCTAGCATGAAAAACGCCCGCCGGTCGGAACCGGCGGGCGCTTGATCTTCAATGGAGCGAGACGATCAGGCGTCGGCCTTGACGCCGGCCTCGGCCAGCCATTCGACGATCTTGCCCTTGGGCATGGCGCCGACCTTCATCGAGGTCATCTGGCCGTCCTTGAACAGCATCAGGGTGGGGATGCCCTTCACGCCCAGTTTGGACGGGGTCATGGGACTGTCGTCGATATTGATCTTGGCCACGGTGACCTGACCGCCCAGTTCGTCGGCGATCTGTTCCAGAGCCGGGCCGATCTGTTTGCAGGGGCCGCACCATTCGGCCCAGAAGTCGACCAGGACGGGGGTGGAGGATTTCAGAACGTCGGCGTCAAAGCTTTCGTCCGTGACTTTTACAGTCGCCATGAATGGCTCCTTGGGGCGCTATCGCTCGGCCCGCGGGCCTCGCTGCTTGAGCGCATGTTGATGTTGGCCGGAGCGTCCGGGTTCGGAGGCAGATGTGGGAGCGAATCGCGGGCAATTCAACTGTTCGCCAACGCCGCGTCCAGCATGGCCTGCGGGATCGGCATCAGTTTAGGGCCATCGGTCCAGACCAGGGCGGCTTCGACCGGGCGGTCGGGGTAGAGGCGTTTCAGGACGGCGACATAGACGGCGGCCTGAAGCACATAGGCGGGATCGACCCGGTCCAGGGCGTCGGGGGCGGGGCGGTTGGTCTTGTAGTCGATGACCAGCACCCGGTCGGGCGTGACCACCAGCCGGTCGATGCGGCCGTTGATCGCCACGCTCGACGGGCCCGGCAGGGCGCCGGTCAAGGCGACCTCGGCGCGCGAGCCGGGGCCGAAGACGGGGGCGAAACGGGCGTCGTCCAGCACCGAGAAGGCGGCGGCGATCATTTCGGCGCGCTGGGCCTCATCCAGATCGGTCTCGCGCGCCAGAAGGCGTCGGGCGGCGTCGGGGCGGTCGGCGGGCGCGATCTCGGGCAGGCGCTCCAGCAGCCGGTGGATCAGGTCGCCGCGCCGGAACCGGCCCAGCGATGCGCCGCCGGCCGCGCTGCGCGCCAGGGGCGAGGGGGCGGGGATGCGGATCGACCCCTCCATCCGCGACGGCGCGGCGAAACGGGCGGCGGCGTCGGCGGGGGGCGGCGTGGCGGCCCAGGCGGGAAGGGCGGCGGTCGTGCGGTCTGGGGCGGTCGTGGCAGGGCGGCGTTCAGGATCGACGCCGAAGCGGCGGACGCCGTTCTCGACCTCGCGCACCTGATCCCCCAGCCGGTCGAAGGTCTCTTCGATCACCGACCACCAGCTGCCGGGCTCGGCGCCCCGGCTGGAGGCGCGGCCCATGACGATGACTCGGTCGCGGGCGCGGGTCAGGGCGACATAGAGCAGACGCAGGGTCTCGTCGTCGGTGCGGGCCTGGCGCGCCGCGCGGGCGTCGGCCGAGGCGGGGCAGTCGTCCTTGGCCGAACCGGGCGCCATCAGCCAGGCTTCGCCTTCGCCCTCGGGCGTGACGGCCGGCATCAGGGACGGCCCCTGCGCCTTCGCCTTCATCGTGGTGTCGGGCAGGATGACGATGGGCGCCTCCAGCCCCTTGGCGCCGTGGACGGTCATGACGCGGACCTCGCCGCGCGCCCCCTCCAGTTCGCGTTTCACCTCGACGTCGGCGGCCTCCAGCTGGGCCAGGCAGGTCTCGAGGTCGATCGCGCCGCGGTTCTCGGCCGCCAGGACCTGGTTCAGGGTTTCGTCCACGGCTTCTTCCGCCTCACGGCCCAGGCGGGCCAGGATGCGGGCGCGGCCGGAGCGGCCCGTGTCGTCCACCCGGTTCAGGGCCATGGAGAAGAAGGCGAAGGGATCGCCGCCGCGTGCATCGACGGCGGCCTGGAGCGCGTCGCGGGCGCGGGCCCATTCGGGGCGTTCGTGCGCCCGGTCGCGCAGGTCGCGCCACAGCTGGCCGGCCTTGCGGTTCTCGCGGCCGGCCAGGGCGTAGAGGCCGTCCTCGTCCACGTCGCACAGGGGGCTGCGCAGCACCTCGGCCAGGGACAGGTCGTCGTCGGGGAAGAGAGCAAATCGGGCCAGGGCGATCAGGTCGTCGAAGACGATATGGCTGGACAGCTTCAGCCGGTCGGCCCCGGCGACGGGCACGCCTTCGGTCTTCAGCGCGCGAATGATCTCCTCGAAGGTGGCGTCGCGGCGGCGGACTAGGGCGATATAGTCGCCGTATCCAGCGGGGCGCAGCTCGCGGGTGCGGCTGTCGAAGACGGCGAGGCCGCTTTCGACCTGGCGGCGGATCTCGCGCGCCAGGTCGCGGGCCAGGCGTTTGCGGGCGCTGCCGACGCTTTCCTGATCGACCGGATCGTCCCAGGCGTCGGTCTCGGGCGCGGGTTCGTCGAGGAACAGGGGCCACAGGTCGATGGCGCCGTGCTGGCCGATCCGGGCGGGGATGTGGCGGGCGATGTCGCCCTGGGGGCCGGTCAGGGCGCGGGTGCGGTCGGGATCGGCGAAGACGGCGTCGACGAAGGCCAGCACCTCTTCGGTCGAACGGTAGGAGGTGTTCAGCTCCGGCCCGGCGAAGGGCTCGCCGGCGCCCTCGGCCAGGGTCAGGAAGTCGGCCCGTTCCTGGCGCAGACGTTCTGGGCGGGCGCCCTGGAAGGAGTAGATCGACTGTTTCTCGTCGCCGACGGCGAAGACGGTGCGGCCCGAGGTCTGACCTGAGTAGAACTCTCCGGTCAGGGCGCGGACGATGGCCCATTGTTCGGGGGCGGTGTCCTGGGCCTCGTCGATCAGGACGTGATCGACCCCGCCGTCCAGCTTGTACAGCACCCAGGCGGCGGCCCCGCTGCGGGTCAGCAGGGCGGCGGCGCGGGCGACCAGGTCGGGGAAGTCGAGGGCGCCGCGTTGGGCCTTGGCGGCCTCGTAGAAGGCGGCGTGGGCGCGGGCCAGGGTCAGGACCTTGATCGTGTCGTCGGCGATCCGCGCCTTGCGCAGGGCTTCGCGTGTGGCGAGGAATTTGGTCTGGAGGTCCAGCAGCCAGCCGACCGCGCCTTGTGGCGCCGACTTGGTGCCCATGCTCTTTCGCGGCTCGCCCGCCTGGGTGCAGAAGACTCCGGCCAGGGCGGCGAAACCGGCGTGGGGCGGGGCGGCGACGCTCATGGCGTCGGCGATCTTGCGGTCGTTGGTCGAGCCGGTCTCCATGGCCTCGGCCATGCGGTTCCATTCGGCGGGGTCGATCCAGGCGACGAAGTCGTGTTCGAGCTCTTCGGGGCTGCGGCCCGGTTCGGCGCCGGTCAGGGCGTAGGGGTCAGGCGCGGTCCCGGCCTCGGCCCGGTCGATATAGTCCAGCAGATCGGCGCGCTTGGCCTCGATCATCGACAGCAGGGCCTGGAACCTCTGCCAGTCCAGTTCGACGGCGAAATGGCTGTAGGCCAGGCCGATGGGACCGTCGGGGGCGGCGACGGCGGCGCGGGCCAGATCCTCGCGCGCGGAATGGCTGAGGGCGGTCGCGGCCTGGTCTTCCAGAACCGTGAAGCGGGGCGAGACCCCGGCTTCCAGCGGAAAACGACGCAGCAGTTTTTCGCAGAAGGCGTGGATGGTCTGGATCTTCAGCCCGCCCGGCGTCTCCAGCGAGCGGGCGAACAGTTTGCGGGCGCGGGACAGGGCCTGGCCGTCGAGGGTCTTCGGATCGCGCCCGTCCAGTTCCGCGACCTTTTCGGACAGTGTCTCGTCGTCCAGCACGGCCCAGCCGCCCAGCTGGTCGAACAGCCGGGCCTGCATCTCGGCGGCGGCGGCCTTGGTGTAGGTGACGCACAGGATGGCGCCGGGATCGACCTGGTCCAGCAGCAGCCGCGCCACCCGGTTGACCAGGGTGGTGGTCTTGCCCGAGCCGGCGTTGGCGGTGACGAAGACGGTCAGGCGCGGGTCGGCCGCGACGATCTGGGGGGACACGCTCATTCTTCGTCCCCGTCGCCGATCACCGACCACTCCCAGACGCGGGCCAGATGGTCGTAGTTGCCGCCCTGGTTGCCCATGAACTGGGGCGCGGCCCAGGAGACGTAAGGCGTGTTCTCGTCGTCGAATCGGGCGATGCGGCGCTTCAGCCCGTCCAGCGCCGCCTGGGCCAGGTCGGCGGCCTCGGCGCCCGAGGCGCGGGTGATGACCTCGCCCGCCGTCTTGCGGCCGACGACGCGGACATAGGTCAGTTCGTCGGGCGTGACCGGGCCGTTGGTGCGTTCGAACCCGCCGTCGGCCAGGATGGCGGCGGTCAGGGTCAGTTGCGGGGCGAAGCCGGACTTGACCTGTTTGGCGCTGGGGGCTGCGCCGGTCTTGAAGTCCATCACCGCGGCCCCGTCCGAGGCCAGCTCGATCCGGTCGGCGAAGGCCTTGACGGTGAAGGGGCCGGCGGGGGCGTCGAAGGTCATGGTCCCCTGCTGCTCGACCAGGATGTCGATACCCCGCGCGCGGCGGCGGCGCTCGAAATCGGTCAGCCAGCGGGCGCAGTTGCGGGCCAGGGGCGCCTCGCGCGCCATGGCCGCATCCTCGAACCCGCGCGCGCCCAGTTCGCGCAGCAGATGGTCGTGCAGTATGGCTTCGCAGTCGTCGGGCAGGTTGTCGGGCCAGTCCAGGGTCAGCCGTTCGATGGCGGCGTGGACGGCGTTGCCACGGGCGAGCGCTTCGGCAGAAGCGCCGGGACGCTCCATCGCCTCCAGCCCCAGCACCCACAGGGCGTAGATGGCGTAGGGGTCGCGGACCCAGCGTTCGATGCGGGTGACATAGAGGCTGCGCGGGCGGCGATGCACCGGGGGGCGCGGCTCGGGCCGTTTGGCGAAGCGCGGCGGGCCGGGCGGGGGCGCGTCCAGGGCGCGGGCCCAGTCCAGGACGGTGCGGGGCCGGGGCAGTTCGACCGGGGTTTCGGCGGAATGGGCGCCGCGGGTCAGCATCTCCAGCCGCCACAGCCAGCGGGACCGCACGGCTGGCTGGCCGCCGCGCCGTTCGCTGTGGACCAGGATCACCTCGTCGGCGCAGGCGGCCTGGACGAAGTCCTGGGCCGTCTGACCCAGGCGGCGTTCGGGCGGTGGCAGGCCCAGGGCCTTGCGCATCGGGCGCGACAGGAAGGGGTCGGTGGGCGCGGCCTGGGGCCAGACGCCTTCCTCCAGCCCGGCCAGGATCATCCGGTCGGCGCGCACCAGCCGCGCCTCGATGGCCCCGAGAATCCGCAGCGAAGGATGGGTGGCGCCGCCGGTGCGGACCACGGTCTCCTGCACTAGGGACGCGACCAGTTCCGCCAGTTCGGCGCAGCGGATGCGGCCCAGGGAGGCCCCGCCCTCGATCAGGCCGGACAGAAGGGCGGCGGCGGCCTCGCCGTCGGGGCCGGCCCAGGCGTCCTGACCAGCCAGGGCCTCGATCAACCGGGTCAGGGCCGAGGCGGCCGTGTTCAGATCGGCGTCGGGCGTGAAGAGGGCGGTCGCGGCCTCGACGGCGGTTTGCAGATGGTCGATCAGGCGGGTGGCGGCCGACAGGCGCTCGCGCTTCCATTCGGGCGGGGCCTTGCCGCGTCGATCCGGTTTGACCGCCTCGAGCAGGCGGCGGCGCAGTGCGGCGAAGTCGCGGGGGCGGGGGCCGCGCAGGGCGTGCTCCTCCAGCGCGGCGACGGCGGCGGCTTGAGGGGAGCCGCCCAGGTCGAACCGGGCCAACGGATGTTTGACGACGGCTAGCAGCAGATGGGGCTGGACCGGATCGGCGATCCAGCGGGCGCACAGATCGACCAGAGCGCCGGCAGGCAGGCGGGACAGGGGGGCGCCGGCCGAGGAATCGGGGATGACGCCCCAGCGTTCCAGCCGCGCGGCGACGCGGCGGCCCAGGGCCTGATCCGGCGTGACCAGGGCGCAGGTCTTGCCGGGGATTTCCAGCGTCTCGCGCATCATCAGGGCGATGGCGGCGGCGGCCTCTTCCTCGGCGCGGACGGTCAGCAGAGACAGGCCTTGCAGACCCTCGGCGATGGGGTCGCGGGCCTCGCCGCGCGCGGCGGCGGTCGAGCGGAGGTCGCGGATGGCGCGGCGCCAGTCGTCGGTGGCCTCGGCGGGGCGCAGGGCCTCGTTGACCAGGCGCTGGCGGGCCTGGCCACGGGCGAGGTGCGCGGGGAGCTGGGACGGGGCGAACCAGGGGCGAACATCGGCGCGGGCGACCTCGACCCGGTCCAGCAGTCGCTTCATCGCGCTTTGCGGATGCTGCTCGTCCAACTGGTCCCAGACCGCCGCATCCAGATCGAGATCGAGGCCGGGCAGGACGACACAGCCCAGGGGCGCGCGGGCTACGGCGCCCAGGACGTCGGCGGCTGCGGGGACGGTGCCGGTCGAACCGGCGGCGATGACAGCTTGCGCCGGAGGCGTGTGGTCCCACAGTTCGGCGAGGCGGCGCAGCAGGGTCGCGCGGCGCCAGGCGGGATCGACCAGGCCCAGTTCGGCGAGGCGCTTCGGCCAGGCCTCGACCGCCAGCCCCAGGAACTCGGCGGACCGTTCCCAGTGCTCGGCCATTTCGCCGTCCACCAGTGTGGCGATCCGTTCGGGGTTTTGGACTTCCTCCAGCTGGCAGGAATCGAGGAAGCCGCCGAGCGCATCCGCCAGATCCAGGGCGCGCATCGGCGTCAGGCTATTGTCGAACTGTTCGACGATCATCCGCGCCATCTCGAACCGGCGGGTCAGGGCGGGGATGGCGGGCGGCAGGTCGAGGCCGAGGGCGCCGGGCGTGAAGGGCGGCTCGTCCTCCTCCAGATCGCCCAGCGGCCGGACCTGGGGCAGCAGGATGGGGCGGCCCTGGGACAGTTTCGACAGGGCGCCGGTGAAGGCGCGGGCGGCGCGCCGGTTGGGCAGCAGGATGGTGGCGTCCGACAGGCTCTCGGGCGGCAGATCGCCCAACCAGGCCAGGACGCCGGCGGCCAGGTCCTCGAGGAAGGGCCGGTGCGCGGGGACGGCGTACCAGCGGGGGCTGGAGGCCGTGAAAGGATCGAACGCGCTCACGCGGCTCCCGCCAGTTTCGCCTCGGCCTGATCCCGCGCCTGGGGATCGCCGACGTGCATCCAGTCGCCGTCCAGGACGCAGCCGTAGAGGCGACCCTCGGTGGCGGATTTTCGCCACAGAGGGCTGAGGGAGAAGGCGCCGTCGGGGCCGTGGTCGGCATATCCGGGGCGGGTGATGTGGACGCCCATATAGGCGAAGGGGGCGGAGGGGGCGTCGCCACGGAAGGTCAGCCTGCCGTCGTCGGCCAGGAAGAAATCGCCGTCGCCCTCGAAGCCGATGGAGCCCTCGCGGCGGGCCAGCAGCAGGGCGGCGTCCATGGTCTCCGGGTTCCACAGACGGATCAGGTCTGACAGGGCGTCGCCACGGTCGATCCATACGCTGTCGATATTGGCGACGAAGATCGGATCGTCGCCCAGCAGGGGATGAGCCTTCTTCAAGCCGCCGCCGGTCTCCAACAACTCGGCCCGCTCGTCGGAGATGACGATCCGTGGGCCGCGTCCGCGTGCGGCCAGATGGGCTTCCAGGCGGTCGGCGAACCAGTGGACATTGACCACTGCTGTCTCGACCCCGGCGTCCGCCAGCCGATCCAGCACATGGTCGATCAGGGCGCGGTCGCCGACCTCGACCAGGGCCTTGGGCCGGTCGTCGGTGAGGGGGCGCATCCGGGTGCCCAGGCCGGCGGCCAGCACCATTGCGGTCTTGGGAGCGGTCATGCGCGCACCTCGGCTGGGACGTGGCGGTCAAACCAGCGGGCGACGGGCGCCAGGGCCGGCTGTTCCAGATTGGCGTTCAGATGCCGCCACATGCGCGGCAGGAACTGACGATAGCGGGGCTTGCCGTCGCGGGCGATCAGCCGGGCGAAGATGCCGATGATCCGCGCCTCGTTCAGGGTGGCCAGGCCTGAGTAGTCGGCCATGAAGGCGGCGCGGTCCACGTTGGGCCGCAGGGCGAAATAGCGGTCCAGAGCCTCGGCCTCCAGCGCCGGCGACACGTCGCGGCGAGCGTCCTGAAGCAGGGAGTGCAGATCCCAGGACGGGTGGGCGCGCACCGCGTCCTGGAAGTCGATCATGCCGACGCGGGCGGCGCCTTCCCGCTCGGGCAGCCAGATCAGATTCTCGGCGTGATAGTCGCGGTGGGCCATGACCGAGGCGCCGCCTGCGCCCGAGGCGACCAGGGGCGCCCAGGCCTCGCGCCACGCCGTCACGGCGGCGGCGTCGAAGGCGACGCGGTCGTCCAGCCGGGGCAGCCAGTCGACGAACAGATCCGCCCCGCCCTGAAGCGCCGTCTCGTCATAGGTCAGCAGGGGCCAGTCGCCGCCGGGGCCGTGCAGGGTTTGCGGCGGGTTTCCGGCGTCGTGCAGGGTCGCCAGGGCTTCGATGGCGGCCAGATACAGCGGCGTCTCGTCGGCGCCGTCCTCGATCACGCGGGCGAACAGGGCGTCGCCGAAATCCTCCAGCACCGCCAGGCCGTTGGGCGCGTCGAGGGCCGGGATTTCGGGAGCGGACAGGCCCAGCGCCTTCAGATGGGCGGCGACGGCGGCGAAGGCCTCGATCCGTCCGGCCGACAGACGGGCGACGGCGTTCCAGCCGGCGGCCTGACGCTGCTGCGGCGTCCAGGCCGGGTCGGCGGGGGGGCTTTCGGCCGCCGGGGCCTGGTCCATCAGCATCAGACTGGGGCCGTCGGCCGGGGTCAGCCGTTCGTAGCGCCGCGTCGAGGCGTCGCCGGGCAAGGGGGCGCGGGCGGCCTGGGCCAGGCCGGCGGAGGCCAGGAAGTCGAGGCGAAGCTGTTCGCGGTCAGAAACGGACATGGTCGATCAGGTCTTCCCACCGGCCTGCGCCGGAAACGGTCGCAACACGGCCGTCGCCGTGTTCGGAAATTTCGATGACCAGCCGGTCCGGCCCCAGGAACCGCTCGGGCGCCTCGCCCAGACGCTCGGGCCATTCGATGATTGCGCAGCCCTCGTCCAGGGCGTCGTCCAGGCCGATCTCGAACGCTTCTTCCGGTCGGGTCAGGCGATAGAGGTCGAAATGGGCGACGGGCGGGTCGGATTCATAGAACTGAACCAGGGTGAAGGTCGGGCTGGGCACGTCCTCGTCCGGCGTGGTCAGGGCGCGGATCAGGCCGCGCGCCAGGGTCGACTTGCCCATGCCCAGCGGGCCGTACAGCAGCAGGCTGTCGCCCGGCGCCAGCAGGGGGGCGATGGCGTGGCCCAGACAGGTGGTGGCCTCGGCGTCGGGGAGTTCGATCTTCATGGGAACACCGCGTCGGGATCGGCGGCCAGGGTCCGTTCGGTGAACTGTTTCAGGGCCACTGTGGCCTTGACGGCGTCCCCGTCCAGCCGTTCGGGCGGGATCGGCCGGCCCACCACGATGTCGAACGGCTTGCCCGCCTTGTTCAGCAGTTCGTGGAACAGGGTCACGTCGCGCAGTTCCTGCGAGACCTTGTCGAACAGGTGGAACAGCCGATTGTAGGGGCCGGTCACGTGCATGGGAATGACCGGAGCGCCGTATTTGCGCGCTAGGGAGGCGGCGGTCGGCGCCCATTCGGGGTCGGTCAGGACGCCGTTCTTCTCGCGGGCCAGGCGGCCGGCGGGGAACATGACGACGCAGCGTTCGGCCTCGAAGGCCTCCTTGGCGGCGTTCAGCGTGGCGCGAGTCTTTTCGCGGGTGCGCTTGTCGTGGACCCATTCGACCGGGATGACTGTCTCGGCCAGTCGCGGCGAGACGCGCAGGGCGTCGGCGTTGGCGAAGAAGATGGCGTCGGGGCGGCGCTGGCGGACGGCGTCATAGACCGCGACCCCGTCTGCGATGCCGGTGGGATGATTGGCGACCACGACGCACCGACCCGTCGCGGGCAGCCGATCCAGATGGGCGGTGGACACCTTCAGGCTCAGCAGGTCCGAGACATGGTCCAGGGTCTCGGCGCCTGACAGGTTCTGGATGGCGTCGGCCATATGCACGGCCGCTCTGTAGTTCAGCACGGAATACAGGGCCGGCCGCACGACCGGCCAGAAGGGAGAGGCGGTCAGACGCGGGGCGCGCTCGGCGATGAGGACATCGACGATATGGGGCGAACGGCGTACGGGAAGGGCGGCGGAATTCATGGACGACCGCTTGTCGCCGGTTCGGCGAAAGGGAGCAAGCCTACCAGAGGCGCGCCACGCCGAAGCTGTCGAACACCTGTTCATTGGAGACGAGCGTCAGGTTGTTGATCAGGCCCTGGGCGATCAGCAGCCGGTCGAACGGGTCGCGGTGCGTATGGTCCAGCCGGCCGGCGTGGGACGCCTCGCGGGCGGTGATCGGCAGGATGTCAAAACCTTCGAGATCGACCTCGGCCTCGAACCGCTCGGCCAGCAGCCCAGCCTTGGGCAAACTGCCCATGCCGTGTTTCAGGGCGATCTCATAGGCTGATACAGCGCTGACGAAGACATGGACGTCGCCGTCGCGTATGGCGGCCTCGGCGGCCCGACTTAGCCCCGCTTCCCCCGACATCCACCAGATGAGGGCGTGGGTGTCGAGCAGCAGTCTCATTCGCCTCGGCCCTCCCACAGACGCAGTTCGTCTTCCGGCAGGGGGTCGAAGAAACGATCATCCATGGCGACGAGGCCCTTCAGCCGACCCGGCTTGCGCTCGGGCTTGGTCGCCGGCTCGAAGGGCACAATCCGTACTGCGGGCTTGTCGCCGCGCGCAATGACGACCTCTTCGCCGCGTTCGGCGGCGGCGATCAGTTTGGAGAGATGGGTCTTGGCGTGGTGGACGGTGACAGTGGTCATGTCGCGCTCCTTGGTCCAAGCAACTTAGCTAACTTCTGAGCTGTCAGCAACTTTCGCCTGGCGAACGGTGGTGCTACGCCTCGCCGCTGCAAGTTTTGCGAGGAATGCCCCATGCGCCACCGTTCTCTCTTGTCCGCCGCCTGCGCGGGAATTGCCTTGTCGGGCGCCCTGATGAGCGCCGCTCCGGCCCTGGCCCAGGTTCCGCCCGCGCCGGTTCCGGCTGCGCCCGCGACGCCCGACGCCTTCACCTATAAGGATATGATCACGGCCAACCGGCTGGGAGATCCGCAGGTGTCGCCGGACGGGCGCTACGTCGTCTATTCGGTGACGACGACGGATGTAGAGGCCAACCGCCGCGCCGGCAGCCTGTGGATGCTGGACCTGAACACGCCGGACGTGGCGCCGCGCCGACTGGCCATCTCGGACCAGGGCGCCAACACCGCCCGCTGGGGCGGGGACGGCAATCTGTACTTCCTGTCGGGCAAGTCGGGCGCCAGCCAGGTCTGGCGCGTGGCCTCGCCCACGGCGACGCCGGTGCAGGTGACCAATCTGCCGCTGGACGTGAACGCCTATCGCATCAGCCCCTCGGGCGACAAGGTGGCTGTGTCCCTGGCCGTCTATCCGGACGCGGCCGATCTGGACGCCTCGGTCGAGATGGGCAAGGCCGTGGCCGAGCGGAAAACAACCGGCCAGGTCTATGACCGGATGTTCGTCCGCCACTGGGATACGTGGAACGACCACACCCAGAACCATCTGTTCGTCCAGTCGATCGGCCGCAACGGTCAGGCGACCGGAACTCCGGCCTGGGTGACCAAGGGTTTTGACGGGGACACCCCGTCCAAGCCGTTCGGCGACGAGAGCGATTTCGTCTTCACCCCTGCGGGCGACTCCATCGTCTTCTCGGCGCGCCTGGCCGGCAAGACCGAGCCTTGGAGCACCAATTTCGACCTGTGGAAGACCAACGGCCTGACCGGCGACGGGACCTTCACCAACCTGACCCAGGACAATCCGGCCTGGGACGCCGGTCCGGTGTTTTCGCCGGACGGCCGCACCCTGGCCTATCGCGCCATGGCGCGTCCGGGCTTCGAGGCTGATCGCTATCAGATCGTGCTGATGGATGTTCAGAGCGGTCAGAAGCGCGAGATCGCGTCGAACTGGGACCGTTCGGCGGACACCCTGCAATGGTCGCGCGACGGCCAGACCCTGTACACGACCGCCGGCGACGTGGGTTCGACCAGGCTGTTCGCCGTGGACACGCGCAACGGCGTCGTCACCCCGGTCACCGGCCCCGGCCACGTCTCGGCCTTCCAGCAGACGCCGTCGGGCTTCGTCTTCGCCCAGGACAGTCTGAAGTCACCCAGCGATCTGTATTTCAAGACCTATCTGGGTCGTGAAATGCCCCGCCGCCTGACCCAGGCCAACCCGGCCTTCGACGCCAAGGCCTTCGGCGAATACGAGCAGTTCAGCTTCCCCGGCTGGAACAACGAGACGGTCCACGGCTACGTCATCAAGCCGGTCGGCTATGAGGAAGGGAAGAAGTACCCCGTCGCCTTCCTGATCCACGGCGGACCCCAGGGTTCGTTCGGCGACGGCTGGTCCTATCGCTGGAATCCGGAAACCTACGCCGGCGCCGGCTATGCGGTGGTGATGATCGATTTCCACGGCTCGACCGGTTACGGCCAGGCCTTCACCGACGCCATCAGCCAGCACTGGGGCGACCGGCCTTTGGAAGACCTGCAGAAGGGCTGGGCGGCCGCTCGGCAGAAGTACGCCTTCCTGGACGGCGACAACGCCTGTGCCCTCGGCGCCTCCTACGGCGGCTATATGATCAACTGGATCGCCGGCAACTGGTCCAATGAATTCAAGTGCCTGGTCAACCACGACGGCGTCTTCGACACCTTCGCCATGGGCTATTCGACCGAGGAGCTGTGGTTCACCGAGTGGGAATACGGCGGCACGCCGTGGGACAAGCCCGAGGGCTATCAGAAGTTCAACCCGGCCAACCACGTCGAAAACTGGAAGACGCCGATGCTGGTAGTGCAGGGCGACCACGACTTCCGCATTCCGACGGCCCAGGGCCTGTCCACCTATACGGCGCTGCAGCGTCGGGGGATCGACAGCCGCCTGATCGTCTTCCCGAACGAGAACCACTGGGTGCTGAAGCCGGCCAACAGTCTGCAATGGCACAATGAGGTGTTCGGCTGGCTGAACAAGTATCTGACCCCCGCCCAATAGGGCCGGGGCGTCGCAGACACGAAAGAGGGGCGCAGCCGCAAGGCCGCGCCCTTTTTCGTTAGAGACCTGCGCGGGTCTCGGCCAGTTGATTCAGACGGGCGTATTCGCGCGCCGTCATGCAGCGCGGCGTGGACCAGGTTTCGCCGTTCGAGCGGGCGTTCAAGGTTTCGCGCGCGCTGACGAAGACCGGCTGAACGCCGAACTCGCGCTGGTAGGCGCGACGGGTGGCCGCATCGGTCGCGCAGATCATGACGATCTGTTGGGATTCGGCGCGCTGCGGCTTGGACGTCTCGGCCAGGCTGGGGGTCGCGGTCGCCGCAATGGCGGCGAGAACCAGCGCGGGCGATGCAAATCGGGTCATTGAGCGGGTCATCGGGCATCCTCCTGTGGCCTGAATTAAGATCAGGGCTCTGATGAAATATGCGCCGAATTTTCGCGTTGTAAAGTTTTTGCGACAACTAAGCGCATAACTGACGAAATTTTAGGCCAGGAGAGGTCGGAGGGGACCGGGCGGCTCCAAACCGCGACTTGCGCGTTCTGTCTGGCTCACGGAGCCGATTGTTTGGCCAAGATGCTGAAGTGGAACGAGTTGTGGTCGGGCCTGCGTCGCAGGGGCATAGATCCGGCTGTGGTTCGCGCGCGAAGCTTTCACGATTGGGTGCGGCGGAATGACCCGGTGTACGCCGCCGTCCGACGGCCCGGTCGCGCCGAGGCCTGGGCAGGGGGCGTCGGCCTTTTTCTGATCGGTCTGGTGGTTCTGGCTCTGATCCTGTTCGACTGGAACATGGTGCGCGGACCCATCGGACGCTGGGCCTCGGCGGCGTATGATCGCGACATTGCGCTTCAGGGCGACCTGGACGTCCATCTGTTCAGCTGGACGCCTTCGGCGGTGGTGCGGGGTCTCAAGATCGGCGGGCCGGAGTGGGCGCGGGATCGCGATACGGCCGATGTGGACGAAATCCGCGCCTCGGTGCGGCTGCGCAAACTGTTCGCCGGCCAGATCGAAATGCCGTTGCTCAGCTTCACCCGCCCCCAGCTAGTGCTGATCACCGACAAGGACGGCCGCAACAGCTGGGACCTGAACCCCGAAAAGCCCGACACGGGCGAGGGGATGAAACTGCCGGTCATCCAGCAACTGGTCATCACCGACGGCCGCCTGGTCTTCGACGAGCGGCGACGCGGTCTGAAACTGGAGGCGACGGTCGATGCGCGCGAGGGGCAGGGCGACGACGCCGGTTTCGTGCTGGACGGCGAGGGCGAGGTCAATGGCTCGCCGCTGACGCTCCGCGTTCGGGGCGGTCCTTTCATCAATATCCGGCGAGACCGACCCTATGACTTCGAGGCGAGCGTCAGCGGCGCGGGTTCCAGCCTGACCGCCAAGGGCGCCGTGACCCGGCCGTTCGACCTGGGCCGGTTCGACGCCACCCTGAGCTTGCAGGGGCGCGACCTGTCGGACCTGTATCTGCTGACGGGGGTCGCCCTGCCCAACACCCCGCCCTATCGACTGAAGGGCGCGTTGAAGCGGAACGAGAATATCTGGACCTTCAGTGATTTCGACGGCCGGGTCGGGGCCTCGGACCTGTCCGGCGATGTGCGGGTCGATGCGGCGAAACGGTTGCGGGTCGATGCGGAACTGACGTCGCGCCGCCTCGACATCGACGACCTGGCCGCCGTCCTGGGCGCCCGCACCGTGACGAATGCGGCGGGATCCAATACCGAGGCGCCCGTGGCCGTCGGCGGCAAGCTGCTGCCCGACGCGCCGCTGCAGACCGAGCGCCTGCGGGCGATGGACGGAAGCCTGAGCTATCGGGCGGTCGCGGTGAAGGCCAATGACCTGGATGTGCGGGCGGTGAACCTGGGCGCGGAACTGAAGGACGGCGTCCTTGATCTCGATCCCGTCAGTTTCAACTTCAATCGGGGCGAACTGAACGGCACGGCCCGGATCAATGCGACGCGCGACATCCCCTACAGCGTCGTCGATTTCCGTCTGGCCGGCTATCCGCTGGAATCCATCATTCCCGCGCGCGACGGAACTGCGCCCCTGACCGGGCGCGCTCTGGGCCGGGCGCGGCTGGAAGGACCCGGCGCCTCGATCCATGATTTCGCAGCGGCGTCCAAGGGCTCGCTCAGCCTGGTGGTGCCCGACGGTCAGATGCGGTCGGCCTTTGCCGAACTGTTGGGCATCAACGCCAGCGCCGGCCTGCTGAAACTGTTGCGCGGAGACCAGTCCACGGCCCAGATCCGGTGCGCCGTCGCCGATTTCGACGTGCGGGGCGGCGCGGCGACGGTCAAGACCCTGGTCATCGATACGGATGTGGTTCTGGCCCAGGGCACAGGCACGATCGACCTGGGGGCCGAAACCCTGGACCTGCGTGTGGATGGCGAGTCCAAGAAGCCGCGCCTGCTGCGGGTCTGGGCGCCCATCACGGTCAAGGGGGCCTTGACCGCCCCCCAGGTCGGCGTCGATGTCCGCGCCCTGGTCGGCCAGGGCGGGGTCGCCGGTCTTCTGAGCGCGGTGGTGGCGCCGGTCACGGCCCTGTTCGCCTTCGTCGATCCGGGCCTAGCCGAGGATGCGAACTGCGGCCGGCTGATCGCCGGGGCGCGATAAATCTGCAAAGGGTCTGGGCCGAACGAGGGGCGACGACGTATTGGAAGCCATGGACTGTATCGCATGACCCGGCGGGGCCTGTTGGCGCCCATTGCGGGCCTGATGGCCGCCGCCTGTTCACCCCTGGGCCTGCTCAACAGTCTGGGGCCGAGGGACGGGGGCGTGCGACGCGTGGCGCGCGACATCGCCTATGGCGACGATCCCCGCCAGAGGCTGGACCTGTACGGCCCGACCGCGCCGGGGACCTATCCGGTCCTGGTCTTCTTCTATGGCGGCGGCTGGGATTCAGGGTCGCGCGACCTCTATGGCTGGGCGGCCCAGGCCCTGGCCGCCCAGGGGTTCGTCGTGGCCCTGCCCGATTACCGCGTCGTGCCCCAGGTGGTCTTTCCCGCCTTCATCGAAGACGCCGCCGTCGCCACGGCCAGGGCGGCGGATGTCGCCGCAGCCTATGGCGGCGATCCGGAACGGCTGGGGGTGTTGGGCCATTCGGCCGGCGCCCATCTGGCCCTGATGATCAGTCTGGACCGTCGCTATATGCAGGCGGTCGACCGCCCTGGACTGATCAGGGCGGCGGCCGGTCTGGCGGGCCCCTATGATTTCCTGCCGTTCGACGTGGGGGCGTCCCGCAACGCCTTCGGCCGCGCGCCCGATCCGACCCTGACCCAGCCCGTCACCTTCGTTCGCGCCGACGCACCGCCGATCTGGCTGGGTCACGGCACGGCCGACGTCGTGGTTCACGCCGAGGACACGACCATTTTGGACCAGAGAATGAAAGCGGTCGGCGGTCGGTCCGAGGCGAAGCTCTATCCTGGTCTGGACCACGCCGACCTGATCGCGACCTTCTCGCCTCTGTTCCGCAAGAAGGCGACGATTCTGGCCGATGTGACCGGCTTCTTCCACCGCGAACTGGGCTGATCGCCGAGCGGGGACTTTTCAAGAATGCGACTTAATGCCAATATGTCGGCTGGTCGGATTTTAGTATTCGTACCGATCATTCACGGCCCGTTCCGAACCTGTCTGGCTCCGGCGCCCACGCGTGCCGAACCTGCTGGCTCCGGGGCGGGCCGTCTTCGTTTCCGCGCCATATGGCGGCGGGAAGACACACCGACAGGAAGGGTGGTGCGGGCGGCCGGGGTCGAACCGGCACTCCTTTCGGAACTGGATTTTGAGTCCAGCGCGTCTACCAATTCCACCACGCCCGCAGCGGAGCCGGTCTCATGCCACAAGGGCATGAGCCGGGTCCAGAGGGTCTTCACCGCATCATGAAGTTTACGCGGACGGCCGTCCTGCGTGGGGCGCAGCCTGAGCGCCGCAGGCGGATTTCGGGATCGTTGCAATGATGGGGCCCGATCAGGCCGCCACCTCCACATGGCTGTCGGTCCCGCCGGCCAGCACCCGTCGGGCGCGGATGTACATCTCGACCCGCTGCAGGACGATCAGTCCCATGGCGAAGACCAGGAAGGCGTCGGTGACGGCCATGGCGTTCAGGCGCCAGTCGGCGGCGTGGGTTTCGATCAGGTCGCGCAGGCCGGCGCGGCCCGCGAACAGCACGACCAGCAGGATCAAGCCCAGCGGCGAAGCCTGGGCCATCAGCGAACCGTCCGGCTCCTTCTCTATGGTGACGGTCTTGCCGCGATACCAGCCGGCCAGGCCGCCCAGGACGGCGCCGATGGCCAGCACGGCCCAGGCGCCGGGGCCGAACGGCGCGTGTACGGCGCGAGGACTATAGGTCGAGCCCCAGACGCCGAGCCCGATCAGGGGCACGACGATGGCGGGCATGATCCACAGGAACTGGGGCTTCAACGGCCGCTTGCGCCGGTTCTTCAGCAGCACCAGGACCAACACGGCCGGGAAGACCAGCAGCGGTATGAGTTTCTCGGGCGGCATGTCGTCCTCCAGGCCTCCCCCGAGGCCGACATCGGTCAATCCGGCGTGGTCAGGCGTCGCGCGGAAGCGGCTCCACCGTCTGCTCGATGGCCCCGAAGATCGAACGATGCTGGTCGTCCATCATCTCGATCCGGACCGTATCGCCATGGGCCAGGAAGGGGGTCTCGGCGGCGCCGCGCAGGATCGTCTCGACCGTGCGGACCTCGGCGATGCAGGAATAGCCCAGGCCGCCCTCGGCGACCGGCTTGCCGGGGCCGCCGTCGGCGTCGCGGTTGGAGACCGTGCCTGAACCGATGATCGTCCCGGCCGACAGGGACCGGGTCTTGGCCAGATGGGCGATCAGGGTCCCGAAGTCGAAGGTCATGTCCACGCCCGCGTCGGCGCGGCCGAAGGGCTGGCCGTTCAGCTGGACGGTCAGTTCGCCGTGCAGCTTGCCGTCCCTGAAGCGGTCGCCCAGCGCATCCGGCGTCACGAAGACGGGCGAGAGGGCGCTGGCGGGCTTGGACTGGACGAAGCCGAACCCCTTGGCCAGTTCGGCCGGGATCAGGTTGCGAAGCGACACGTCATTGACCAGGCCGACCAGGCGGATGGCGGCCAGGGCTTCGTCCCGCGTCGCGCCCTGGGGCACATCGCCGACGACCACCACGATCTCGGCCTCCAGGTCGCAGCCCCAGGCGGGGTCGGCGAGCGGGATGGGGTCGCGCGGCGCCAGGAAGCCGTCGGAGCCGCCCTGGTACATCAGGGGATCGGTCCAGAAGCTAGCGGGCATCTCGGCGCCCCGGGCGCGGCGCACCAGCTCGACGTGATTCACATAGGCCGAGCCGTCAGCCCACTGATAGGCGCGGGGCAGGGGGGAGGCGGCGTCGCGTTCGTGGAAGCGGCCGCGCGGCACGGCCTCGTGCTCGAGGCTCTCGGCCAGGGCGTGGAGCCGGGGGCCGCAGCGGTCCCAGTCGTCCAGCGCGGCCTGGAGGGTGGGGGCGATAAGGAAGGCGTCGGTGAACCAGTGCAGGTCCTGCGAGACGACCACGAGGCGGCCGTCGCGGCCGTGCTTGAGCGAGGCGAGTTTCATGCCCAAGGCCTAGACCGATTTCGCGCCGGGGGGAACAGAGGGGCGGTCAGTGACGGGGGAGGGGCGGGGCGTCGTCCTTTTCCACCTTGGGCGGCAGGGTCGTCGCGAAGGCGCGCTGGAGGGCCGAGAGTTCTGAAATCCGGCTGGCGCGATCGCTCCAGTAAATGTGGAACGCCTCGACCGCTTGTCGGATCTGGATGCGATGGGCCGCCACAAGCTCCTGGGGAGACGGGCAGGGCGGGGGCGCGGGCGGTGGGGGCGGCGCGGCCTCCGTCACGACATAGCCGTCCTCGACTCCCGTTCCGCAGAGGCCGGACGTGAGAACCTTCGCCTCTTCCAGCTTGTAGCTGATCGGGACCGGTCGCACCGGGGGCGGGCTCGGTTCCGGCGACTTTGGTTTGGGCTTGTCGGCTGCCTTGCCTTCCAGCGCATCGTCCAGCTTCTTCAGCGGAAGATCCGCGCCGATGGCCAGGACAGATTTCAGTTCGCGCCGGACGGTCGCCACAAGCTCTCGCGCCGCCGGCTCTCCGTCGCCGACCGCGCGAATGGCGCGTTCTGACGCCTGCAGAATGATCTCGTACTTACGCTTGATGATCGTGACCAGGACGACGTCCTGTCGCCGGCGCTCTCCGTTTACGCCCAGCCAGTTCGCGATGACGGCCGCCGCCACGGCGCTCAGAATACAAAGGATGAAGGTGGTCGAGCTGTCCCAGGCCATGGGCGTGGTTACAGCCTCAGCGGGAAAGTCGGTTTGTGTCGGCAACATTGTCATCCCCCCACTCGCCGACCCATGATGCCGCAGCCGCGAAGCTGGGCCAAGTGAAAGCTTAACGATGTTCGGTGAGCAGGGCCTTGGCCTCGGCGCCGGCGCGGGCGGCGGGATCGCGCACCTCGACCTCGACGATGACGCCGCCCTCGGGCTCGACCGCCCACAGATAGCGACGCTCGACCTCGACCGTGCGGCCGGAGGGGGCGAACCCCTCGAAGGTGTCGCCCCAGGGGGTGATTTTCTTCAGCTCGACAAAGGGCATGGCGCAGGCGGCGTCCAGCTCTTCTTCGGCCATCTTGGTCAGTTCGTCGTCGGTCGGGGTCATGGGGTCAGTCTTACAGGAGGGAACGGCTTTTTGCTTTCGTCATCCTCCGGGCCGCGAAGCGGAACCGGGGGACCCAGCGGCGCCGGAGGCGAAATCCATCCGCCGCAAGAACGCTAAGGGGCGAGTCCCCGACAGGTTCGCGCTCGCGCGCGCCGCTGGGTCCCCCGATCTGCGCCGCTGCGCGGCTTGTCGGAGGATGACGAAAGAGGAGGTCAGTCTTCGTCGGCGTAGATCGCGACGCGCGCGGCGGCCGTCGAAGACACCGCCCCCCGATACATGCCCGAGGTGTTCATGGCGAAGGCCGGGGTTCCGGTCAGACCCATGACGATGACCCCTCCGTCGCCGCCTATGGAGCCGACGTCGGCGATCTCGGCCTCGGCCGCCGCCTGGACGGTCGCGCCGTCGGCGGTGCGGCGACAGATGTCGCGCGCCACGGTCGAGCGGATGAAATACTCGCCCGAGCCGGTGGCGGAGACCGCGCAGCCGTCGGCGTTGGAGGCGTAGGTGCCGGCGCCGATGATCGGCACGTCGCCGACCCGGCCCCAGCGTTTGGCGGTCATGCCGCCGGTCGAGGTGGCGGCGGCGAGACGGCCCTGGCTGTCCAGGGCGACGGCGCCGACGGTGCCGAACTTGCGTTCGTTCAGAGGCGGAGCGACGGCCGCTTGGGCTCCGGGCGCGGGCGCGTCGGCGGGACGGGCGGGCAGGGGCAGGCCGGCCTCGGTCAGGGCCTTGATCAGGCCCTGCCAGCGGCGTTCGGTGAAGAAGAAGGCCGGATCGACCTGTTCCAGACCGGCCTGGGCGGCGAAGGCGTCGGCGCCGGGACCGATCAGCATGACGTGCGGCGACTGTTCCATCACGGCGCGGGCGGCGGCGACCGGGTGGCGGGTGGTGGTCAGCCCGGCCACGGCGCCGGCGGTCAGGTCCGCCCCGTTCATGACGGCGGCGTCCAGCTCGTTGCGGCCGGCCGCGGTGAAGACGGCGCCCCGCCCGGCGTTGAACAGGGGATCGTCCTCCATGACCTGAACGGCGGCCTGGACGGCGTCCAGCGCCGAGCCGCCCTGTGACAGGACCGCCGATCCGGCGTCCAGCGCCCGTTGCAGGGCGGCGCGATAGGCGGCGTCCTGTTCCGGCGTCAGGCCGGCCCGCTCGATCACCCCCGCCCCGCCGTGGATGGCCAGGGACCAGCGGGGAGCAGCCGGCTCCTGGGCGTGGGCAAGGCCGGCGACGATGGAAAAACAGAGTGTAATTAGTGCAATTCGTCCAGATCGCATCATGGTCGGTCCCTCCATCGGTGGATTGTAGCCCGACCCCCGGCGATGTCAGGTCGATGGGTGCGACAATCTGAAAAGCGGTGCGTTTTCAAGCACGAGGTAGATGAAATTGTGCGGGGACGGGCCTGAGAGCGACGGGAGTGGGGGGCAGACGCGGCCCATCACTCCCGATGGTGCAGCCGCTTCCACACCCGATAGGCGACGATGGGAGCGAAGCCGCAGATCAGGGCGGCGAGCAGGACCGTCCAGAACCCGCCGCCCAGCCAGAACTCCCCCGCCAGGGCGCCGGCGCCGGCCGCGAGGGCCGGGCCGAGCCAGGGCAGCCAGGTCGGCGGCCGCATCCGCATTCAGGCGTCGACCTTGATGACGCCGCGACGGATCTGGTCCAGTTCGATGGAGTCGAACAGGGCCTGGAAATTGCCGTTGCCGAAACCCTCGTTGCCCTTGCGCTGGATGATCTCGAAGAAGATCGGACCGAAGGTGTCCTGGGTGAAGATCTGCAGCAGCAGGCCCTCCTCGTCCGACCCGTCGATCAGGATGCGGTTTTTGCGCATCCGCTCCACGTCCTCGCCATGGTTGGGCAGGCGTTTGTCGATCAGTTCGAAATAGGTCTCGATGGTGTCCTGGAAGTCGACGCCGCGCGCACGCATGGCCTCGACCGTCTCGAAGATGTTCTCGGTGGTCAGGGCGATGTGCTGGATGCCCTCGCCATTGTAGCGGCGCAGGAATTCCTCGATCTGGGAATTGTCGTCCTGGCTCTCGTTCAGGGGAATGCGGATGGCGCGATCGGGCGCGATCATGGCTTGGGAGAACAGGCCGGTCGCCTTGCCCTTGATGTCGAAATACTTCTGCTCTTCGAAGTTGAAGACCGAGCCGTAGAAGCCGGACCAGGTGCGCATCTGGCCGCGGCGGACATTGTGGGTCAGGTGGTCCAGGATCTCGAGGCCCATCGAATTCTTGCGCTCGGCCTCCTCCCAGCCCTCGATCTCGTCCCAGGCGTCGTACAGCGAGCCGGCGTCGCCATACTGGTCGATGACGTACAGCAGCGATCCGCCGATGCCTTGGAGGATATAGGGATAGTCGCCCAGCGCCCCGCCGTTCGCATCCGTCGCGGCCACGGCGCCGCGTTCCAGCGCGCCCTCATAGGCGGCCTTGGCGTCGCTGGTGCGGAAGGCCATGCCGTTGGCAGAAGGGCCGTGGTCGGCGGCGAAGGCCTGGGCCTGACCGGTCGGCGTGCGGTGGACCAGGAAGGAGATGTCGCCCTGTTTCAGGCGCACCACGTCGGTCTTCGGGTTCACGTGGGTCTGGGTGAAGCCCATCAGTTCAAGGCGCGAAATCATCGCCTTCGGTTCCGGGCCGGTGAATTCGACGAATTCGAATCCATCGACGCCGAGGGGGTTTTCCAGGTTGATCTGTTCCGCCGTCGTCTGGGCAGGGGCCTGATCAGAGGTGGGGGTCATGTCGTTCATGGCGCGTCTCCCGCGTAGCTTCTGTGGCGGGCTTAACCGAAAGGGGCCGCCGATTGGCGCGGAACCTAGTCGCGGATGACGACAGAGCCAAGGCGGTCCCACGGGGTCGTGATGGCGACGGCCCCGCTCGGCCTACGCGATCAGCGCAGCATCGTCTCCACATCCGCCAGACGCACATCATGCATCTGGTCCAGATAGGCGTCGTAGTAGCCCTTGTGCGCCGCGCCGACGATGGTCAGCATCCGCGTGCCCGGATAGCGGCCCAGCACGTCGCGCATGTTGGCGACCATGCGCAGGTTGCGGGTTTCCCAGAAGCCGACGTACCGGCGACCGAAACCTTGGGGCGACGGTTCCGTCAGAGCGGCGCCGAAGTCCGACTGGTAGACCAGCGCCGGCGCATCCGGGGCGTTATAGGTGCGATACATCTGAAGGACGCCGTCCGGTTCGGTCAAGGCGGCGCCGAGGCGGATATCCGTCGCCCTGCGGGCATGGCTGGCGGGATTGTCCCACGCGCTCATGATGGCCGCGCCATAGGCTTCCACCTCGGCGGGATCGGCGCCGTCCGGCGTGTCGGCGGAATGGTCGTCAACGCTCCAGAGACGCTCCAGGCCGAGTTGAGCCGCAAGGGGCGCCGCGATCAGATAGGTCTCGTTGTGCTGGCTCTTGATCCTGTTCAAGCGCGTGACCAGGGCCGCGTTCAGGCCGTCTTGCGCGATACGCTCCTCCGGCTGGAGGCGAAGCCACTGCACGAGCGCGGATCCGTTTTCTCCCGCCGCCATGAAGACCGCCGCCAGACGGCGTCGCTGGGCGGGCGTGGGTTGAGCGGGCCAATCCGCCAGAAGACGCTCGGCCTCAGCATTGGCGGCCGGCACGTCCAGGCTCAGGGCCGCATTGGCGGCGGTTGTGTCGTCGCAATAGGTCTTGACCGTCTCGGCATAGCGCGACGGGTAGCGACGCAGGTTGTCGCATTGCAGCCCCGACAAATCTTCCGTTGCGATGGCGGTGGGCCGCCAGGCAGCCAGGCGATCCAGAAGCGGCGTCAGCAAGACCGGCTGGAAGCCCTCGTTGAGGTTGGAAAGGTGCGGCGTGCCGAGCACCAGAACTTCATTCGGCGCCCCGGCGGGCGGTCCCTTCAGTTCGGACGGATGGAAAGAGGGACGAAAGGCGGGCGACGTCGCGTCCTGGGCCATCACCGCCGATTTCGCGACCAGAGCCAGGCAGACGGAAGACAGGACCAACGACAGGAAACGGCCGGAAGAATGGGACATGAGGCGCCTCGAAGCGAAAACCACATCGCTCCATAGCGACGCTGGTGTCTTCTTCCGGCGAAACACAGTTCGACGCCCGTTAAATTTCGGACATCCCGGGACGCGCCTTAGCCCGGCAGAAGCCGCGTCGCCCATTCGGCGCCTAGCAGCAGCCCGGTCGCCACCACGCCCAGGAGCGTCAGCCAGGCCGTCGTCACCGCCGCGCCGGCGATCACGAACAGGCCGTCGCGTTGAATCAGGCCGACCGACAGAAGCGCCAGGGCCACGGAGGGGATGGTGTTGGTCATCGGCAGGACGATGGTCAGGGTGGCCAGGATCATGAAGACTGCCGCCAGCTTCTCGCCCGGTCCATCGGCGAAGCGACGCAGTCGGGGGCGAGAGAACCGGTCGATCCAGCCCAGTTTCGACTCGGCGAAATCGGCCATGGCCTTGAGCCACGAACCCCTGGCGCGCAGCTTCAGCAGCCAGCGGGGCAGCCAGGGCTCTTCCCGGCCCACCAGCATCTGGCCGGCCAGCAGGATAACGGCCACCCCGACCACCTGGGGCACGCCGTAAAGGCCAGGGACCAGGCAGGGAATCGACAGCAGCAGGATCAGCAGCCCATAGGCGCGCTCGTCCAGACGGTCGCGAATTTCTTCCAGGGTCAGGCCGGCCTCGCCCCCGTCGTCGGACAGCCGACGCAACAGGCGAGCGATGTCTTGGCTGACGTCGTCGGCGTGGCCGGACGGAGAGGGGACGGTCATGCCGCCTCCTTTAGAGGCGTCGGGAACGGACGGCGAGGGCTTCGATGTCGCGGCGCGTGACGTCGGGCGCAGGTCTTGCTAGGGCGTCGCCCCTGCCAGGGGATTTCCATGCTTCGCAAGCTCTATGACGGCGTCTTCAATCTGGCGCGAGGCCGCCACGCGACGCCCGCCCTGGCCATGGTCGCCTTCGCCGAGAGTTCCTTCTTCCCCATCCCGCCCGACGTGATGCTGGCGCCGATGATCCTGGCCCGGCCCGAGAAGGCTTATTTTTACGCCGGGGTCTGCACCCTGGCCTCGGTCCTGGGCGGGATTCTCGGCTACGCCATCGGCTATTTCCTGACCGATCTCGGTCTGGCGATCCTTCGGGTTCTCGGCCATTCGGACGGGCTGGATCATTTCCGCCAATGGTTCGCCCAGTGGGGGCTGTGGGTCATACTGATCAAGGGGTTGACCCCCATTCCCTACAAGCTGGTGACCATCGCCTCCGGCCTGGCGGCCTTCAGTTTCCCGGTCTTCATGGGGGCGTCGGTCGTGACCCGGGGCGGCCGGTTCTTCCTCGAGGCCTGGATCCTGAAACGCTGGGGCGCGGCCATGCTGGCCCAGGTCGAGAAACGCCTGGCGCTGTGGTCCGGGATCGGCCTGGTGGTGTTGATCGCCCTGATCGTGATGCTGAAGCTTCTGTAAGTCGACGGCGACGCCTTGGCGGGTTAAGACCGCTGCACGATGAGAGACATCTATCGCCTGATGACCCGTTGGTGGACCGCCTTCGCCCTGGCCGCGTCGCTGGCCATGCTGGGCGCGGCCCACGCCTTCGAGCGGTTCGCGGGCCTGGCGCCCTGCAACCTCTGCCTCAAACAGCGCGAGGTCTATTGGGGCGCGGTCGCCGTGGCGGCGGTGGCCACCGCCTGGACCTTGCTGAGCGGCAGCCGGCGCGGCACGCCCCGGATCGCCGCCTTCCTGCTGGCCGCCGTCTTCGCCACCGGCGCCGTCACCGCCGTCTTCCACATGGGCGGCGAGTACAAGTGGTGGAGCCTGCCCGCGACCTGCATGGGCGGGGGCGGCGTCGATCTGGAAAGCCTGACCGCCTTGGCGCTCGGCACAGGGCCGGCCCAGAGGGTGGCCATGTGCGATTCCGTGGCCTGGAGCTGGCTGGGCCTGTCCATGGCCGGCTGGAACGCCCTCCTCTCCCTCGCGTTGGCGGGGTTCAGCCTGCTGGCGGCCAAACGCCCCAAGGACGCCCGCGCCCCCCGGATCGAAAAGGCCTGACGCCATGACCGACGCGGCGACCCCCGACTCCCGGCCTCGTCCCCCTCTGCCCCGGCCAGGCCGCGGCGCCGACAAGGCGCGGATGGATGAGATCCTGCGGGTCGATCACGCCGGCGAATATGCGGCGGTCCTGATCTATCGCGCCCAGAAGGCCGTGTTCGAGGGCCGCAAGGCGCACGGCGGCATGGTGCGCGACCTGGGCGAGATGCAGGATCAGGAGGCCGTGCATCTGGCCCGGTTCGAACGGCTGTTGACCGAACGCCGGGTGCGGCCCACGGCGATGACGCCGCTGTGGCGGATCGCGGCCTCGGCCCTGGGGGCGGGCACGGCCCTGATGGGCGAGAAGGCGGCCCACGCCTGCACCGAGGCAGTCGAGAGCGTGATCGAGAAACACTACGCCGAACAGATCGCCGAGATCGGCGAGCGCGATCCCGCGCTGGCCGCCGAACTGAAACAGTTCCGCGACGAAGAACTGGCCCACCACGATCACGCCATCGAACACGGCAGCCGCGAAGCCCCGGCCTATCGGCTGCTGAGCGGGGTGATCAAGGCCGGCTGCCGGGTGGCGATCAAGGTCAGCGAGAAGGTTTAGACGTCTCCTCCCCATCGCTACGCGACAGGGAGGAGACGGGAACCTCAGAAGATCTCGAATAGCCCCGCCGCGCCCATGCCGCCGCCGATGCACATGGTGACGACGCCGTATTTGGCGCCGCGCCGCTTGCCCTCGATCAGGACGTGGCCGGTCATGCGGGCGCCGGACATGCCGTAGGGGTGGCCTATGGAGATGGCGCCGCCCGAGACGTTCAGCAGTTCGTCCGGGATTCCCAGGGTGTCGCGGCAGTAGAGGACCTGGACGGCGAAGGCCTCGTTCAGCTCCCAGATGCCGATGTCGTCGACCGTCAGGCCGTGACGTTTCAGCAGTTTGGGCACGGCGTAGACCGGGCCTATGCCCATCTCGTCGGGTTCGACCCCCGCCACCGCCATGCCGCGATAGGCGCCGAGCGGCTGGAGATTGCGCTTCACCGCCTCGCCGGCCTCCATGATGACGCAGGCCGAGGCGCCGTCCGACAGCTGGGAGGCGTTGCCTGCGGTGATATATTCGCCCTGCTGGATCTCCTCGCCGCCGCCGAAGACCGGCTTCAGCGTCTTCAGCCCCTCCAGGGTGGTTTCGGGCCGGTTGCCCTCGTCCTTCGACAGGGTGACCTCCCGGGAGGTGGTCTCGCCGGTCGCCTTGTCCGTGACCAGCATGGTGGTGGTCACGGACACGATCTCGGCGTCGAGCCGGCCTGCCGCCTGGGCCGCCGCCGTGCGCTGCTGGGACTGAAGCGCGTATTCGTCCTGACGGTCGCGGCTGATGTTGTAGCGGCGGGCCACGACCTCGGCTGTCTCCAGCATCGACATATACATGTGGGGCGCGAGCTTCAGCAGGGTCTCGTCCTTGGCCCGGTACAGGTTCATGTACTGGTTCTGGACCAGGGAGATGCTCTCCAGCCCGCCGCCGACCGCCATCTTCTGCTGGTCGAACATCACCTGTTTGGCCGCCGTGGCGATCCCCATCAGGCCCGAGGCGCACTGGCGGTCCAGACTCATGCCCGGAACCGAAGAGGGCAGGCCGGCGGCCAGGGCGATCTGGCGGGCGACGTTGGTGCCGGTCGAACCCTGCTGCAGGGCCGCGCCCATGATCACGTCCTCGATCTCGGCCGGATCGACGCCGGCGCGCTGGACCGCGTGTTTCACTGCATGGGCGCCCAGCTGCTGGGCCTGGGTGTCGTTGAAGGCCCCGCGATAGGCCCGGCCGATGGGAGTGCGGGCGGTGGAGACGATGACGGCTTCGCGCATGACGGAGATCCTTCTTTGTTGGGCGGGCCTGTCGCGATTTGCGCGACTTGTGACCAGAACGGTTTCCTCTGCGACGAACTTAGGCCCCTCACGCGGCGTCAACGCAAGCCGCGACACGTCACGAACGGCGCGGTTTCCCGACCCTCGTTCGCCCATTGTGTTGAAACGGCGCCACAGTCGCCACATTCATCTCAGGCGGGCGGAACAACCGGCCAGCGATGCCGTTTGGCTCGGGAACGTCGGGCAGCAGCTCGGCTTCAGGCATTTTACAGATTGAGGAAGCTATGAAGCTCAAACTTCTCGCCTCCGTCGCCGTCGCAGGGCTGTTCGCAGCTGGCGCGGCCTCGGCGGAACCGAACGGCTGGTACGGCGCGATCGACGCCGGTTACCACATGATCGACGACATCAACGCCGAATCGTCGACGACAGGCGCCAACTGGAACTATGAAGTGAACGACGGCTGGGCGGCTTTCGCCCGTCTCGGCTATCGCTTCAACCCCAACTGGCGCGTTGAACTCGAAGGCGGCTACCGCTCGGGCGACATCGGCACCGTGCGCGCCGTCTCCGGCACCCAGGGCCTGTGCAACCTGACCCCGGCGACCGGCGGCTGCTTCTCTCCGGAAGGCGACATCAAGTCGGCCACCCTGATGGCCAATGTCATCTATGATTTCGGCTATGAAGCCTGGGGCATCCGTCCCTTCGTCGGCCTCGGCGCCGGCGTGAACCGCGTCACCACCGACACCAACGGCAACCTGCGCGCCAACCGCGGCGCCACCTTCACCGCCGATGACGACTCGACCAAGTTCGCCGCTCAGGCGATCGCCGGTCTGGCCTGGGCTGTGGGCGACCGCACCAATATCGACCTGACCTACCGCTATCTGACGGGCGACGCCTCGTTCGCCTCGACCACGGTGGGCACGGGTCCGGGCGCAACCTCGTTCGGCGAATGGGACGGCGACTACGATCAGTCGCACACCGTGACCCTGGGTCTGCGTTACAGCTTCGGCGCTGAAGACGCCCCCCCGCCCCCGCCTCCTCCGCCCCCGCCGCCGCCGCCTCCTCCGCCCCCGCCGCCGCCCCCGGCTCCGGTGGCCCAGGCTCCGGTCGCCCGCCAGTTCGTCGTCTACTTCGACTGGGATCGCTCGGACCTGACGACGGAGGCCCGTTCGGTGGTCAGCCAGGCCGCCACCTACGCCAAGTCGGGTCGTCCGACGCGCGTCCTGATCGTCGGCTACACCGACACCTCGGGCTCGGCCGCCTATAACCTCGGCCTGTCGAACCGTCGTTCGCGCACCGTCGCGGACGCCCTGGTCGCCCAAGGCGTCAACGGCGGCGTCATCGCTCTGGACGCCAAGGGTGAAACCGCCCTGGCCAAGCCGACCGCTGACGGCGTGCGTGAGCCGCTCAACCGTCGCGCGACGATCGACATCAACTTCTAAGACCTAGCCCCCCGGCCCGACGAAAGTCGGATCGGGGGGCGCGGGACCTTGAGGTACGTCTATCGGACGGATCAAAAACCGCCGTCTTCGTTCGAGGATGGCGGTTTTTCCATGTGGAGAGGCGGTAACGGTTGGTCGAAATCGCGCCGCATTATGGAATTTGGGTTGATCCGACCTCTGGAGCGAGCGAGATAAAGCCTAATGGTCACATTCTCCGCCAAACGCCCCGATTGCATCGGCGAAGAGTCGTTCCTTGACCCGCCGCGCCGCTTTAAGCGCACTGGGGATCTGTAAAATGGTCGATCTTCGCCAGTCGCATCGACAGGTCACGGGGCGTCGGCGGCGGCGGTACCGGCTTCGGGCGGACAGCCCCCCGGCCGTTCAATCGCGGCTTCGCGCACAGCCCCCAGCGCCTGCGCGCGGCGGCGAGGTGACGATCCTGCCTGTCGGCTCCCGTCACCATAGTCAAAGCCTGGCCGGCCGGCGGTTCCTGATCGTGTCGGCGCCGTTTGGCGGATTCGGCGTCGCTCTGGCGCGGACGTTGGAGGCGCGGGGCGCGACGGTTCAGCGGATGATCTTCAACGCCGGCGACGCCATGAATTGGCGCCGCGCCGGCGGCCTGGTGTTCAAGGCCGCAGCCGAGGTCTGGGCCGAACGGTTGGCGGAGGTGGCGGCCGACTTCACCGATCTCCTCCTGTTTGGTGAAGGCGGCCCCTATAATCGCGCGGTCCTGTCGGCGACCGAAGGGCTCGACGCCCGCGTCTGGGTGCTGGAAAATGGATATTTCCGTCCTGATTGGGTCACGGTCGAGCTGAACGGCGTCAATGCGTCCAGCGGCCTTCCCCGTTTTCGCGACGGCTATCCCGCGCCGGAACCCGTCCTTCCCGAACCCATCCCCGTGGGCCGGATTCTGCCTCACCATGTGGTCAACATAACCGCCTACCATGTGGTCCAGACGTTGGGCGCCTTCCTGTTTCCGCGGCACGCCAACCATTACACGGCCTCGCCCCTGAGCCAGTGCCTGGGCCATGTGCGGCGCTATCTGGGCCTGGCTACGCGGCGTGCGTCGGAGAACGATGTCGATGTCATCGCCGCGAGGGGTGAATTCTTCATCGCCTGTCTCCAGCGTGAAGGCGATGCGCAACTGCTTCGCTATTCGCAGTATGCCGACAACACCGCCTTCCTCGCCAAGGTCATGACCAGTTTTGCGGCCCATGCGCCCCGGAACGCGCGACTGGTGGTGAAGAACCATCCGCTGGATCCGGGTCTGATCGATCTTGCGGCGGTGACGCGACGTCTGGTCATAGAGCGCGGCCTGCAAGGCCGGGTCGATTTCATCGACGGCGGAAATCTGGCCCAGTTGTGCCGCGCCTCTCAGGGCATGGTGGTGAACAATTCCAGCGCCGCCCTGTCCGCCCTGGGCTTCCATACGCCGGTCAAGGTTCTGGGCGACGCCTTCTTCGACTTCGACGGATTGACCGACCAGCAGGCGCTGGACGACTTTTGGTCGGCGCCCCAGGCGCCGGACACGGCCCTGTTCACCCGATTCCGCGCCCATGTGATCGCCCAGAGCCAGGTGAACGGCAATTTCCATGAACCCCGGGCGATCGGGCGGACAGCGCATGGCGTCGCCGACATGTTTGAGCGGATTTTCTAAGCAATCCCCCGTAGGGCGGCATGAATGTTGCGAAGGGGCCACAGCTGGGCCTTGTCATATCTCTGTCATATAACTGTCGCCTGACATTGCAACACCCGACGTAGATGGGGCCAGATTTCGACAGGCGACCCCGCCTGTCGCCTTTAGGGTCTGTACGGCCTTCATCTGGGGATAGATGCAATGATCAACCGCAAGCGCCTCTTCTGGGC
Organism: Brevundimonas sp. GW821-FHT10A07; assembly: GCF_059415785.1. Classification (NCBI taxonomy): domain Bacteria; kingdom Pseudomonadati; phylum Pseudomonadota; class Alphaproteobacteria; order Caulobacterales; family Caulobacteraceae; genus Brevundimonas; species Brevundimonas sp. GW821-FHT10A07. Next base: position 72,291 of record NZ_JBWKNX010000007.1, read on the forward strand.
GACCACCGCCATCGTCGGCACGCTGGCCGGCGCCGGCGCCGCCTCCGCACAATCGACCGGCACCCAAGCGACTGAAGTCGATGAAATCGTTGTCACCGGCGCGCGCGGTCCGCGCACCATCGACGGCGCCATCGTGGCTGAGAACGTCGGCAAGAGCCGTTCGACGATCACGCAAGAGTATATTGCGACCCAGGCTGCGGGTCAGTCGATCAACGAGATCCTGAACCTCGTTCCCGGCATGAACTTCACCAACAACGACCCGTATGGTTCGTCGGGCGGCAACATCCGCCTGCACGGCTTCGACGGCAACCGCATCGCGCAGACCTTCGACGGCATGCCGCTGAACGACTCGGGCAACTACGCGCTCTATACGAACCAGCAGCTGGATAGCGAGCTGATCGACCGCGCCACGGTCAACACCGGCACGACCGACGCCGACAGCCCCTCGGCCTCGGCCACGGGCGGCACGATCAACATCTCGTCCATCACCCCCACCGAAGAGTTCGGCGGCTGGGTGAAGGGCTCGCTGGGCGACTTCAACTACAAGCGCGTCATGGGCCTGGTGAACACCGGCGCCGTCGGCCCCTGGGGCACCCGCGCCTGGCTGGCCTATTCCGACCAGTCCTACGACAAGTGGAAAGGCATCGGCGACCTGGGCAAGATCCAGTACAATGCCAAGATCTACCAACCGATCCGCGACAACGGCGACTTCGTCTCGCTCGCCGCGCACTGGAACCGCAACCGCAACAACAATTACAACGGCCCGAACCTGTTCCGTAACGCGGATGGTTCGCTCGGTTCGACGGCCGACACCAGCCCCTTCGGCTGGAACGTCGACTTCGTCCCGACCTACACGGCGCCGACCTTCCGCAATGGCTTGGCTGACGTTGATTCCAACGGCACCAGCTACTGGGGCCTACGCGTCAACCCGTCGGACACAGGCAACCTGCGTGGTCAGTCGCGCTTCACCCTGGCCGAGGGTCTGATCTTCACCTTCGACCCCTCGTTCCAGTATGTTCTGGCTAACGGCGGCTCGCAGCAGACGGTTCTGGCTGAGAATGACGCGCGACTGCTCGGCACCAAAGCCACGGGCGGCGTCGATCTGAATGGTGACGGCGATCTGCTCGACAAGGTTCGCGTCATGGCCCCGTCGAATACCCATACCCAGCGCTACGGCATCAACTCTTCGTTGATCTGGAACGTCAACAACGACCACTCGCTGCGTCTGGCCTATACGCTGGACTGGGCGCGTCACCGTCAGACGGGCGCCTACGGCACGATCGACTTCTCCAACCCGTCCGAGCCACGCTTCTCGAACTACTTTGGCGGCCGCAACGGCGAAACCATCACCAACCTGGACGGCTACGACCTGCGTGGGCGTGACCGTCTATCCTACGCCGAACTGAACCAGGTGGCCTTCGAATACCGCGGCAAGTTCATCGACGATCACCTGCGCCTGAGCCTGGGTGTCCGCGCGCCCTTCTTCAAGCGCGACATGAACCAGAACTGCTACTCGGCCAAGGGTTCCAGCTCGGTGGCCTGCACCACGCAGACGACGACCGTGTCGCCGAACTCGACCTCCAAATACACCTACTACCGGATCGGCACTTCGACGACCGACTACATCGCGCCCTACAGCCGCGAGAAGACGTTCGACGACATCTTGCCGAACCTGAACGCCACGTGGCGCTTCGACGGCGCCAGCAGCGTCTACTTCTCCTATGCGGAAAGCCTGACCCTGCCGCGCACCGACAACCTGTACACGGTTCTGTACAATGCGGACGGTGAGCTGATCAGCCCGATCCTGGACCCGGAAACCAGCAAGACCTACGACGCCGGCTACCGCTACCAAACCGGAACCCTGATCGCCTCGGCCAACGTCTGGTACACCCAGTTCCAGAACCGCATCCTGTCGGCCTATGATCCGGAAACCAACATCAGCACCGACCGTAACGTCGGCGATGTGGACATGATGGGCTTCGACGCCCAGCTCGGCTACTCGCCGATCGAGTCGCTGTCCTTCTATGCCTCGGCTTCGTACAACGACAGCGAGATCCAGGACGACTATCGCAGAAACTCGAGCAGCGTCATCGCGACGGGCGGCAAGAGCCTGGTCGAGGTGCCGGACTGGACCTTCGTCCTGAGCGCCAAGTATGAAACCGGGCCGCTGAGCGCCGGCGTCAAGGCCCGCTACGTCGGCGAACGCTGGTTGACCGACCTGAACGATCTGGCCGTGCCGAGCTATACGGTCGTCGACGCCAACGCCCGCTTCGACCTGGGCTACTTCGGCTTCGACGGCACGTCCTTGCAGATCAATGTGACCAACCTGCTGGACGAAGAATATTTCGGCTCGCTGGGCACCGGTCTGGACGCCAACTCATCGCTGTACGCCAACCAAGGCCCGCCGCGCACGATCCAAGCTTCGGTCCGCTACGCCTTCTAAGGCTTAGCCAGACTGAAACGATGAAGGGCGGTCCGTTCGCGGGCCGCCCTTTTTCTTTGCGCGAGAACCGCAGCCGCCGTCGCGCCGTTGAAGTCGGGGGCGGTTGGGGCCATATGGCGCGGCTCGCGGGTCGCCCGCCCGCTCCGTTGGACCCCAGACAGGACCTGCCCGCCGATGACCGCTCCCATCTCCGCCGCCATTCCTGCCGAGTGGGCTCCGCACCGCGCCATGTGGGTGGGCTGGCCCAGCCATGCCGAATACTGGTTCGAGGCGCTGGAACAGGCGCAGGACGAGGTCGAGGGGCTGGTGCGGGCTCTGGCTGGGCCGGGGCGTGAACAGGTCAAGCTGATGGTCGGCAAGGCCGAGGTGCTGGCGGACGCCCGGGCGCGCTTTGAGGGCGTCGAGAATGTCGAGGTGGTGGCCGGTGAGTTCGGCGACATCTGGCTGCGCGACACCGGGCCGATCTTCGGCGCGGGATCGACGACGGCGGCGGCGTTCAAGTTCAACGGCTGGGGCGGGAAATACGACATGCCGGGCGACGAGCTGGTCGCCGGTCAGATCGGCGAACATGCGGGCGTGGCCCTGACGTGGAACGATTTCGTCATGGAGGGCGGGTCGCTGGATCATGACGGGGAGGGGACGGTGCTGACCACCCGCCAGTGCCTGCTGAACCCGAACCGCAACCCGGCCTGGAACCAGGACGAGGCGGTCGCGACGGCTGCGCTGGAGGCCGCCATTGGCGCCAAGGCGGTGCTTTGGCTGGGCGACGGCCTGTTGAATGACCACACCGACGGCCACGTGGACAACCTGGCCCGTTTCGTCGCCCCGGGCGTCGTGGCCTGTCCCATCGCCTGGGGGCGGAACGACCCCAACGCCGAGGTCTATGACGCCACGGCGCGTGATCTGTCGGGCATGACCGACGCGGCGGGGCGTAAGCTCCGTGTACTGAGAATCCCGTCTCCGGGCCTGGTGCTGGACGAGGACGAACGCCCGATTCCGGCCAGCCACATGAACTTCCTGATCGCCAACGGCGCTGTGGTGGTGCCCACCTACGGCGACGACGAGGCCGCGCGGTTCGCCTGCGAGGCCCTGGCGACCGCCTTCCCTGATCGCGAGATCATTCCGCTGCCGTCCAAGGCCATCCTGACCGGCGGCGGTTCGTTCCACTGCATCTCCCAGCAGGAGCCGGAATGAGTGGTGAGTGGCGAGTGGCGAGTGGCGAGGTTCGTCACTACCGCGACCTGCTGGTCTGGCAGAAGGCGCTGACCTGGGTCGAACTTGTCTATGCGGCGACCCGAGAATGGCCGTCCGATGAGCGTTTTGGACTGATCAGCCAAGTCCGGCGGGCTTGCGTGTCTGTGCCTTCCAACATCGCCGAAGGTTGCGCCCGGCGTTCCACGCCTGAATTTCTGCGTTTCCTCTCTATCGCCAGGGGATCGCTGGCGGAGGTGGAGACCCAACTGATTATCGCCCAACGGCTGACCTATCTGGAGGACGCCGCACTGACGCGGCTGCTCGACTCCGCCGACGAAATCAGCCGGGTGCTTTCCGGCCTCATCTCCAAGCTCGAGGAGCGCACGAAATGACTTCCCTCGCCACTCGCCACTCGTCACTCGCCACTTCCAGAACCATCACCGTCGCCGGCATCCAGACCTCTTATGGCGAGGACATGCAGGCGAACATCGCCAAGACCATCGACTTCGTGCGCGAGGCGGCGGGCAAGGGCGCGCAGGTGATCCTGCCGTCGGAACTGTTCCAGGGGCCGTATTTCTGCGTGTCGCAGGAGGAGCACTGGTTCAGCCAGGCCTATGAATGGCGCGAGCATCCGTGCGTCACGGCCATGGCGCCGGTGGCCAAAGAACTGGGCGTGGCCATTCCCGTCTCCATCTTCGAAAAAGACGGGCCGCAGTATTACAATTCGCTGGTCATGCTGGACGCGGACGGAGAGGCCCTGGGCGTCTATCGCAAGAGCCATATTCCCGACGGCCCCGGCTATCAGGAGAAATATTATTTCCGGCCGGGCGATACGGGCTTCAAGGTCTGGAAGACGCGCTTCGGCAAGGTCGGGGTCGGCATCTGCTGGGACCAGTGGTTCCCGGAAGCCGCGCGCGCGATGATGCTGATGGGCGCCGACGTGCTGATGTATCCGACCGCCATCGGCACCGAGCCGCATGACGCGACCCTGCACACGGCCCAGCCGTGGCGGCGCGCCATGCAGGGGCACGCCGTGTCCAACGCGGTTCCCGTCGTCGGGGCCAACCGGATCGGGCATGAGAGCGTGACCGAGGTCGGCCAGACCTTCTACGGCCATTCCTTCATCGCCGATCAGCAGGGCGATCTGGTCGAGAGCCTGGGCGCCGAGGAGGAGGGGGTGCTGGTGCACCGCTTCGACCTGGATGAACTGGACAAGTATCGCGCCGCCTGGGGCTTCTTCCGGGATCGGCGGACGGATCTGTATGGGGCGTTGACGGGGGGGAAGTAGCCCACAAACCTTCGTCATCCTCGGGCTTGACCCGAGGACCGGATGCGGGGCGGACTTTGCGCCCAACGGGGCGCAATGCGGCGGACAGCCCGGCCCTCGGGTCAAGCCCGAGGGTGACGAAGCGAGGGGGCGCGGGGGGCTTAGCCCCGCATCCCCTCCACCGCCGCCACCAGCCGGTCGAGGTCTGAGGGCGTGGACAGCCGGTGGTCGCCGCCGTCGATCAAGTCCAGGCGGACGTCGCCGCCCGTCAGCCGCTCGATCAGTTCGACCTGATGGCGCCAGGGGACCACGTCGTCGGCGCGGCCTTGCAGGATATGGACCGGGGCGGCGATGTTGATGACGCCGTCCAGCAGCAGCCAGTCGCGCGCCTCCTCGAACATGCGCCGCGTCAGGACGTATTCGCCCAGGCCTTCCTCGACGATCAGGGTCTCGCCCTCGCGCAGAATGGCCTGACGTTCGTGGTCGGCCAGGCCGGGCCACATCAGCCGTTCGGTGAAGTCCTGGGCCGGATTGACCAGGACCAGCCCCTTGATCCGCTCGGGCCGCGCCAGGGCCGCCAGCAGGGCGACCCAGCCGCCCATCGACGAGCCGACCGGGATGATCGGGCCGGACAGGCTGTCGATCAGGGCGACCGCATCCTCGCGCCAGCGACCGATGGTGGCCCGGCGCCAGTCGCCGGAGGACTGGCCGTGGGCGAAATGGTCGTAGCGGACGAAACTCCAGCCGCGGTCGTGCGCCGCCGCGTCCAGGGCCAGGGCCTTGGTCCCCTCCATGTCGGAGCGGAAGCCGCCGACCCAGACGACGGTCGGGCCGCCGCCCTCGATGCGTTTGAAGGCCAGGGTTTCGCCGTCGGGGCGGGACAGGTGCTGGATGTCGGTCATGGGGGCGTTCTGCCCGGACTTTCCTTCGCCGTCACCCTTGACCGCGCCGCGCGATGGCGGAACACAGGCCCATGTCCGCACCCCAGGTCCTGTTCGTCACCTCCAATCGCATCGGCGACTGCGTCATCTCCTCGGGCGTGATCCGCGAGATTTCACGTCAGGTTCCGGGAGCGCAGATCGCCGTCGCCTGCGGCCGGCCGCCCGCGCCCTTCTTCCGCAATGCGCCCGGCGTCGTGCGCACCATCGTGCTGGACAAGAAGAAGAGGGCCGGACACTGGGTCGATCTGTGGAAACAGGTGCGTTCGACCCGCTGGGATCTGGTCGTCGACATCCGGGGCTCGGCCTTGGCCTATCTGATCCCGGCCAAGCGACGCATCGTCTATAACCGCTCGTGGGAGACGGGGCTGCGCAAGGTCGAGATGGTGTCGCGGCTGATGGGGGCGCCGACGCCGCTGGATCCCGAGATATTTCTGGACGACCAGGCGCGGGCCGAGGCCGCCGCCGTCATCGATCCGCAGCTGGCCGGCGGCGCCGGGCCCGGTCGCATCATCGCCCTGGCCCCCATCGCCCACCAGCCGGGCAAGAGCTGGCCCGCAGACCGCTGGGGCGCCCTGGTCGAGAAGCTGAAGGCCGAGCCGCGTTTCGACGGCTGGCGCTTCATGCCCGTGGGCGGGCTGGGCGACCGGCCGCCGGCGACGCCGGCGCTGGAGGCGGCCGGGGCTCGGGCCATCGACTTCGTGGGCAAGGGCGACATCCTGGCCTCGGCCGCCGCCATCGACCGGGCCGATCTGTTCGTGGGCAATGACTCCGGCCTGATGCATGTGTCGGCGGCGCTGGGGCGACCGACGCTGGGCCTGTTCGGGCCGACGGAATGGTGGCTGTATGGTCCTTGGGGGCCGAAGACGCGCACGGCGGCCTCGAACGAGACGCGCGGGGAGTTCGCCCCCATCGAGGCTCTGAGAGTCGATCATGTCTTCGATGCGGTGCTGGCGCTGCACGACGCCTATATCGCCGAAACGCCCGCCAAGCCTTGAAAAACCGGGCTTCTGGGCGCATATTGCCGTCATGAGGGGAACGTGGCGACAGCCGCGTGCATTCGCTCATCACGACACACGCCTTCTTTGACCACATAAGGAAACGACGCCCATTCGCCGTCCCATGCAAGCGCCACCCGTGAAAGACGGGCCGCGTATGAACCAGGATATCCGCGCCCCTCGCGTTCTGCTCATTGATCAGAACGGTGAGAAACAGGGCGTCATGCCCACCTCTTCCGCGCTCGAAGCCGCCGAAGAAGCCGGGATGGACCTGGTCGAGATCGTCTCCACCTCCGAACCGCCGGTGGCCAAGATCCTCGATTACGGCAAGCACCGTTTCCAGGAACAGAAGAAGAAGGCCGAGCAGCGCAAGCGCCAGAAGGTCGTCGAGCTCAAGGAAATCAAGCTCCGTCCGAACATCGACACCCACGATTATGAGGTGAAGGCCAAGGCCATGCACCGCTTCTTCGACGAGGGCGACAAGGTCAAGGTCACGCTGCGCTTCCGCGGCCGTGAAATGGCCCACCCCGAACTGGGCATGAAGCTGCTGAACAAGGTCCAGGCCGATTTCGATGAAATCGCCAAGGTCGAGTTCGCGCCCAAGATGGAAGGCCGCCAGATGATCATGATCCTGGCGCCGCGCTGATCGGCACGATCCATCGCTGATCTGGAAAGCCCCGACCGGACCCGGTCGGGGCTTTCTTTTTTTCGCGCGTGGGGCGCGGACCTCTTGCAACTTGCGGGCGGGGCGTCCGAAAAGGAGGTTCGACTCGGGGGAGGACGTGCGTGGTGTTCAGGTCAGGGGCGAAGGCGGTCGCATTTGCGGTCGCGGCTTTGGTTTGCGCAGGGAATGCAGGGGTCTGGGCCCAAAGCGAGGGGCAGGGCGCGGCCCGGAGCGCGGCTCCCCCGCCGCTTGAGGCCTATGGCGCGACGCCGGCCATCGAATATATCGAACTGTCGCCCAGCGGCGACCTGATCGCCCGCATCACCGTCGTGGGCGAGACGCGGGCCATCGCCGTCACCCGGATGACGACCGGCGAGCATTTGTTCGCCGCCGACGTCGGCGACGTCAAGGTGCGCGACCTGCGCTGGATCGGCGAGAACCGGGTTCTGGTCGTCACCTCGCAGACGCGGGGCATCGCCATGCTGGGCGTGCCGCGGTCGGAACTGTTCTTCGGCCAGGTGCTGGATCTGGAGAAGAAGAAGCTGGTCCAGGTGCTGGATCGCACGCCGGACGTGCTGGCCGTGCTTTACGGTTCGGCTTCGATCCGCACCACGCAGGACGGCGAGGCCCTGTTCGTGCGCGGGGTCAATGTCACGACCGACCAGATCGATCTGCACCGCATCGACCTGAGAACAGGGCGCGGCCGCTCCGTGGCCGCGATGGATCGCGAGACCGACGACTATGTGCTGGACGGCGACGGCGAGGTGATCGCCATGGCCCGCTATGTGGAACGCACCGGCCGCTGGTCGTTGCGACTGCCCAACAAGGGGCGCGGCTTCCACGAGGCCTGGGCGACCGACGCCCCGGTGGACACCCCCTCCTTCTACGGCATGGGCCGCAGGCCCCGCACGATTGTCATCGGCGCCGACCGGCCGGACCTGGCCCAGCAGGAAACGGATTCCGAGACTTCGGACGTCCTGTTCGAAGTCAATGTGGACACCGGCGAATGGACCCGCCTTCCGTTCGAACACCATGCCGACTTGCTGGTGCATCATCCGCAGACCCGTCTGCTGATCGGCGGCGCCCGCACCGAGGAAGACGGCGTCCGGTACGAGTTTCTGGAACCCCAGGCGTCGCGGCGGTGGCGGTCCATTGAGCGGGCCTTCAAGGACAAGGCCCCGCGGCTGATGTCCTGGAACGATGATCTGAGCCTGATCGTCGTCTTCACCGACACGGGCGAGGCGGGTCAGTATCAGCTGGTCGATTTTGATCGCGGCGTGGCCGACAGCCTAGCCGAGTCCTATCCGACCATCGCCCCCGAACAGGTCGGCGCCGTGCGCCCCATCCATTATGCGGCCCAGGACGGGCTGGATATTCCCGGTTATCTGACCCTGCCGCCGGGCGTGTCCGAACCCTCGGGTCTGCCGCTGGTGGTTCTGGCCCATGGCGGGCCGGCGTCGCAGGACGTGGCGGGCTTCGACTGGTGGGCCCAGGCCCTGGCGTCGCGGGGCTATGCGGTCTTGCAGGCCAATTTCCGGGGATCGACCGGCTATGGCCGCGACTTCCTGGAGGCCGGCTATGGCGAATGGGGGCGCAAGATGCAGACGGACCTGTCCGACGGCGTGCGCTGGCTGGCGGGCGAGGGGATCATCGACCCGGCTCGTGTCTGTATCGTCGGCGCCAGCTACGGCGGCTATGCGGCCATGGCGGGGCTGACGCTGGACGGCGACGTCTATCGCTGCGGCGTGTCCGTCGCGGGCGTGTCCGACCTGCGCCGCATGGTCAATTGGGAAGCGCGGCAGGAAAATCGCAACGACAGCCAGACGGTCCGCTACTGGAACCGGTTCATGGGCGCCGCGCGCCTGAACGATCGGGCGCTGGACGCCCTGTCGCCGGCCCATCTCGCGGCCTCGGCCGACAGTCCCCTGCTGCTGATCCATGGCAAGGACGATACGGTGGTGCCCATCGAGCAGAGCCGGGTCATGGCCGAGGCCCTGCGCCGCGCCGACAAGCCGGTGGAGCTGATCGAGCTGCAGGGCGAGGATCACTGGCTGTCGCGTTCCGTGACGCGCCGGCAGATGCTGGTCGAGACGGTGCGGTTCCTGGAGGCGAACAATCCGCCTCGCTAGGCCTGATACGCCGCGCTAAGGCTGGGGCATGACCGTTTCGCCCGTTACGCCCCCCAAGGTTCGCGCGCCCGCCCTGGCCGTGCTGTTCTCCGTGGTGTTCATCAATCTGGTCGGGTTCGGCCTGGTGGTGCCGCTGTTGCCCTTCTTCGCCCAGAGCCTGAAGGCCGAGGCCTGGCAGATCACCCTGATGTTCTCGGCCTATTCGCTGGGCCAGTTCTTCGCCGAACCCTTCTGGGGGCGGCTGTCGGACCGGATCGGGCGCAAGCCCGTCCTGCTGGCGACGCTGGCGGCCAATGCCGTCGGCTATCTGATGCTGGCCTTCGTGCCCAATATCTGGCTGGCCATCGCGGTGCGCCTTTTCACCGGACTGGGTGCGGGCAATATCTCGACCGTTCAGGGCTATGTCGCCGACGTCACGCCGCCGGAGCAGAGGGCGGGGCGGATGGGGCTGATCGGCGCGGCCTTCGGCCTGGGCTTCATCGTCGGGCCGGGGCTGGGCGGCCTGCTGACCCAGCCGCAGCTGGGGCGGCTGGGTTATCAGCTGCCGATCTTCCTGGCCGCAGCCCTGGCGGCCCTGGCGGCGGTCGGGGTGATCGTCTTCCTGCGCGAGAGCCGGGCCAAGGCCGATCCTGCGGCGGCGCGTCCGCCCTTCCTGGCGGGGCTGAAGGACGCGCGGACCAATCCGGTGGTGTCGCGGGTCCTGGTCGTGACCCTGGTCTATATGGCCGGCTTTTCGGCGATGGAGAGCGTGTTCGGCCTGTGGTCCGAGAGCCGCTACGCCTGGGGCGCGCGCGAGGTGGGGCTCAGCTTCATGATCGTCGGCGTGATATCCACGCTGAACCAGGGCTTCTTCGCCGGGCGTCTGGCGCGGCGGTTCGGCGAGGCGCGGGTGCTGGCGACGGGGATGCTGCTGTTCGGCGCCTCGCTGGTGCTTCAGGTCCTGGCCCCGGTCGCCTGGTTCCCCGCGACCCGGCTGGAGCTGGGCACCCTGTCGATCCCCCTGGTCCAGGGCTGGGTCATTCCCCTGGTCATGGCCGTGGGCGCCTGCGGCATGTCCCTGGCCATGCCCAATATCTCGGCCATGATCAGCCGCGCCTCGCCGCCCGACCGGCAGGGCGCCATGCTGGGCCTGAACATGGCCTCCAGCTCGGTGGCGCGGATCTTCGGGCCCATGGTGGCCGGTGCGCTGTTCTCGGGCCTGGGGCATGACTGGCCCTTCCTGATCGGCGCGCTGCTGACCATCCCGGCGGCGGTGATGGCGATCAACGCCGGGCGGGCGATCCGCCGGGGTCAGGTCGCTGCAGAAGCGCCCGCCACGTCCTTGTCCTGACTCATCTTGCGTCGGCCGGCGTCTTCGCTTACAAGCCGCGCCTTCGCGTACCGAACCGCCAGGCGAACAGGCATGCCTAGGCGGTTCTTAAACTCTGGAAGGTCAAGTCGTCGGGCTCAAGTAGTCCGAAGGACGATAGCCCTCCAAAAAGGAGATCGAAATGCCGAAACTGAAGACGAAGTCGGGCGCCAAGAAGCGCTTCAAATTCACGGCCACTGGCAAGGTCAAGGCCGGGGTTGCGGGCAAGCGTCACCGCTTGATCAGCCACAACTCGAAATACATCCGCCAGAACCGCGGCACCTCGGTCATGGCCGACGCCGACGCCAAGAAGATCAAGTCCTACATGCCGTACGCCTGATCGGCGCGCGCTGTACGACGGATCTCAACCCAAAGAATTTGAAGGAATAGCGACATGGCTCGCGTTAAACGTGGCGTAACTTCGCACGCCAAGCACAAGAAGGTTCTGGAGCAGGCCAAGGGCTTCTCCGGCCGCCGCAAGAATACGATCCGTACGGCCAAGGCCGCCGTCGACCGCGCCGGGCAATACGCCTATCGCGACCGTCGCGCCAAGAAGCGCAACTTCCGCGCCCTGTGGATCCAGCGCATCAACGCCGCCGCGCGTATCGAAGGCTTCACCTACAGCCAGTTCATCAATGGCCTGAACAAGGCCGGCATCGAACTGGACCGCAAGGTCCTGGCCTCGATCGCCGCCGACGGTGCGGGCTTCAAGGCCGTGGCCGACAAGGTTCGCGCCGCCCTGGCCTGAGGGCGTCGGGCCCAGGCCCGTCCGCGTTCGAAAAGATCAACGCCCGCTCCGGTCTTCCGGGGCGGGCGTTCTTCGTTTCAGGGCCAGAGCTGGCCCGGGGACGGGCCAGGCGGCGGACTCAGCCGGCGGACTCAGGCGGCTTGCGGCACGGGGGCGGTCTGAGCCGCCGCCAGCACCAGGCGGATGGCGTTCAGCAGGGCGTCGGGCTGGATCGGCTTCTGGGCCACGCCGTTCATGCCGGCGGCGATATAGTCCAGCTCGTCCCCTTCCTCGGCGTTGGCGGTCAGGGCCAGGATCGGCAGGCGCGAGGCCGGGCCGGACAGGGCGCGGATGGCGCGGGTGGCGGCGACCCCATCCATCACCGGCATCTTGATGTCCATCAGGGCGAGGTCGAACCGGCGGACCTGGACGGCGTCCAGCGCCTCCTGGCCGTTTTCGGCCATTTCGGCGGTGCAGCCGAACATCTCCAACAGCTTGGCGGCGACGAAGCGGTTGGTGGCGTTGTCGTCGACCACCAGCACATGCAGGGTTTCGTGCGGCGTCGGCTCGGCCATGACCGGACCGACGGCCCCCGCGTCGGCGGCGCAGGCGCTCAGCGGCAGCCGGACCTGGAACCGCGCCCCGCCCATCGGCGAGACGCCCAGGCTGATGCCGCCGCCCATCCGTTCGGCGATCTGACGGCAGATGGCCAGCCCCAGTCCGGCGCCGGCGCCTTCACGTCCGGCCTTGCCGATATTGAAGGGGTCGAAGATGGTCGCGGCCGCCGCCTCCGGCACGCCGGGGCCGCTGTCGTCCACGGTCAGTTCGACGCTCAGGCCCGTGTCGGAACTGCGGCTGACCAGGGTGGCGGCCACGCCGCCGGTCTGGGTGAACTTCAGGGCGTTTCCGACCAGGTTGTTCAGCAGCTGTTTCACCCGCATCCCGTCCGCCAGGACCCAGGGACCGGCCTCGAGGTCGGTGCGGACGGTCAGGTTCAGGCCCTTCTCCTCGGCGCGCGGCCGCCACAGGGCGTCGATGTCGAAGGCGACGGCAGACAGGTCCAGCGGTTCTTCCTCCAGGGTCAGCATTCCGGCCGAGGCGCGCGACATGTCCAGGGCGTCGGTCAGCAGCCGCAGCAGGCTCTGGCCGGAATCGATGACGGTGCGGACGTAGGGGCGAAGCTCTTCCTGTTCGAGCTTTCTCTCCATCAGGGCGGCGACGCCCAGAACCCCGTTCAACGGCGTGCGGATCTCATGGCTCATGACGGCCAGGAATTCGGACTTGGCGCGGCTGGAGGCGACGGCTTCGGCCTCGGCTATGGCCAGGTCCCGCGCCAGGGCCCCCATTTCCTCGGCCCGCTGGCGGTGCAGGGCGGCGCCGGCCTGCACGACCTGCAGAGCCGTGCCGACGCCGACATAACGTCCCTCGGCCACGACGATGAAGCCGCCCAGCAGGGCGCCCAGTTCCGCCGCGCCATAGGCCTGGAAAAAGGCCTCGGCGCTGGTCCCGGCCTCCGCAATGGGGGCGTTGCGATCCATCAGGCTCTCGGCCGGCTTCTTGGCGTAAAGGGCGCGCCCGAACTCGGCCGCCATGCGCAGGGTGAAGGCGTTGCGCTCGATGATGCCGACCGGCCGCCCGTCATCGTTCACGACGGCCAGGGCCAGGGTGTTCGGCTCGGTCTGGAAACGTTCGAACACCTCGGCGCCCGGCGTGGACGGAGCCACCGGCGCGATCAAGTCAACGAAATCACCGATCAGCGGCATTCGGCCCCCCTTATGTCCACGAGGGCGGGCTTAACCAGTGATATTTAACAACCGCTTTGCCGATCATGAACCTTTCGCGGCGCGTTTCGGACGGTTGTTCCGTGAACGGACGATGACGACGCCGGTTCCCATGCGCGGAAGTCGGGACTAGTCTGGCCTCATGGCGATACGTGTCCTGATCTGCGGTCTTGCGGCGGTCGCCGCCCTGGCCTTCCCGGCGGCGGCTCAGGACCGCCGCATCGCCGTGACCTTCGACGACCTGCCCTATCAGGCGTCGGAGGCGGCGCTGTGCGAACCCGCCGAACTGATGCGGCTGACCACGGATTTCGTGGCCATGCTGAAGCCGCTCGACACCCAGGGGACGGCCTTCGTCAACGAGGGCAAGGTCTGCGAGCCTGTTCGGGCCTCGGCCCTCCCGGCTGCGCTGAACGTCTGGCTGGACGGCGGGCTGGATCTGGGCAACCACAGCTTCAGCCACATCAATATCCACCGTAAGACGGCCGAGGCTTATCTGGCCGATGTGGACGCTGGCGCCCCGACCACGCGCGCCGCGCTGGAGACGCGCGGGCGGACCCTGCGCTGGTTCCGTCATCCCTATCTGTTCACCGGAGAGACCCAGGAGAAGCATGACGCCATCGCCGCCGGCCTGGCCCAGCGCGGCTATACGGTCGCCCCCGTCACGATCGACAACAACGACTGGATGTTCGGCGACGTCTATCGCAAGGCCGAGCAACTGGGCGATGAGGCGCTGAAACGGCGGATCGGCGAAGCCTATGTGGCCCACATGACCACGGTGCTGGACTTTTTCGAACCCTATAGCGCCGAGCTGACCGGCGGGCGCGAGCCGGCCCAGGTCCTGCTGCTGCACGCCAACAGCCTGAACCAGGCCTATTATCCGCGGATCCACGCCCTCTATCTGGCGCGCGGCTATCGGTTCGTGACGCTGGAAGAGGCCCTGTCGGACCCGATCTATGCTCATGAAGATCGTTATGTCCGGGCCAACGGGATCTCGTGGCTGCACCGCTGGAACAGCACGGACGGCAAACCTATTCGCTGGGAGCCGGAACCGCCCGCCTGGATCGTCGCGGCGAACAAGGCGCCGGCCGACCAGCTTGCCGCCATCGCCTCTGCGCCCTGATCAGTCCCGCCGCGCGCCTTCAAGGGTGACGAACGCGCCCCGGCCCGCTAATGCACGGGCCAAATGACCGATCTCGCCACACTCGAACTCGAACTGATCAACGCCATCGGCGGCGCAGAGAGCGTCGCCGCCCTCGAAGAGGTGCGCGTCGCCGCTCTGGGCAAGTCCGGCTCCATCTCCGGCCTGCTGAAGGGGATGGGGGCCATGAGCCCCGACGAACGCCGCGAACAGGGGCCGATGATCAACGGCCTGCGCGACCGCGTGTCCGCCGCCATCGCCGCCAAGAAGGCCGAGCTGGAGGCCGCCGAACTGGACACCCGGCTTCAGGCCGAGCGCGTCGACCTGACCCTGCCGGCCCGGCCGCGTCGCAAGGGCGGGGTCCACCCCACCATGCAGGTGATGGACGAGATGATCGCCCTGTTCGCCGAGATGGGGTTCGCCGTGGCGGAAGGCCCGGACATCGAGGACGACTTCCACAACTTCACCGCCCTGAACTTCCCGCCGAAACACCCGGCGCGGGAAATGCACGACACCTTCTTCCTGAAGCCCGACCCCGAGACGGGCGAGCGCAAGGTGCTGCGCACCCACACCTCGCCGGTGCAGGTCCGCACCATGATGAGCCAGACGCCACCGATCCGCATCATCGCGCCGGGTCGCACCTTCCGTAAGGACTCGGACGCCACCCACACGCCGATGTTCCACCAGATCGAAGGCCTGGTGATCGACCGCGACATCCATATGGGCCACCTGAAGACGACGCTTCAGACCTTCATCGCCCGCTTCTTCGAGCTGGACGAGGTTCAGGCGCGGTTCCGGCCGCATCACTTCCCCTTCACCGAGCCCTCGGCCGAGATGGACATCCGCTGCGACCGGTCGGGCGGGAAACTGGTGTTCAACACCGGCGACGACTGGCTGGAGATCCTGGGCTGCGGCATGGTGCATCCTAATGTGCTGCGCAACTGCGGCATCGACCCGGACGAATATCAGGGCTTCGCTTTCGGCATGGGGGTGGATCGCCTTGCCATGCTGAAATACGGCGTGCCGGACCTGCGCCCCATGTTCGACGCCGATACGCGCTGGCTGGCGCACTACGGCTTCTCGGCCTTCGCCGCCCCCAATCCGGCCTCGGGCCTGAGCTGATATAATGACCGATACACACGCCATCACCCTCGACGCCATCGGCCCCGGGCCGGAATATCGCAACGGTTCGATCTGGCTGCCGCAGCTGTTTCTGGAAACCCGCCGCGCCGGCCATGCGAATATCGAGGGCCGGACCTTCATCGAATGCCTGATTGAAGGCCCCGCCGTCCTGCTTCCCCTGTCGGGCTGCAACTTCGACGGCTGCAATATGGGCGACGCTCAGGGCGACCCTCGCAGCCTGATGCTCAAGCCCGTAGGCTCCGAGCGGGTGACCGGCACGGTCGCGATCAGGGACTGCAAATTCATTCGCTGCCGCTTCCTGGGCGTCGGTTTTACCGGGCCGCAGAGCTTCCTTGACGAGATGATCGCCGGTCTGGGCGGGGCCGCAGCATGAAGTTCACCCTTTCCTGGCTCAAGGATCACCTCGAGACCGAGGCTGACGTCCATCAGATCGCCGAGGCCATGACCATGGCCGGGCTGGAGGTCGAGGAGGTTCTCGACCCCGCCGCCAAGCTGGCGCCCTTCACCGTGGCCAGGATCCTGTCGGCCGAACGTCACCCCAACGCCGACCGGCTTCAGGTCTGTCAGGTCGAGACGGTGGACGGGCTGAAGGAGATCGTCTGCGGCGCGCCCAATGCGCGGGCGGGCCTGACCACCATCTACGCCCCCATCGGCGCCTATGTCCCCGGTCTGGGCGTGACCCTGGTCGAGAAGCCGGTGCGCGGCGTGGTGTCCAACGGCATGCTGTGTTCGGCCTCGGAGCTGGAGCTGGCGGATGAGAGCGACGGCATCCAGGAACTGCCGCCCGAGATCCCGGTGGGGACGCCGGTCGCCGGCCTGTTCGGCGCGGAACCCGTCATCGATTTCGAGGTCACGCCGAACCGGCCCGACTGGCTGGGCGTCGCCGGCATCGCGCGGGACCTGGCCGCCGCCAGCGTCGGCAAGCTGAAGCATTTCGACATCGCCGTGGTGCGCGGGGCCTTCCCGTCGCCGATCACCGTGCGGCTGGATGCGCCCGAGATGTGTCCGGTCTTCGCCGGCCGGGTGATCCGGGGCGTCAAGAACGGGCCGTCGCCGGCCTGGCTGCAGAAACGCCTGACCGCCATCGGCTTGCGCTCGATCAACCGGCTGGTCGATGTGACCAATCTGATCGCCTATGACCGCGCCCGCCCGCTGCACGTCTATGACGTGGCCAAGCTGGTCGGGACCGAGATCGTGGTGCGCGGCGGCCAGGTCTCGGCCGAGACGGCTCATATCGAGGGCGGCGAGCCCGAACATCTGATCGCCCTGGACGGCAAGACCTATACGGCCGCCGCGACCGACTGCGTCATCGCCGACGCCGGGGGCGAGCGCCCCATCGGCCTGGGCGGGGTCATGGGCGGCGAAAGCACCGGCTGCGACGAGACCACGACCGATGTCTTCATCGAAAGCGCCTGGTTCGACCCCCTGGTCATCGCCCAGACGGGTCGTGCGCTGGGCATCCATTCCGACGCCCAGTACCGGTTCGCGCGCGGCGTCGATCCGGTCTCGGTCACGCCCGGCTTGGAGCTGGCCACCCGCCTGATCCTGGACTTGTGCGGCGGCGAACCGTCCGAGATCGTCTTCGTCGGCGAGCCCCCGGCCAGCCCGGCGCCCTTCGCCTTCGACCCAGCCTATGTGAAGCGTCTGACGGGCATGGACCTGGACGACGACCGGATCGGGACCATCCTGGGCCAGCTCGGCTTCCTGATCACGGCCGCGCCGGCCGGTCAGGCCGAACCCTGGATCGTCACCCCGCCGTCGTGGCGGCGCGACGTCGAGGGCCGGGCGGATCTGGTGGAAGAGGTGGCGCGGATCGAGGGCTTCGACAGCCTGCCCGACACGCCCCTGCCCGAGGTCGCCCGTCCTGCCGGCGGGGTGCTGAGCCCGCGCCAGGCCCGCGTTCGCACCGCGCGCCGGGCGCTTGCCGCCCTGGGCTACGCCGAGGCCGTCACCTGGTCCTTCACCAAGCAATCGACCGCGGCCCTGTTCGGCGGGGGCGATGACCGGCTGGTGCTGGAGAACCCCATCGCGGCCGATCTGGACTGTATGCGCCCCTCGGCCCTGCCGAACCTGATCCAGGCGGCGGCGCGCAACGCCGCGCGCGGCTTCGCCGACGCCGCCCTGTTCGAGATCGGTCCCATCTATCTGGGCGACGGTCCCAAGGATCAGCGCACGGTCATCGCCGCCCTGGTCGCCCCCCACGCCGCCCGCCACTGGGCCGGCGCCGGAGAGGACGCCCTGTTCGCCCTAAAGGCCGATCTGACCACCCTGCTGGAAGAGATCGGCGCGCCGGTCGCCTCGCTGCAACTGGCCCAGGGTCAGAACCGCGACTGGTGGCACCCCGGCCGTTCGGCCCGGCTGCAGCTGGGGCCGAAGAATGTGATGGTCGAGTTCGGCGAACTGCATCCGCGCGTGCTGAAGGCGCTGGACGCCGACGGCCCGATGCTGGGCTTCGAGATCGTGCTGGACGCCGTGCCCGAGCCGCGGGGCAAGTCGGGCAAGGCGCGGGGAACCGCCGACCTGTCGGCCTTCATGCCCCTGACCCGCGACTTCGCCTTCGTGGTCGAGGACGCCAAACCGGTCGGCGATCTGGTCCGGGCTGCGGCCGGCGCCGACAAGGCCCTGATCGCCGATGTCCGGGTGTTCGACGTCTATCGCGGCAAGGGCGTGGACGACGGCTTCAAGTCCGTCGCCCTGGAAGTGGTGATCCAGCCGCGCGAGGCGACCCTGGCCGAGGCCGAGATCGAAGCCCTGACCGCCAAGATCGTGGCGGCGGTGGAGAAGCAGGGCGGCAGGCTGCGGGGCTGACGGGCCCCCTCCGTCACGGCGCTCTGCGCCGCGCCACCTCCCCCAAGGGGGGAGGATTTCGGTCGCCGCCGTTCGCATTCCTCCCCCGTTGGGGGAGGGGGACCGCCGCGCCTCTTCGCGCGGTGGTGGAGGGGGCCTGACACGGATTTCGGTGTTGTGGGCCCGATAGATGCCGCAGCCAGCCGTACCCCCTCCGTTACGGCCCTGCGGGCCGCGCCACCTCGCCCAGAGGGGGAGGAGTAAGCCCCCGTTAACCTTGAAGCCGCAAGGCTGCCGTAAAGGTCGGGGACGGTGTCACAAAGCCCGGCGTCCTCGCTGGCTGTCCCTCGCCGCCTTTAGGAGCGCCCCCCATGCATCGCCGCCAACTGATCCTTTCCGGCCTGGCCACCGCCGCCGGCGCCTCGTCCGTCGGGGCCTGCGCCACGGCTCCGGCCAACCCGAATTATCCGATCCGTTCGGACAATACTGCGCCGGCCTACAGCTTCGACGAACTGGTCGCGGCCGGGTCCAAGGAGCTGGGCATCGCGGCCGAGGTCGTGGGCGGGGCCATCGAGCGGGTCTTCGCCGACCAGGGCGACCGCCCCACGGCCTATATCGCCGGCGAAGAAGGGTCCGGCGCCGTGGTCGTGGGCGCGCGCTACGGGCGCGGCGCCCTGCACATGAAGGACCTGTCGGCCTCGCAGGAGGTGTTCTGGCAGGGGGCTTCGATCGGCTGGGACTGGGGCGGAAACGCCAGCCGGGTCTTCACCCTGGTGTACGGCCTGTATCACCCCGACATGATCTATCGTCGCTATCCGGGCGTCGAAGGTTCGGCCTATCTGATCGCCGGCCTGGGCGTGAACTATCAGCAGGCCGACGGCATCGTCCTGGCCCCCATCCGCACCGGCGTCGGCCTGCGCCTGGGCGCCAATATCGGCACCATGAGCTACAGCCGTCAGCGCAACCTGCTGCCCTTTTAAGCGCGCTATGCTCGCGACGCGGTCGCTCGCGGCTTGAGCGCGCGACCGCATTCACCCGTCATCCTCGGGCTCGACCCGAGGATGACGGCGTGATCAGCCCACCAATCGCAACGGCGGCGGCGTCTCCAGCATCGTCGCCAGCCCCTCGCGCCAGGTCGGATATTTCGGACGCCAGCCCAGTTCCGCCTTGGCCAGGGCGTTCGAGACCCGTTTGGAATCCAGATAGAAGCGCCGCATGGCCTCGCTGACGCTGTCGTCGGTCCAGTCGACCTCGGGCGGGCGCGGCAGGCCCATTTTCGCGGCGGCCCATTCCACCACCACATCGGCTGCGGCGGGTTCGTCGTCGGTCAGATTGTAGGCGGCGCCGGGCCTGGGCCGGTCCATCGAGGCGAACAGGGCCGAGACCACATCGTCCACATGGATGCGGTTGAAGACCTGGCCCGGTTTGCGCACCAGTCTGGCCGTCCCGTCGCGCAGCCGTTCGACCACGCTGCGGCCGGGGCCATAGAAGCCCGGCAGGCGGAAGATCTGCACCGTCAGCCCCATGCCCTGACCGCCGTCCAGCCAGTCGCGCTCGACCCGCACCCGCCGTGCCCCCTCCAGGCTGGCGGCGTTCAGCGGTCCGTCCTCGAACACCCAGCCCCCGGCCCGGTCGCCGTAGACGCTGGTCGAGGAGACGTATCCGATCCAGTCGGGCCAGGCCTGGGACGCCACCGGCCCCAGGGCGCGCAGACCGGGGCAGCCGTGGGTGTCGGGCGCGGCCGTGACCAGAACCGCCGTGGCGGCCTCCAGCGCGGTCTTCAGGGCCTCGGGATCGGCGGGGTCGATCGCCGTGATCCCCTCGGCCGCCAGGGACCGGCGGCGTTCGGCGTCGCGCGAGGTGGCGACGGCCCGCCCGCCGCGCCGGATCGCCTCCAGCGCCGCCGCCCGGCCCAGATAGCCGCCGCCGAAGACCAGCAGGCACGGCTCGCGGCCGGACGAAGAAGCAGGGGCGGCGTCGGGCATCGATCTACTCAGGCAGACAGGACTTGGGGCGGCGCATACGGCCGCGCTTCATTTTCCAGCGCCTCGGCCCGGCGTTGGTTCCAGGCGGAGACACAGGGCACCCGTGTCAGGTCGGCCCGGTCGGCGTAGTGGCGGGCGATCTCCGTCACCTCGTCCATCAGGCCCTGGGCCAGGGTGATGGGCTTCAGCCCCAGGTCGCGAAACTGGTCGTTGGCGACGACCAGGTCGTTCTCGTCGGCCTCCTGGCGCGGATTGGCGACATTGTGAACCACGGCGCCGGTCTTGTCGGCGATCATGGCGGCCAGGTCGCGGACCCGGCGGCTTTCGGTCATCTGGTTCAGGATCTTGACCCGATCGCCACGCTTGGGCGGGTTCTTCAGGGCCAGTTCGACGCAGCGCACCGTGTCCTGGATATGGATGAAGGCCCGCGTCTGGCCGCCCGATCCGTGGACCGTCAGCGGATAGCCGACCGCCGCCTGCATCAGGAACCGGTTCAGCACCGTGCCATAGTCGCCGTCATAGTCGAACCGGTTGATCAGCCGCTCGTCCAGCTTGGTCTCGACCGTCTGCGTCCCCCAGACGATGCCCTGGTGCAGGTCGGTGATCCGCAAGGCGTCGTTGCGGGCGTAGAACTGGAACAGCAGGGCGTCCTGCGTCTTGGTCATGTGATAGATGCTGCCCGGATTGGGCGGGAACAGGATCTCCTGTTCGGCGGGGCCGTGGTCGGTGTCCACCGTCACCTTCAGATAGCCCTCGGGGATGCGCAGGCCGGCGGTGCCGTAGCCATAGACCCCCATGGTGCCCAGGTGGGCCAGATGCACGTCCAGCCCGCTTTCGACGATGGCGGCCAGCAGATGGTTGGTGGCGTTGATGTTGTTGTCGACGGTGTAGAGCTTGTGCCGCGCCGACTTCATCGAATAGGGGGCCGCCCGCTGTTCGGCGAAATGCACCACGCTGTCGGGCGCCAGGTCGCGGATCAGGGCGACCAGCCGGTCGAACTCCTTGCCGACCGTCATGTTGACGAAGCCGATGTCGCGGCCCGACACCTCTTTCCAGGCCTTGATCCGCTCGCCCATGGTGCGGATCGGCGTCAGGGACTGGACCTCCAGCTCGTTGTCGATGTTGCGCCGGCTCAGGTTGTCGACGACGGTCACGTCCCAACCTTTGGCCGACAGGTGCAGGGCCGTCGGCCAGCCGCAGAAACCGTCGCCGCCCAGAACCAGAACGCGCATGAAAAAAGCCTCGTCGTCGTCGCAAAGGTCATGCCTAGCCCAGCGGAGGGCCATCGGCAAAGCGGGGCTGTTAGGCGTGGGGTGCGACGCTTTGACGAAAACCCCTTGGAAAGGGACGGCGCACAGGCTAAGTCTCCTTCGTCTCCCACTCAAACGCAGCTTTCCGGGCCTACACCCGTCTGTTCGCGGCTTGAGCCGATCATGACGGTCGGTCCCGAAAGGATCGGCGCACCATGCGGGCGACAAGGCATTCCGACAGTTCGACAATCGGGGATCGGCCCCGAGCGAGACGGAACCACGAAACGGACGGACCCGGCCGCTGGCCTGGGCTCCATCCCTGCACACGGTAGCGCGAATGAGAGATTTCAAGGGCATGAAGCGTCAGCGCGGACGCAATCGGAACAAGGCGGGCGCCTCAAACGCCAACAGCGCCAATCCGAATCGTTCGTGGGACTCGCAAGGCCCCGAAAACATCAAGGTCCGGGGCAACGCCCAGACCGTGTATGAGCGCTATCAGCAGCTCGCCCGCGACGCCTCGTCCGGCGGCGACCGGGTGCTGGCCGAAAACTATCAGCAGCACGCCGAACACTATTACCGCGTCCTGCGCGCGCTTCAGCCGCAGCGGTCCTTCTCCGACATCGCCGCGCGCGAACAGTCGAACCAGGGCTTCGACATCGATTTCGAGGACGAATCCGGCGCCCAGGCCGCCGCCTTCGTCGCCGCCCAGCAGGCCGCCGACCGGCAGGCCGCCGACCGTCAGAACCAGGACGGCGCCGAGCGCGACCAGACCCAGAACCGCGACCGCAACGACCGGGACCAA
Organism: Brevundimonas sp. GW821-FHT10A07; assembly: GCF_059415785.1. Classification (NCBI taxonomy): domain Bacteria; kingdom Pseudomonadati; phylum Pseudomonadota; class Alphaproteobacteria; order Caulobacterales; family Caulobacteraceae; genus Brevundimonas; species Brevundimonas sp. GW821-FHT10A07. The sequence goes on from NZ_JBWKNX010000007.1 coordinate 94,885, forward strand.
AACCGGGATCGCGATTTCAATCGCGACCGCGACCCATCCCAGAATCGCGACCGGGATCGTGATCGTGACCGGGATCAGGCGCAAAACCGTGATCAGAACCGTGATCGCGACCGCGACCAGACCCGCGACGCTCAGCCGCCGCGTGAACCCCGCGAGCCGCGCGAAGACGGCGAGGCCCGCGCCGAGGGCGAGGGCGGTCGCCGCGAGAGCCGCCGCGAACGCTGGGAGCGTCGCCGCGAGGAACGCAACCGTCGCTTCGAAGGCCAGGAGAATGCAGGTTCGGACGAAGCCGCCGACGGCGTCCAGCAGGACGCCGCGCCCGTGGCCGAGCGCGCCGAGCCGGTGGTCGAATCGCCTGCCGTCGAGGGTCCGGCCGCAGAGGAACGGCCCGCTCGCCGCACCCGTCGTCCGGCCGTCGCCGCCGCAGCCTCGGATGACGACGCCCCGACCGCCCTGCCGGGCTTCCTGACCCGTTCGTCCGCCCCCGCGCCCGCCGCCGAGGCTGCCGCGGACGCCGAAGCCGCGCCGCGTCGCCGCGCCCCGCGCCGCAAGGTCGAGGCTGTCGCCGACGGCGAAGACTGAGCCGCGCCCTGATCCGATGGGCGTGCGGCCTTGACGGCGGCCGCCCATACGGCGCCTAAAGGGACGACTTCGCCATAAGGCTCGGCCCTCCAGAGCGTCGGGCCCGACCAGCGTTAAGGGAAGCTTTGATGCGTCAGTTCGTTCAGTCTCGCCCGACCGTCCGCACCCTCGTCCGGGGTCTCGCCCTGACCGCCGTGGTCGCCGTCGCGGCCTGCGCCTCGACCCCGCCGCCTCCACCGCCCCCGCCGCCGCCCGGCGGCTCCGGCGCGGTGCTGATGGACTGGCGCGGCGTCATCACCGCGGCGGACCGCGACCGGTATCAGCGTCGCGACGCCGCCTGGACCCTGGCCCTGCAACAGGCGGGGCGCCAGCGTGGATCCGGCGATCTGAACAGTCTGGGCGATCTGATCGACCCCAGGGCCGGCCGCGCCGACGTGGCGCCGCCGCCCGGAAACTACCGCTGCCGCACCGTCAAACTGGGCTCCCAGGGCGGTGAGGATGGTCTGGGCTATGTGATCTACGGCTGGTTCGCCTGCCGGATCGAACAGACCTCGCGCGGCCTGAAGTTCACCAAATTGACGGGGTCGCAGCGTCCGTCGGGCCTGTTGTTCCCCGAGAACGACCGCCACATGCTGCTGCTCGGCTCCATGGCCCTGGCCCAGGAACCGGCCGCCAACTCCTACGGCCGCAATCCCGACCGCGACATGGTCGCCGTGCTGGAACGGATCGGCGAGGCGCGCTGGCGGCTGGTCCTGCCCTGGCCGCAGTATGAGTCCAATCTGGATCTGATCGAGCTGGTCCCCGCCAGCGGCGGCTGACTGAACCTTGCGGCGGCTCGGCCGTTAGGGGGGGCGTATCCCACGGAAGCTCGATCATGCGCCGCACCCCGCTCGTCTTCGCCCTCGCCGCCACCGCCGCCCTTGCGGCCTGTGGTGAAAACAGCCCGAACAGCGCGGCTGAGATTTCCCCCGCCGTGTCCGAACCCGCCGCAGGCGTGCCGGCCCGCGCCGCGCCGCCCGCCCGGGCGACGCCCGAACAGCAGGCGGCGACCCCGACCGGCGGGGTCCAGGGCGGGACCGACAACTGGCGCAGCGTCGCCACGCCCGGGGACGCCAGCCTGCTGGGGCGGCTCGATCAGGCCTGGCGCATGAGCCGCGCCGAGGCGGAAACGGCCGGCTTCGCCCGTCAGGTCGAGGCCCTGGGGCCTTTGGTCGATCCCAACGCCGCCCAGGCGGGCCAGCTTCAGCCCGCGCCCGGCGACTACCGCTGTCGCACAATCAGGCTGGGACGCCACGCCGAGGGCCAGGGCGCCGCCTTTGTCGAACAGCCTTGGGCCGCCTGTTCGGTGGAGATGACCCCCGGCGGCGATCTGATCCTGGCCAAGACCGCCGGGTCGCAGCGGATGCGCGGCCTGCTTTATCCGGATACGGATCGTCGCCTGGTCTATGTCGGAGCCCAGGGCGTGGGCGAGGCGCAGAAGGCCGTCCCCGCCTATGGCCAGGACACCGCGCGCGACCAGGTCGGGGTGCTGGAACGGATCGGCCAGAACCGCTGGCGGCTGGTCCTGCCCTGGCCCAGGCAGGACGCCAAGCTGGAGCTGGTCGAGATCACGCGCTGATCGGCTAGACCCGCGTCAGCTTCAGATCCTGATAGTCGTATGAGAAGTCGATGTCGGGCGACACGCCCTTCATCGTCGCCGTGGCCGGTTTGGCGGTCTGGATGTTGAAGGTGACGAAGGCGTCCTCCTCGCGCTTGTCCGGGAACCGGGTGCGGAAGGTTTCGCCGTCATAGGGTTCCAGCCAGCCTTGCAGCGCCGGGGTGTGGGTGAAGGTCAGCCACAGGCCGGTCCTGCGATTTCGGCCCCGGCCCTCGGTCTTCCGTTCAATGGTGATGTCGCCGTACCAGGGGTCGCGCCAGGTTCCGGCATAGGCCTCCAACGGCATGCTCGGCGCCGCGCCCGCCGCCTGTTTGGCGTCGATCTCGGCGGCGGCGGCGATGGATTTCGCATTGCCCTCGGCCTCCAGCCGTTTGGAGTCCGCGATCCAGTCCACATCGACCTTGCCCATGCACAGGTCGGCGATGCCCGCGCGCAGGGCGCGCAGCAGGAAGCTTTCCTCGGCGTTGGAGAAGATGCTGAAACCGGTCTTGCGGCCGGGGATCAGCACCGTGGCCGAAATCCCGCCGGGCGAGCCGCCGCCGTGGCTGATCAACCGCTCGCCGCGATAGTCCTGAACCTGCAGCCCCATCGCATAGGTCGAGGCGATGGCCCGGTTCGGCAGTTCCGCCGTCGGTCCGGGCGAGCTGCCGACGATGATGTTGGGCTTGAACATCTCGCGCGCCGCCGCCTCCGAGAACAGCCGGGTTCCGTCGGGCAGCAGGCCGTCGTTCAGCCGCACGGCGATCCACTTGGCCCAGTCGGTCGGGGTGGTGCAGATTCCGCCCGCCGCCGCCGCCGAATCCCAGTTCCACACCTCGACGATGGAGGCCGCGATCGGCGTCATCGCCCCCTGATAGCGCAACGGCGGTCCGACCCGGCCATGGGGCAGGGCGGACCTGGCCGGATCGGCCAGCCGCGCCAGGGGCACGGTCTCGCTCATGCCGACGCGGTCCAGGATGCGGGTCTGGATGAAGTCTTCCCAGGTCAGGCCCGACACCGCCTCGATCACCGCCCCGGCGACCACGAACATCAGGTTGCAATAGTGATAGCGCGCCCGGAACCCGTCCTCGATGGGCACGAAGGCGGCCTGGGCCAGGACCTCGGCGCGGGTCCGGTCGCTGTTGGGCCAGAACAGCAGGTCGCCGGCGCCCAGGCCGAACCCGGCGCGGTGGCTCAGGGTGTCGCGCACCGTGATGTGTTCGCCGATATAGGGGTCCGACAGGGTGAAGCCGGGCAGATAGGTGCGAATGGGCGCGTCCCACGCCACCTTGCCCTCGTCGACTAGGATGGCCAGGGCGGCGGCGGTGACGTTCTTGGTGTTCGACGCGATGGCGAACAGGGTGTGTTCGTCCGCCCGGGCGGGCTTGCCCTGAAGCTTCACGCCGTAACCGCGCGTCAGGACGGGCGTTCCGTCCTTGACCACGGCGATCCCCAACGCCGGCTGGTCGGGCCATGCCGCCATGGCCTGGGTCACATAGGCGTCCACCGCCTCGGCCAGACCCGCATCGTCATTGGCCGCCTGCGCCCAGACGGGACCGCCGGCGGCTTGGGCCGCCAGCGCCGCCGCGCCTCCGGAAGCGAACAGGGAACGGCGCGACAGGCGAAGGGACATCAGGAAAGGCTCCGGCGAAGACTGCCGTGACGCTAACGCGCCTTTCCCCTCTAGACCAGCCGCCAGGCCTGCAGATGGTCCAGCACGTCGGCGACGATCTGCTGGCGGGTGAAGCCGGTCACGTCGCGCGGCCGGGTCCCCTCTCCGGTCTGGGCCGTCATGCGCCACTCGATGGCGCGGCGCCCCTCCGGCGCGTCCAAGGGGGTGATGGCGGGCAGGGGGCGCGACCGGGCGCCCAGTCGGTAAAGAAAGTCGCGGCCCTCGGCGTGGGGCACGACCAGCCAGACCGCCTGTTCGTCCGCCTCGACCCGGCTCTGGTCCAGGCCTTCGGCGACCAGGGCCTCGCGCACCTCGGTCAGGGCGGGAACGCCGTGACGCTGCATCTGGCGGGCGATGTCGCGGCGGCTGGCCGGGGCGAAGATCCGCTTCAACCGCTCGCCCAGCGGCGGCGTCTCGGTCTCCACCGTCTCGCCCTTCAGGTCGGCGTTCATCTGCCGGATCAGGGCCAGACACAGCAGGATGATGATGACGGTGAAGGGCAGGGCGGCCATCAGTGTGGCGGCCTGGAGCGCGCTCAGCCCGCCCGCCAGCAGCAAGGCCGCCGCCGTCAGTCCCTCCAGCGTGCACCAGTAGACCCGCTGCCAGCGCGGCGTGTCGTCCGCCCCGCCCGAGGCGATGGTGTCGATCACCAGCGACCCGCTGTCGGCCGAGGTGACGAAGAAGACCGCCACCAGCAGCACCGCCAGGGTCGAGGTGATCGCCGCCCCCGGCAGGTTCTCCAGGAAGTGGAAGATGGCGGTCGACAGATCGGTCTGCACCGCCTGCGAAATCGCGCCCGCCGCCTGGCCCATGTCCAGGCTGATGGCCGTGTTTCCGAACACCGTCATCCACAGGAAGGTGAAGCCGGTCGGGACCAGCAGCACGCCGATGATGAACTGCCGCACTGTCCGGCCGCGCGAGATTCGGGCGATGAACATGCCGACGAACGGCGACCAGGCGATCCACCAGGCCCAGTAGAACAGGGTCCAGTTGGCCATCCAGCCGCGCGGCTCATAGGCGTAGAGGTTGAAGGTGCGGACGAAGAAATGGTCCAGATACAGGCCGAAATTCTGCACCAGGGCCTTCAGCAGGAAGCCCGTCGGCCCGACCACCAGCACGAACAGCATCAGCAGCACGGCCAGGACCAGGTTCAGCTCCGACAGGCGCCGCACCCCCTTGTCCAGCCCGGTCAGGACCGAGGCGGTCGCCGCCGCCATGACCAGGGCGATCAGCCCCACCTGCATCCAGGGCGTATTGGGCAGGCCGGTCAGATAGTTCAGGCCGCTGTTGATCTGGGACACCCCCAGGCCCAGCGAGGTGGCGATGCCGAACAGGGTGCCGCAGATGGCGAAGATGTCGACGGCGTCGCCGATCGGCCCGTTGATCCGCTTGCCCAGCAGGGGCGAAAGCCCGGACCGCAGCGTCAGCGGCAGCCCCTTGCGGTGCGCGAAATAGGCCAGGCTGAGCCCGACCATGGCATAGACGGCCCAGGCGTGGACGCCCCAGTGGGTGAAGGTGATCACCATGGCCTCGCGCGCGGCGTCCAGGGTGCCGGGCGCGGCCTCGGGCGGGGCGGCGTAATGCTGGATCGGCTCGGCGACGGCGAAATACATCAGGCCGATGCCCATGCCGGCGGCGAACAGCATGGCCAGCCAGGAGACATAGGGGAAGTCGGGCTCGGCGTCGTCGGGGCCCAGTTTCAGCCGTCCCGTCGGCCCCAGGGCCAGATAGGCCGCCACCGCCAGGAAGCCGGCGACCGATGCGACATAGAACCAACCGAAGGTGTCGATCACCCAGGCCTGGGCGCGGCCGAAGAACAGGTCCGAGGCGCCGGGCGCGACCAGGGCGACCAGCAGTAGGGCCCCGGCTATGGCGCTCGCGCCCCAGAAGACGCGCGGGTTCATCTTGGATCTCAGCATCGGCTGAAAGCGTATGGCGAAGCTGGAGGTTCCCGCCCCGCCGCGCGGAAGGCGATCGGCGGCGAACACCCCGCGATTGGACCCGCCCCCCGAGGCGGCCTAGAGATCGCACTGGAGGCTTGAATGGAATTTCTGACGAACGGGCCGGTCGATCCGGGGGTCATACTGCCGTTTCTGGCGGCGGTCGTCCTGATCGAGCTGACGCCCGGTCCCAACATGGGCTGGCTGGCGCTGGTGTCCCTGTCGCAGGGCCGCACGGCGGGGCTGGCGGCCGTGGCGGGCATCACCCTGGGCCTGACGCTGTGGATGCTGGCCGCCGCCTTCGGCCTGACCGAGATCGTGCTGGCCTGGCCGGCCCTGTATCAGGCCATTCGGTGGGCGGGCGTGGGGTTTCTGTTCTGGCTCGCCTGGGAAGCCTGGAAGGGCGAGGGCGGTCCGGCCCGTCCGGCGCCCCAGACGCGTGATCGTCGTCGTGCGCTTTTCCTGCGGGGCCTGACCGCCAATCTGCTGAATCCGAAGGCGGCGCTGTTCTATATCGCCCTGCTGCCGGGCTTCATGCGTCAGGACTACGGCCCGGCCCTGCCCCAGGCGCTGACCCTGGGCGGGATGCATGTGGCGGTCAGCGTGGCGATTCACGGCCTGATCGTCGTCACCGCCGCCCGCGTGAGCCGTTTGGGCGCCGTCAACCAGGGCGCAGGCGGCCGCGCCCTGATGGCGGGCGGGCTGGTGCTGATCGCGGCCTGGACGGCCTGGGAGACGCGGCTCTAGGCCGGCTCGCGTCTGCGGCCCGGCCGTCGGCCAGGGACGACAGACGGCGCCGCCGCAATTGATTCCGGTCAAGGCGAACCCTCGACCGTCGGGGGCACTTGTGTGGCCGGATCAACACACCCACTTCCTCTGGCGAACGGACGCGTCGCTTGCTCCAGAGGGCGCGTCGGACCATTTCCGCCTCACGAGGGGACACGACACGATGAATCTCGATCTCTACTCCGACCGCGCCAAACAGGCCGTCCAGTCCGCCCAGTCTCTGGCCCTGGCCCGCCGTCACCAGCAGTTCGCCCCGGAACACCTGCTCAAGGTGCTGCTTGAGGAACGCGACGGCCTGGCCCGCAATCTGATCACCGCCGCCGGCGGCGACGCCAAACGCGCCGAGGCCGACACCGAGACCGCGCTGAAGAAGCGCGCCCAGGTCACGGGCGGCTCGGGCCAGCTCTATCTGGACGGCGACACCGCCCGCGTCTTCGCCGCCGCCGAGGAGGCCTCGAAATCCGCCGGCGACGCCTTCGTCACCACCGAACGCCTGCTGGCCGCCCTGGCGCGCGAGGGCGGCGTCGCGGCCGAGGTGCTGAAGGCCTCGGGCGCCACCGCCGACAAGCTGGACGCCGCCATCGCCGAGGTGCGCAAGGGCAAGACCGCCGACAGCGCCGGCGCCGAAGACGGCTATGACGCCCTGAAACGCTACGCCCGCGACCTGACCCTGGCCGCCCGCGACGGCAAGATCGACCCGGTCATCGGCCGCGACGAGGAAATCCGCCGCACCATCCAGGTCCTGGCTCGGCGGACCAAGAACAACCCCGTCCTGATCGGCGAGCCCGGCGTGGGCAAGACCGCCATCGTCGAGGGTCTGGCCCTGCGCATCGTCAACGGCGACGTGCCCGAGAGCCTGCGCGACAAGACGGTGATGGCGCTCGACATGGGCTCCCTGATCGCCGGGGCCAAATACCGCGGCGAGTTCGAGGAGCGGCTGAAGGCCGTCCTGTCCGAGGTCTCGGCGGCCGAGGGCGGCATCGTCCTGTTCATCGACGAGATGCACACCCTGGTCGGCGCCGGAAAGGGCGACGGCGCCATGGACGCCTCCAACCTGCTGAAGCCGGCCCTGGCGCGCGGCGAACTGCACTGCGTCGGCGCCACCACCCTGGATGAATACCGCAAGCACGTCGAGAAGGACGCGGCCCTGGCCCGTCGCTTCCAGCCGGTCTTCGTCTCCGAACCGACGGTGGAGGACACGGTCTCCATCCTGCGCGGGCTGAAGGAGAAGTACGAGGTCCACCACGGGGTCCGCATCTCCGACAGCGCCATCGTCGCCGCCGCCACCCTGTCGAACCGCTACATCACCGACCGCTTCCTGCCGGACAAGGCCATCGACCTGATCGACGAGGCCGCCAGCCGCGTCCGCATGGCCGTGGACTCCAAGCCCGAGGCCCTGGACGAGATCGACCGCCGCCTGGTCCAGCTGAAGATCGAACGCGAGGCCCTGAAGAAGGAGACCGACACGGCGTCCCAGCACCGGCTGGAAAAGCTGGAGGACGAGATCGCCGATCTGGAAGGCCAGTCCGACGACCTGACCACCCAGTGGAAGGCCGAAAAGGACAAGGTCGGTCAGGGCGCGCAACTGCGTGAAACCCTGGACCGCCTGCGTCTGGAACTGACCAACGCCCAGCGCGCCGGCGACCTGGGCCGCGCGTCCGAAATCGCCTACGGCCAGATCCCCCAGATCGAAAAACAACTGGCCGAGGCCGAGGCCAACGAGACCAGCGGAAAGGGCCCTCTGACCCCCGAGGTCGTCGACGCCGAACAGATCGCCGCCGTCGTCAGCCGCTGGACCGGCGTCCCTGTCGACAAGATGCTGGAGGGCGAGCGCGAGAAGCTGCTGAAGATGGAAGAGGCCCTGGGCGGCCGCGTGGTGGGTCAGGATGAGGCTTTGGCCGCCGTCTCCGACGCCGTGCGCCGCGCCCGCGCCGGCCTGAACGACCCCAATCGTCCCCTGGGCAGTTTCCTGTTCCTGGGCCCGACCGGCGTGGGCAAGACCGAACTGACCAAGGCCCTGGCCGAGTTCCTGTTCGACGACGAAGCGGCCATCACCCGGCTCGACATGTCGGAATATATGGAGAAGCACAGCGTCTCCCGCCTGATCGGCGCCCCTCCCGGCTATGTCGGCTATGACGAGGGCGGCGCCCTGACCGAGGCCGTGCGCCGCCGCCCCTATCAGGTCGTCCTGTTCGACGAGGTCGAAAAGGCCCACCCCGACGTCTTCAACGTGTTGTTGCAGGTGCTGGACGACGGCCGCCTGACCGACGGCCAGGGCCGCACCATCGACTTCCGCAACACCCTGATCATCATGACCTCCAACCTGGGCAGCCAGTATCTGGCCGAACAGGGCGAGGGCGACGATGTCGAGGCCGTCCGCCCCTTCGTCATGGACGCCGTCCGCGCCCACTTCCGGCCCGAGTTCCTGAACCGGATCGACGAGATCATCCTGTTCCACCGCCTGGGCCGCGAACAGATGGGCGGCATCGTGCGGATCCAGCTGTCACGCTTCGAGAAACTGCTGGCCGACCGCCGTCTGAACCTGTCGCTGGACGACGCGGCCTTGGCCTGGCTCGCCGACCGCGGCTACGACCCGGCCTATGGCGCGCGTCCGCTGAAGCGGGTGATCCAGAAGGAACTGGTGGACCCGATTGCGCGGAAGCTGCTGGCCGGCGAGATCGAGGACGGCGGGGTGATTGCGGTTACCGCCGGCGAGGGCGGGTTGGAGATCGGGAAGGCGCGGGTGCATTGACGGAGCGAAACGTTTCGACTTGAAAACTCTCTGTTCGCAAGATATATGCATCGTTGTCATTCTTGCGAAAGTCCGGCCCGATGGTGAGGCGTGTACCTCTGAACCCCGTGCAGCTTCTGCTTCGCGGTCCGAGCAGCGAAGAGCTAATTCGGTTCTTCCGGGCCTTGGCCGAGGAGATCGACGCTGCATTTGCCAATGCCAGCGTCATCATTCCGCTTCTGGAAAAAGGCAGACCTGCAGTTCAGGCCAGGGGATCTACGCGGCGCTGGCAGCTCGACGAGGCCGTGCGGCGCGCGGCCTCCCGGGCGGGATTCGAAGCATCGACGGGCTATACCGACCCGCCGTCCTGGTCGTTCCCGCTTATCAGTCTTGGCGCATTCTCTGTGACTTTGGGCATTGTCGACAAGACGCGGAGCGGACGCGTGTTGAGGGCCAAAGGAGCGTATGTCCAACGGATGGTGGCGCGTAACCGCCCCCTCGACCCGCAACTCCCTTTGTTCGACGAACCTGGGTCGAAGGTGCCTCGAGTGATCCCGCCCGGCACCTTTGGAGCTATGATCGTCGTCGAGTACTCGTCAGCCCAGCCCGATTCTGCCGTTTACGTTGGCTTCTATATTCCTTCTGAAGACCTGACTCAGGCCTATTACAGTTACTCGCTGTTTGACCTTATGGTCGAGTTGCGTGACGCGGATGCTGAGGTCAAAAAGCCGGCGCGCCGTACCGTGGCGCGGAAGAAGGTCGTCTTGAAACGGCGCCCGCCTAAGAAGACAGACTAGCTATGCGATTGAACTCAATTACGTTGGACGTGGGGGTCTAAGATGCCCGCGAGGGTCGAAGGATTCGTGCCGGGCCGTTTGAAGATGGCTCGCGAAGCTCGCTTGCTCCGTCAAACGGAACTCGCTGAGCGTATCGATTGGTCGGAATCATCTGTTTCGAAGTGGGAGAATGCCAAGTCGCCCCAATCGCCAGAGCCTGCGGCGATCCCGGTGCTGGCAGACGTCCTGCAAGTCGATCCTAGCTGGTTCTTCAAGCCGATGGAGCGGGCGGACAGGGCTTCGTTTTTCCGATCTTTGTCGCGTAGCCTCGGACAATTGCGCGACAAAGCCGAGGCAAGGCTTGGCTTTGTGGAGGCTATTGAAGAGACGCTCAGCGAATACGTTCATCTGCCAGATGTCGATGTTCCCGACCTTATGGACGGGCGCGATTTCCGGACCCTGCGTTTGGACGACATCCAGCGCATCGCTGATGAACTTCGAGACTACTGGGATCTTGGCGAGGGTCCTATCGACGACCTGCTTCTTGTAATTGAGAACGGGGGGATCGTCGTTGCGGAAGACAATATCGGATCTGCCGACCTTGACGGTGTGTCGAGGTGGTCAGAGGTCAGCGAGCGGCCGTATATCCTGCTGGCGCGCGACAAGAATGTTGGGGTTCGCCGTCGCTTTGACGCAGCACATGAACTTGGCCACGTGGTTCTTCATCGGCGCGTCAGCTCGGTCGAGCTTGTCGAGAATTTTAAATTGATCGAGGAACAGGCAATGGCGTTTGCCGGAGCTTTTCTGCTCCCCGAACAGTCCTTCACTGACGATCTGTTCTCGACATCGCTTGAGGCTATGATCCGCATAAAGGAAAAGTGGAAAGTGTCGGTTGCCGCGATGATTATGCGGCTCCGTGCAACGGGAAGGGTAACCCCCGAGTATGAGCGACGGCTGTGGCAGTACTATAGCTACCGGAAATGGCGGGGCGGAGAGCCCTTCGACGACACATTGCCGATAGAGACTCCCGTAAATCTTCGATCCTCAATCGAGGTTATTACGGGCGAAGGCGGCATCAGGCGATCTGAGTTGCTGAAGGATATCGGGCTCTCCCGCACAGATGTTGAGACCTTAGCATCGCTCGAGGAAGGCTTCTTCGCCCCGTCAGAGGCCAATATCATTCGATTGGAGCCTCGGCTGAAGCCTTCAAGCGCTTTGGTAGGGCCTGGCGGCCGCGTGCTGCCATTGAGGCCGGGTGCGAAAAGCTAGCTTTGAGGTTTCCTGCTTCGAGTACTCTCAAGCGAAGCCCACTCTCCGCCCACACCAAAGGCCCCGCGTCGCGACGGGGGCCTCCGGTCATCTCGCCGTCACGCCGCTTCGCGTCGCGCCTCCTCCCCATTTCATGGGGAGGAGGCAGGCAAGGGCCGTCGCGCCGCCTCCTCCCCGCCTGCGGGGAGGGGGACCGCCGCGCCGCTTGCGCGGGGGTGGAGGGGTTCTGGACGCCGCACCCTCTTCTCCTTCTCCCATTGGGAGAAGGTGGCCGCGAAGCGGACGGATGAGGGTCGGGTGTCCAAGTCGGCGCAAGCCGTCGCAGCGGTCGGGCCGCAGCGGACGCTAGGGCGGCGCACGACCCTCACCCTTTCGCGCAAGGACGACGGCTGCGCCGCCGTGCGCTCAAGCCCTCTCCCAACGGGAGAGGGAAGGCCGTCAGAAGCCCAGCATCTTCGCGCGATCCCGGATCGCGTCGTCTATGCGCCAGGGTTCGGTCAGGCTTGGGCATTGGTGAAGCGAACGACGGTCCAGCCGAGGGCCTCGATGGTTTGCTGGCGAAGGTGATCGTTCAGCACCACGTCATCGCGTTCATGCACCCCGCCGTCGATCTCGATGACCAGATGGAGCGGGACGCAGGCGAAATCGACGACAAAGCGGCCGACCGGATGCTGACGTCGAACCTTCCAGCCATCAACAGCGCCGCCGCGCAACCGCGTCCAGACACGGTCCTCGGCCAAGCCGCCGCTTTGTCGCAGTCCGCGCGCACGCGGCGTCAGCCGGTTGGACGTCATTGCTTGAGCATCGGCGTCATCTCCACCCCGTCACAGGGAGACCGCCCGATAAAAAGCCATCAAGCCTCCTGCCGACGGTCATCCGATACCGTTCTGCGCCTTTCGGCAAGATGGGTAAGCGCACAGTGAATCGGACAGCCGCACCTCTTCTCCTTCTCCCATTGGGAGAAGGTGGCCGCGAAGCGGACGGATGAGGGTCGGGTGTCGAAGTCGGCGCAAGCCGTCGCACTGGTCTGGCCGCAGCGGACGCCGGGTGGCGCACGACCCTCACCCTTTGGCTGCTTCGCGCCGCCCTTCGGGTCGCGCAAGGACGACGGCTGCGCCGCCGTGCGCTCAAGCCCTCTCCCAGCAGGAGAGGGAAGGCCGAGCGAGGCAAGAGCCGGCGCACCGTCTCCTCCCCGCCTGCGGGGAGGGGGCTGGACGCCGCACCGGCGCCTGCGCCCCTAATTCCGCCGACGAACCCGTTAGGTTTCAACGCCCTGACGAATAATCACGCCCGCTTTCCGCCCAGGGTTCGAAACCGTGCCATGATGACGCCGCGCGTCGGCGTCGGACGGGCGGGGTCATCGGGAGGGCGGATTTCAGACAAATTGTACGAATTGCACCCTGTTTTTTTCGTCCAGGGTCTGAATCCCCGCCCTCACTCCTGCGGGATCGGATTGGTCCTCGGGTCCGGGCCGTTGGTGACGACGCGGTCGCGTTCGCCCAGGTCCTTGACCACCTTGACGTCGGCGAAGCCCTGGGCCTCGAACAGGGCCTTGACCTGGGGCCCCTGGTCCCAGCCGATCTCGACGGCGAAGACCCCGCCGGGCTTGAGGATCCGCTTCACCTCGGGCGCCAGGTCGCGATAGGCCTGAAGCCCGTCGGGGCCGCCGTCCAGGGCCAGGTGCGGGTCGTGGTCGCGGACCTCGGGGTCCAGGGTCGGGATATGGTCGGTGGGGATATAGGGCGGGTTGGACAGCACCAGGTCGAAGCTGGCGTCGCCGAAGCCCGCCGCCCATTCGGTGCGCAGGAAGGCCGCCCGGTCGTTCAGGTCCAGGTTGGCGGCGTTCTCCTTGGCCACGGCCAGGGCCTCGGTCGAGATGTCGGTGCCCACGCCGTGGGCCGCCGGCCGCTCGGCCAGCAGGGCCAGCAGGATGGCGCCCGAGCCGGTGCCCAGGTCGATGGCGCTGAAGGCCTGGGTCTTGGCGAAGGCCAGCATGGCCACGTCCATCAGGGTCTCGGTGTCGGGCCGGGGGCTGAGGACGTCGGGGGTGACGTTCAGCATGATCTTCCAGAAGCCCTTCTTGCCGACGATGCGCGACACGGGTTCGCGCTTCAGGCGGCGGTCGATCATGGCCTCATAGGCCGTGTGCTGTTCGGGCGTGACGACGCGGTAGGGGTCCGTCAGAATGTCCATGCGGCTGGCGCCGGCGGCGGCTTCCAGCAGCAGGCGGGCGTCGATGGCCGGGCTGTCGATGCGGCCGCCCTTCAGGCGGGCCTGGGCGGCCTTCCACACGGTCAGCAGGGTCGCGGCGCCGTCGGACGGCTTGGGGGAGAGGGGCTCGGTGGTCATTTCGGGTGATTGGCCCTTCGCGGCCGTGATTTCAAGCGCAGCCGATTTTCGGCGCCTCGGGAACGTCGCGCCAGCTTCGCCGTTGGCCTCCTGATGTCCAAGCCCAAGCCGTCCGCCGCCGCCGCCCTTCGCCGCCTGATCGCCGCCCGGCCGCAGGGGCGGCGCGGGCGCCCCGCCGGGGGGCTGGGCCGCCTGTGGAAATTCGTGGCCGCGACGGCGGGCGGCCTGGCCGCCGGCGCCGGCGCCGCCCATCTGCTCTACACCCAGGGCCACAAGGTCGGGCTGGAGCTGCGCCCGCCCCGTCCCGAACCTGCGCCGCCCGCCACGCCGACGCCCGAGGACTACGACCTCAGGGAGCCCGGCCGCGGCCGCCTGGCCAAACGGCCCGAACAGATCCCGCACAAGGGCTGGAGCGACATCCTTTGGCGCACCGGCGCCTCCTACTTCGGCGACCGGGTCGGCTTCGTCGCCGGGGGCGTGACCTTCTTCACCCTGCTGTCGCTGTTCCCCCTGCTGGGGACGTTCGTCACCCTGTACGGCCTGTTCGCCGATCCGGCCGACGCCTGGAGCCGGCTCCAGTTCCTGTACGGCGTCATGCCCAGCAGCATCGCCGCCTTCCTGGGCGGCGAGATGGAGCGGCTGGCCGCGAACTCGAACGGCCAGCTGACCTTCACCCTGATCTGGACCCTGGCCCTGTCGCTGTGGACGGCCAATGGCGCGGTCAAGGTGCTCTTCTACGGGCTGAACATCGCCTATCACGAGGTCGAGCGCCGCAACATCGTCCGCTACAACCTGCTGTGCATGGGCTTCACCCTGGGGGCCGTGGCCGCCGTCCTGTTCAGCTCGCTGCTGGTGGTGGGGGTGCCGGTGGTGGTGGGGCTGTTCGGACTGCAGGAGGAATGGGGCCTGCTGGCCCTGTTGCGCTGGCCCCTGCTGCTGGTCGGCTATGTCGCCGCCCTGACCCTGATCTACCGGTTCGGGCCGTGTCGGCAGAAGGCGCGCTGGCGCTGGCTGACGCCGGGGGCGATCTTCGCGGCGGTGGTCAGCCTGACGGTCTCCTTCGTCTTCAGCTGGTATCTGACCAACTTCGTCCGCACCGACTCCTATGGCCCGCTGGCGGCCATGATGGGCTTCCTGCTGTGGACCTGGCTGTCGGTCCAGGTGATCCTGATGGGGGCCGAGCTGAACGCCGAGATCGAGCATCAGACGGCCCTGGACACCACCACGGGCAAGGCCATGCCGATCGGCGAGCGGGGCGCCAAGGTGGCCGACAGCATCGGCGCCAAGCGGGGCAATCCCGCCGCCCTGGCCTTCACCCAGCGCCACGCCGAGGCGGTCGCCGACCGGCTGATGCGCCGCCGGGACCGCCGCGAGCGCGAGGCCGCCGCTAAAGAATGAACCGGCTCAGATCGACGTCCTTGGTCAGGAGGCTCAGCTTGTCGCGCACCGCCGCCCCGTCGAAGTTCACGGTCTGGCCCGCCAGGTCCGAGGCCTTGAAGCTGGTCTCCTCCAGCACCCGCTCCAGCACGGTCTGAAGCCGCCGCGCGCCGATGTTCTCGACGGCCGAGTTGGCCGCCACCGCCGCATCGGCCAGGGCCTCGATCGCGTCGTC
Organism: Brevundimonas sp. GW821-FHT10A07; assembly: GCF_059415785.1. Lineage (NCBI taxonomy): Bacteria > Pseudomonadati > Pseudomonadota > Alphaproteobacteria > Caulobacterales > Caulobacteraceae > Brevundimonas > Brevundimonas sp. GW821-FHT10A07. Next base: position 110,238 of record NZ_JBWKNX010000007.1, read on the forward strand.
GGTGAAGGTCAGGGTCACGTCTTCGGTCGCCAGCAGGGCCTGGTTCTGACGGATCAGATTGGCCTCGGGCTCGGTCAGGATCCGCTTGAAGTCGTCGCGCGTCAGGGCCTTCAGCTCGACCCGGATCGGCAGCCGCCCCTGCAATTCGGGCAGCAGGTCCGACGGCTTGGCCACATGGAAGGCCCCCGAGGCGATGAACAGCACATGGTCGGTCTTCACCGGCCCGTATTTGGTCGAGACGGTGGTCCCCTCGATCAGGGGCAGCAGGTCGCGCTGCACCCCCTCGCGCGAGACGTCGGCGCCGGAGGCCCCCTGGCGCGCCGCCACCTTGTCGATCTCGTCCAGGAAGACGATCCCCTCGTTCTCGGCCAGGATCAGGGCCTCCTTGGTCAGGCTGTCCTGATCCAGCAGCTTGTCGCCCTCTTCGGCGATCAGGGGGGCGGTGGCGTCGCGAACGGTCAGCTTGACCGTCTTGGTCCGGCCGCCGCCCATCTTGCCCAGCATCTCCGACAGGTTCAGCAGGCCCACGGCCCCGCCGCCGGGGATGTCCAGCCCCTGGATCGGCGAGGCGGTGTCGGCCAGGGCGATCTCGATCTCCTTGTCGTCCAGTTCGCCGGCCCGAAGCTTCTTCCTGAAGCTGTCTCGCGTCGCCGGCCCGGCGCCGGGACCGACCAGGGCGTCCAGGATCCGGTCTTCGGCCGCACCCTCGGCCCGCGCCCGCACCTCGCCGCGCCGGCGGTCGCGCACCATGACCAGGGCGCTCTCGACCAGGTCGCGCATGATCTGATCGACGTCGCGCCCGACATAGCCGACCTCGGTGAACTTGGTCGCCTCGACCTTGAGGAAGGGCGACCCGGCCAGCCGCGCCAGCCGCCGGGCGATCTCGGTCTTGCCGACGCCGGTCGGGCCGATCATCAGGATGTTCTTGGGCGTCACCTCATCACGCAGATCCTCGGGCACGCGCTTGCGACGCCAGCGGTTGCGCAGGGCCACGGCCACGGCGCGCTTGGCGTCGTCCTGGCCGACGATATAGCGATCCAGTTCGGAGACGATTTCGCGGGGGGAGAGGTCAGTCATGGGATGCAGATAGGGGGTCGGGAAGCCGAGCGGGAGGGGGCGGGGCCGACGGGGCGTTCCGGCGCGAGACCAGATTTCATCCCCCTTCGTCGATTGTCCCGGAGGCGGCGGAGGATTTCAGACTGTGCGGCGAAAAAACAGCGTCTGAATAGTATGAATTGTCTGAAATCGGGGCGGGGGAAATCGCACTACGCCCGCGAAAACCGTGCAGCGTGTACGATGGTGCAATGAACGGGCCTCCCTTTCGCTACCGACAGCCGGGAGTATAGACCCGCGGGAACGGCCGGGTGGTTGGGGGCTGAACTTTCAGTCAGGCGGTTGTTTTGCCGACAGCATATTTTCGGAATTAGGATGGCTGGCGTCTTCGCCGACGTGCGAGCACGGCGGAGGTCCGAAACGCCTCGTGCGCCTCTAGCCCCTGCGATTGGCTGGTGTCATTAAGGCAAAGGTCCGCATTGGGCAGACGTCGGCCAAAGGCGTCATGCCCGGAAGCCGACATCGGCGCCGAGAGCGGAATATCGTCTTTCAGACAGGTCGGGCGTGACCGGTCCCGGCGCTTGCCGGGCCTTTTCCGCCGGATGCCGATCCGCTTCCCGCCGAATGGTGATTATCCCGCCGTCCGCGTGCAGCGGCGCTGATGAGCGATGCCCTTGAGAAAGCCGCGGCGGACCAGGCCTGCACGGATCGCCGCCTGAACCTCCCGGTCATGGGCCGCAGCGCCCGACAGACGACGCACCCAGCTCCTTAGCGGGATGAAATCCGTGGCGGTGTCGCGAACCATGTCGAGGGCGGCATTGGCGGCCTGGTCGCCCGTGCCGGTCGCCGGCGTCGGCTGATCGACATCCGGGCCGAGGGCCTCGTCCAAGGCGTCGATCTGGGCGACGACGGCCGAGCAACGCTGAAGGCCCGCCGTCGCATAGGGGGTGCGGCGCGCGGTGATCAGAACCTCTGGCACCTCCTGTCGCCGCAGGTTGAGATCGTCCAGTGGAGCCGTCGCCGCCTGGCCCACGCCCTCGCCAAAAGTCTTTCCGCCCTGGGACGCTTGATCCCGGTTCAGCTCGACGCCCGATAGGCCAGGCATGGAGGCGCAGGCCCCAAGGCCGGACAGGCCCAAGGCCAGTATTGGCAGGACGACGAGGGGACAGGCGATTTTCAAAGGACCATTCCAAGCGTGACTATAGAAGACACAGCGTTCTGATTGCAGGACAGTTCCGGCGGCCGCCTTGATCAGGCGCAAACCAGGCCTGTCGAATGGCCGTGGGGGGGGGGGCGGTTCCCGATGTCTGCCTCGGGTCGGACCACGACATCGACACCAGCCCGGAAAACGGACGTCGGGCCCACAGCCCAAAAGCGGACGCACCGAACTGCCGCTAGGGGTGGGAAGCGGACCCCGGATATGCTCTGTAAAGTCATGGCCGACTGGACCGAAATCTATCGCTCGCTAATGGGCCAGACGATTGCCGGTATCGTATGGATGCCAATCACATCCGACACCCCACAACTCGCCGAAGAACTACAACCGGCAGCTTTCTCGTTCTCCGGGGCAGCGCATGTGCGCTTTGAAAGCCAAGCGTTTGTCAGGTTGTCATGGCAGCAGAGGGGTGACCGGTTTGTCCTCGCGACGGAAGATGCGGCAAGATGGGTTCCGCACGCGCTGGACCGGCTTCAGGCGCAGGGTGACCTCTGGTTCGCACTGATAGGTTCTGTCCTGACAGCGGTGGAACTGTTTACCGTTCCCGACGACCCCGACCGCCAAGTCGTCGCTGCGAAGCATACGACCTCAACCGGCTCGTTCTGGATCGGCGTAGGCGGCGCGGACTTCGTCGGTGACCACGACGACCTTTGGGTTGGCGTCGATTGCGATCCGCCGAACCGCGCTGATCTCGTCAGCTTGGGCGTGGTGTCATGAACGTCTGACACGGGTCGATTTCGGCCCTGGCTTCCGCTGCGGGATGCGGACGCTGCCGCCATGCACGACACCAGACGGTGCGATCATCGGCGAGGGGTGGTTAGCGGACCTTGGGATCGGCTTCCGCAGTGATCCACTCGCCAAGCCTATCAACATAGAACTGTCCGCGCGGCTCGACCGAACGAAGGATCGTGTCCATCATTCCTGCCTCGCGTCCCGGCGGGCTGTCGGTGTTCAAAACGGCGAGGATGAAGCCTGACAGGCGATGCATGAACTCGCTCGACGCATAGAGGCTTTTCGTGTCGTTTGGATCATCAAGGTGGGCTGACCTGACATGGATCGTTTCCATGTGGATCAGCCGCGCCAGAACCCTCGCCCGACTGTCAGCCGGTAGGGCAGCGAAAGACGTGTAAAGGTCGGCAGTCATATGGCGACGCTAACCCGTCAGCCGATAGTCCGCTACGGGTCGATTGCGGTCATGGTCTTCTACGCCGAAAGCGGACGTTGGCCTCCAAGCCAGAAAGCGGTCGCGGTCGATGTCAGCTAGGGGTGGGAAGCGGACGTCGGCTAGACTATGCTGCGGCTCATGAAAATGCTCGGCCAGTGGCGGGACGTCGAGGGTAACGAGGCGATCGCTCTTCAGGCAGAACTGAAGCGGGAGCTGTCTCCGGACCATGAACTTTATGGGCTGGACCTCGTGCCGTGGCAGATCGCGCGGCCCGACAAGGACGTTGCGTTCACTTTATCGGACGGCAGAGTCGCGCTCGTGCACCTTACTTTTAATTGCGAGACCGGCCCAAAGTGGCCGTTCTTCAAGATATTTGCGTCGAAGGCCGAGGCCCTGCCACGTCTTGTCCTTCTCGCCGAGGGCGGAGCCTACGAATAGCAAGGCCGCTTCCCTAAAAGTCCGCAATGGGTCGGTTTGCGAAATCGACGGCAGGCCGGAAAGCAGACTTTGGCGCGCGCCCGTCTCCTTCGGGCGGGAGGAGATCGCCCATGGGCCTGGCCTAAGCGAGCGCGAGGGCAGGGGTTCTGGGCGTCGCAGAGGCGCCGGTCTTGCGGTCGCGCCCCCTCCGTCACGGCGCGGAAGACGCGCCGCGCCACCTCCCCCGGAGGGGGAGGAGACGAGAGCCTGGATCAGGCGGCCTTGCCGGCCTTCTTGGCGGCCAGCTTGTCCTGGTGGGCCTGCATGCCCTTGGCGATCATTTCGGCGGCCTCGCCGGCGTCGCCCCAGCCCTTGACCGTGACCGACTTGCCCTTCTCCAGATCCTTGTAGTGGGTGAAGAAGTGTTCGATCTGCTCGATCAGGATGGCCGGCAGCTGACGATAGCTGGCGACGTCGGTGTAATAGGGGTTCAGCTTGTCGACCGGCACGGCCAGGATCTTCTCGTCGCCGCCGGCCTCGTCCACCATCATCAGCACGCCGATGGGGCGCGAGCGGATGACGCAGCCGGGCACGACCGGCGTCGGGTTCAGCACGATCACGTCGCAGGGGTCGCCGTCGTCCGACAGGGTGTGCGGGATGAAGCCGTAGTTGCCGGGATAGTACATGGCGGTGTGCAGGAAGCGATCGACGAACAGGGCGCCGGATTCCTTGTCCATCTCGTATTTCACCGGCAGCCCGCCCTGCGGGATTTCGATGACGACGTTGACGTCCCAGGGAGCGTTCGGGCCGACCGGAATAGCGTCGAGGTTCATGGCGGGGTCTTTGCTGCGTCTGCGAAATTCTGTGAGGCGCGCGTGATAGGACGCGCGCGCGGCCTCGGCAAGCGCGACTTGAGTCGGCGGACTTGCGCCACAGCGGCGACTGGGCTCAATTCGCGCGATGACCTGGGTTGATTGGGCCGCGCTGGCGCTCTTCTTCATCTGCTGGCTCGGCTATGCGCCGATCCTGAAGTTCATCGGCCGCCACGGCGGTTCGCTGAACGACGACATGAGCCATGTCCGCCGGGTCTGGATGGCGTCGATGACCCACCGCGAGATCCGCCTGGTCGACAGTCAACTGATGGGCCATTCGATCAACTCGGCCTCCTTCTTCGCCTCGACCAATCTGCTGCTGATCGCGGCGGTGGGGGGCATCCTGTTCGGGGGCGAGAGCAAGCTGGAAGGCTTCGCCGCCGTCGGAGCGGACAATGTGCCGACCAGGATCCTGGAGGCCAAGCTGGCCCTGGTGCTGATCTGCTTGGCGCGCGGCTTCCTGGATTTCATCTGGGCCCTGCGCCAGATGAACTACACCCTGGCCCTGATCGGCTCGGCGCCAGAGATCAACAAGGAGATCGACCGCAAGGCGTTCGGCGAGGCGGCGGCCGAACTGCTGAATCCCGCGCTCAGTTCGTTCAGCCAGGGGGTCCGGGGCTATTATTTCGCCCTGGCGGCGGCGGCCTGGCTGTTCGGCCCTCTGTGGCTGGCCCTGGGCGTGGCCTCGTCCTTCGGCCTGCTGATCTATCGCCAGGAGGCGTCGCCCGCCGCCCGCGCCATCCGAAATGCGCGGCGCCTGCTGGGTGAATGACGGTTATTTTGCAGGTGCGACAGGGGACGTCCTCTCCTGCCCCAGTGCGTCGAATTGGGGCGAAAGCGCCGTAATTGCGTAACATGCCGTGACCCGAAAACCGCGCGCAGCGCTTGACCGATTGTGCATCGCAACCTAGATTGACCTTCGACGCCTCCGGGCGTCTTGCCCTTCCTGGGCGTTTCCTCCCTATAGACTTTTATGCCGCGCCTCCGGGCGCGGCTTTTTTTTCGTCCCGCGCCGATCCGGGGTCAGGGGGGCCGGGGTCAGGCCGCCCCGTCGTCCGCGCACAGGGCGGCGATGACGCGGTTCAGCGCCTTGCGGGTCGCGGCGTGGGCCGCGTTGGGCGTCTGGGTCGCCTCGTCCAGATACAGTTTGCGGCTCAGTTCGATCTGGATCGCCTCATAGCCGTCCGCCGGCCGGCCCCAGACCTGGGTGGACCAGCCGCCGGCGTAGGGATGGTTCAGCGCCACCCGCCAGCCCAGCCCCTCGAACAGGTCGCGCAGTCGCCGGGTCAGTCGCGCCTGGCACGACGACCCGTGCCGGTCCCCCAGCACCACCTCCGCCCCTACCGCCCGCGTCGGCATCGAATGCCAGTCGATCAGCACGGCCCGGCCCCGTCGCGCCCGCGTGCGTTCCATCAGTTCGGCCAGGGCCGCATGATAGGGGGCGTGGGCGGTCCGGATGCGCGCCTGGGCCTCCGCCAGCGACAGACGTCGGTCGTACAGGGCCAGGCCGTCGCCCGACAGCCGGGGGATGACGCCATATCCGGCCCGGGTCTTGGCCCCGACCGGCCCGTCCGCATCGACGATCAGGTCCGGATCCAGTTCGCCGGGGTCGCGGTTCAGGTCCAGATAGGCCCGGCCGAACCGCCCCTCGATCAGGGGCGCGCCATGGGCCGGCCCTTCACGCACGAGGGCGCCGACCAGGGCGTCCTCGGCGCTTTTCAGGCTGGCGCGGGCCAGTCCGGCGACGGCCCCCATGTCGTCGGGATAGGTCTCGCCCGAGTGAGGCGAGGCGAAGACCAGGGCCGTTTCCGGGGCCGCGGCGGGCGGCAGGCTGATCGCGAAACTGGCCCCGTCCGTGGTCATGATCCCCGCATAACGGGTTTCGCTGTGGAAGGAAGACGTTCGACCGGTGAATTTCATCGCCGGTTTACGCTTGTCGGCCTAGGTTGCGTCCCTGATTAAACGGGCATTTCTCGAATGGCGCGCATCCTTTTGGCCGAAGACGACAGTTCGCTTCGCGGTTTCCTCACCCGGGCGCTCGAACGGGCGGGACATCATGTCGTCGACTGCGAGAACGGCGACGACGCCATCGACGCCCTGGAACACGGCCCCTACGATCTGCTGCTGACCGACATCGTCATGCCCGGCGCCGACGGGATCGAGGTGGCCCGCGTCGCCGCCGCCCGTCAGCCGGGCCTGCGCATCATGTTCATCACCGGCTTCGCCGCCGTCGCCCTGACCGCCGCCCAGGCCTCGCCCCAGGCCAAGGTCCTGTCCAAGCCGGTCCATCTGCGCGATCTGGTCAGCGAAGTCGAACGGATGGTCGCGGCCTGACGCTGGACCTGAGCGACGCGTTTAACGTCGTTCTCCCAAAAATCGTAATCTGGCCGTGAAATCGGCTTGATGCCGCCAGGCCGGGCCGCTATACGACCGCTCTTCCCGCCCCGGGGCGATTTCCCGGGGCCCTACGGCGGATGCGTAGCTCAGCGGGAGAGCACCTCGTTGACATCGAGGGGGTCACAGGTTCAATCCCTGTCGCGTCCACCATTCTCCCTTCTACAGTCAGTCTTCTTCGCCCGTCGCCTCTACGGGCGCCTGTCCGCACGGGCCGGCTCCAGGCTGCCGATACCCGCCAGGGTGGCCCGCACGGCCTCGTCGAGCGGGGTGCGCGGTTCGGGGCCGATCAGGGCCTCCAGCCGGGCGTTGGTCAGGCGGACCGGGCGTTTCCACAGATAGGCCATCTCCATCAGTTCGCGCATCAGCGGCACGAAGGGCGCGGCCAGACGCATCACCAGCCAGGGCATGGGCTTGATCGGCAGTTTGGGCTCGCCCAGGACGCGGCGGATGGCGCCGGTCATCCGGGTTCCGTCGGCGTCCCACTGGCCCTCCATGTGGAAGCGGGCGAAAGCCTCCAGGTCGTTGCGTTCGACCAGGCGGACCATCACCTCCGCCACGTCCGGCAGATAGGCCCACTGGTGCCCGACGCCCGGCTGGCCCGGATAGGTGATCGCGGTCGGCCGTTCGCCGGCCTTGACCAGACCCTGGCTGAACCAGTTGTTGGCCGCTTCAGGCCCGAAGAAGTCGCCGGCGCGGACGATCAGCACCTTGGCCCGGCCGCGATCGGCGGCCGCCTTCAGGCGACGTTCCATCTCGAACCGGATGCGGCCCTTGCGGGTCCTGGCGTTCTGGGGCGCATCCTCGGCTATGTCGGGGAAGGCGTCAGGGCCGTAGTTATAGACCGTGCCGGGCAGCAGGATGCGCGCGCCGTTCCGTTCGGCCGCCGCGATGGTGTTGTCCAGCATCGGCAGGACCAGGGTGTTCCAGTTGCGATAGCCGGGCGGATTGACCGCATGGACGATCAGGGACACGCCCTCGGCCGCCGCCGCGACGTCCGCCGCCGACATGGCGTCGCCCCTGATCCAGGCGATCCGCGCGTCGCCGCGCACGCCCTCGGGTCGGCGATGCAGGGCGCGCACCGACCATCCCGCCTTCAGCAGCCGCGCGGCCACCGCCCCGCCCGCGCCGCCCGTGGCGCCCAGAACCAGGGCTGATTTCGTCGTCATGTCGCGCTCCATCCGTTTGATGAAGCCTGTATCGACCGAACGCCGGATCAACGGAATTGTCGAAATATCTGCACCTGCTATACGAAAATCAATGAACAGTGAGCCGAGCTGGGATCTGTATCGCACCTTCCACGCCGTGCTGCGCGAGGGGTCGCTGTCCGGCGCGGCGCGGCGTCTGGACATGAGCCAGCCCAGCATCGCCCGCCATATCGACGCCCTGGAGACGGCCCTGGGCGCCAAGCTGTTCCTGCGCACGCCCCGGGGCCTGTCCCCCACGGACGCAGCGCTGGAGCTGAAGCCCCTGGCCGAGCGGCTGGCCGCGACCTCGGCCGCCCTGCGCCGCACCGCCGAGGGTGGGGGCGGAGGCGGCGCCCTCTCCGGCACGGTGCGGATCAGCGCCAGCGAGGTGGTGGCGGTCGAACATCTGCCGCCCATACTGGCCCGGATGCGTCAGGCCCATCCGGGACTGGCGCTGGAGCTGTCGCCGTCCAACGCCCTGGACGACCTGTTGCAGCGCAAGGCCGATGTGGCCGTTCGCATGGTCCGGCCCGAGCAGCAGGCCCTGGTTTCGCGCCATGTCGGCGCCCTGGTCATCGGCCTGCACGCCCATCGCGACTATCTGGCGCGACGCGGGACGCCCCGGACCCTGGCCGATCTGAAGGATCACGACCTGATCGGCTATGATGTCGAAACCCCCGCGATCCGGGCTGCGGTCCAGCAGTATCCGGCCCTGAGCCGCGACGCCTTCGCCCTGAGGGTGGACAGCGACGTGGCCCAGCTGGCGGCCATCCGAGCCGGGTTCGGCATCGGCATCTGCCAGACCGTCGTCGCGGCGCGCCAGCCGGATCTGGTCCGCGTCCTGCCCGACGCCTTTCATATGGCGCTGGAGACCTGGATCGTCATGCACGAGGATCTGCGCGGAAACGCCCGCTGCCGCGCCGTTTTCGACGCCCTGGTCGAAGGCCTGTCGGGGATCGTCGGATCCTCGGCGCGGTAGTCAGTCGGTCCTGAACAGAATCACGGCGGTCAGGCCGCCGCCGGGCGTGGTCTCCAGGCGGACGCTCGCGCCCATCTGCTGAGCCAGGGAACGGGCGATCGCCAGGCCCAGACCGGAACCGCCGGTTTCGCGGCTGCGCGACGCCTCGCCTCGCGCAAAGGGTTCGAAGGCCTGGGCCTCGAACGCCGGCGACAGGCCGGGACCGTGATCGACGACCGTCAGCCGCCAGCGGTCGTCGTCGCGTTCGAAGCCGACCTCGGCCGAACCGGCGTAGGTCACGGCGTTCTCGATCAGGTTCTCGAGAATCCGGCGCAGGCCGCCCGAGTCGGCCTGGACCCGTCCCGCCTCCAGCCGTCCCAGGGTCACCGCCTGGCCCAGGGCGGCGCGTTCCCGCACCAGTTCCGTCATCAGTTCGGCGACATCGACGGGGGCAAGGACAGCGGGTCTTTCCTCGCCGCGCGCGACCAGCAGCACATCCTCGATCAAGGTGGCCATCAGGGCCACGTCCCGGTCCGCCCGCGCCCGCTGGTCCGGGTCTTCGATCAGGGCGACCCGCAGCCGAAGCCGGGTCATCAGGGTCTTCAGGTCGTGCGCCGCAGCGGCCAGCATCCGCATGCGTTCGCCTACCAGGGCCTTGATGCGGGCGCGCATGCGGTTGAAGGCCGAGGCCACGCGGCGCGCCTCGGCATGGCCGGTCTCGTCCATCGGCGGGGCGGCGAGATCGCGGGCGAAACGGTCGGAAGCGTCGGCGATGGCCTGGAGGTCGCGGGTCGCCCGATGCACCATCCGCCACACGAGAAAGGCGGCCGTCAGCCCGACCAGCAGGCTGAACACCAGGGCGGCCATGGCCATGCTGCGGCGACGTTGCCACAGGCCCGGAGCGACCACCAGCCTCTGGCCGTCCGCCAGCGCGACCGACGCCGCATAGACGGCGGTCTGTCGTCGTTGGGCTTGAGGGCGGAAGCGGCGGCGTTCCTCGGGAACCAGCAGGCGGACGTCGCGCCCCGCCAGCGCCGCGCCATAGCTGCGCAACAGCGCGGGCAGGGGGCCGCCGTGCACGCGATAGCCGGCCGGAACCCCGTCGGCGATAAAGAAGCGGGTGTCGTCGCCGTTCAGGGCCACCAGCAGGTCGTCCCGCTCTTGCGACGGCGTGCGGTCCAGGGCGGCGGCTGCGGCGGCGATCCGCACCGGCACAGGCAGGCGCCATTCGTCCTGATCGCCGCGCTGGAACCTCAGCAGGCCCAGGACGCTGACCGCCTGCAGCGCCACCACGACCAGGACCAGCGTCAGCGTCAGGCGGTTGGCGAGGCCCATGCGTCTCACGATTGGACCTCGACGTCTGCGGTGAACAGATAGCCGGCGTTGCGCACCGTGCGGATCAGCCGGGGTTCGCGGGGATGGTCGCCCAGCTTGCGGCGCAGGCGCGAGACCTGGATGTCGATGGAGCGGTCGAAGACGTCGGCCTGGCGGCCCTTCAGCACGTCCATGATGTCGTCGCGAGACAGGACCTGCTGCGGACGCCTGACGAAGGCGGCCAGCAGGTCGAACTCCCCGCCGGTCAGCTCCACCGCCTGGTCATCCGCATCGGTCAGGGCGCGGGAGGCGAGGTCCAGGCGCCAGCCGCCAAAGGCGAGACGGCGGGCCGGCGGCCGGGGTTCGGCCTGGTCGCGGCGACGCAGCAGGGCCTTGATGCGGGCGACCAGCTCGCGCGGCACGAACGGCTTGGCGACATAGTCGTCGGCCCCGACCTCCAGCCCCACGATCCGGTCCATGGGTTCGCCTCGCGCCGAGGCGATCAGCACCGGGACGGCGCCCTGGATCCGACGGCAGACCGACAGGCCGTCCTCGCCCGGCATCATCAGGTCCAGCACCACCAGGTCCGGCCGTTGGACCGCCCAGGCCCGCCAAAAGGCCGCGGCGTCGGGGAAAGCCGTGCAGTCCAGCCCCTCGCGCGCCAGCAGGGCGCAGACCAGGTCGCGGATTTCGGGGTCGTCCTCGACCAGATGGATCAAAGCCGTCGTCATGGGCCAAGCTTTGGCGCAACCGCCTCCGCCCCGCCAGTAGCGGATACACGCTGTTACGCACGGGCGCCGGGGTGACACACCCCGGACGGGCCGATCTGTCAGTCTGCAGTCGTTCGGAACAGGCCGGACCTCGCACAAGGAGCCTGCCCATGAGCTCCCGTCGTCCCTTCGCAGCCGCCGCCTCGACGGGCCTGCTGGTGTCGCCGGCCTCGTCGCTGCGGCCGACAGCGCCATGCGCGGCGTGGATATCTACCGCAGCCCCGGCTCGGCCTCGGTCTTCCGCTATGGATCGGTGGACGGCCAGGGCTGGTCCAGCGCCCGCGCCAGGACCACGGTGGACACCGGGAACGGCTACGCCACGACGGTCGTCCGCACCGGTCCGGCCGGGAACGCTCCAGACCCGCGCCGCCTCGATCGTCCACGGCGATGACAGCTACAGCCGGTCGTCCAGCCTTCAGACCTCGAACGGCTACGGCTATGAACGCCAGATCGACGCCTATCGCGACGACGACGGCGTCACCGTGAACCGCACCGTCACCGCGAACAACGGCGCCACGCGCAGTTCGACAGTCACCCGCCCCTACTGACCCCCTTTCCCGGTTCGGGCGGAGCGCCTCACCCCCGGCTCCGCCCGTCGCCCCGGCCGCATCCCCCCAACCGTGCGGCCGGGGCCCCTTTTCCGATCGAGAGCCCGATGAAAAGCCTTGTTCTGTCCGTCCTGTCCGCCGCGGCGATCGCCGTCGTCGCCACGGCCGCGCCCGCCCAGACCCCGACCGGCGCCGGTCGCGCCCTGTTCCAGCAGGCGGACGTCAATAATGACGGGCGCCTGTCGCGGGTCGAGTTCGACGCTGCGCGCGAGGGCCGGTTCGCCCGGGCCGACGCCGATCGCGACGGCCGTCTGACGATGTCCGAACTGCGCGCCCTGCGCCCGGACGGCGCCCCCGCTCCGCAGCGACGCCCCAGCCGCGAGCAGATTCAGAAGCTGCGCGCCATTGACCGCAACAATGACCGCGCCGTCGATCTGAACGAGTTCCGCGCCCTGAACGGCGAGCGGTTCGCCGCCGCCGACCGCAACCGCGACGGTTTCATCACCCGCGACGAAATCGCTGATCTGGCGCGCGCCATGACCCTGGGGGGCTGAGGCCCCTAACCCCTGTGTCGGAGGTCCAGCACGTCGGGGGGCGGCGCGGGCTTGCGGGTCAGGGGCACGCGCTTCAGCCAGAGTTTCAGCGCCTCCCAATGGATGGCGGCCACGACCTTCAGCGTCAGCAGGGGCATGGCCAGGGCGGCGGCGATCAGGGCGCGGTCGGACATCGGCCGACGCGCGCCGCTCATGCTGGTGGCGATCAGCAGGCCCTCGCTGTCCGAGCCGTTGATGACCAGGCCCAGGGTGTCGCCCGGCGTCTGACCCTGGAAGTCATAGGTCATGCCCATGGCCATGAAGGGCGAGACATACAGGCGCTTGTCGGTCTGTTGCCGGAACCGGCCGGCCTGGGCGTCGGCCGCCAGGACGGGCAGGACATAGGACCGCCGCTCGCCGAAGGTGCTGGTGACCTCATAGACCATGGCGGCCAGCCGCCCGTCTTCATGATGGCAGTAGTAGAGGCTGATCGGGTTGAAGACGAAGCCGAGGACGCGCGGCATGGTCAGAAGACGGATCGCGCCCTGACCGACATCCACCCCGACCTCGGCCAGCCGCGTCTCGATCTGGGCCCGCAGCGGACGGTCCGAGCCGTCGCCGTGGTCCCGGTCGTGGAAGGACAGCAGGTTGAACCGGTTGCGTGAAAAGGTCTTCAGCCGGCCGTGCAAGGCGTCGATCTCGGCCAGGTCCAGCATCAGCCAGAAGACGCGGTAGTTCAGTCGGTGCGGCGTCGGCCGCAGACGGGCGTGAAACACCTTGCCGACATAGAGGGCCGAGCCTGTCACGCCGCCGGTTCCATCTGGACCGGGGGTGAGGACAGATGGATGCGGCCGCTCTCGTTCTCGACGGTCCAGGGACGACGCACCCCGCCCAGTTGTTCGGCCACCGCCAGACCGGACTGAAGCCCGTCCTCATGGAAGCCTGCCCCGAAATGGGCGCCGCAGAACCAGACGCCGCCCTGGCCCTGCAGGCTCCACAGCGACTTCTGCGCCTTGATGGCGGCGGGGTCGAAGATCGGGTGCTCGTACACTTCGCTGCGCAACAGGGTTCCGGCGGCCGGTGGGCGCGGCGGGTTCAGGGTGACGAACAGGTCCTGGCCCGGCAGGCCCTGGAGCCTGTTCATCCAGTAGGTGACGCACAGGCCGCCGTCCGCGCCGATATAGTTCCACGAGGCCCAGGCCCGCCGGCGCCGGGGCATCAGGCCTGCGTCGGTGTGCAGGATGGTCAGGTTGCGGCTGTAGCGGAAGGCGCCCAGCAGATCGCGCTCCTGCGCCGTGGGCTCCGCCAGCATGGCCAGGGCCTGGTCGGCGTGGGCGCCGATGACGACATGGTCGAACCGCTCCCGGGCGCCGGTGGTGTCATGAACCACGACGCCGCCGTCGATGCGCTGGACCTGGTCCACCCCGCGCCGGAGCCGGACTGCGTCGCCCTTTCGCCCGGCCCCGACCTGACGGGCCAGTTCCTCGACATAGGCCCGGCTGCCGCCGACGACGGTGCGCCACAGGGGCCGGCCGACCAGTTTCAGCAGGCCGTGGTTGCCGCAGAAGCGCAGGAAGGATTCCGCCGGATAATCCATCAGCGTATGGGCCGGCGACGACCAGATGGCGGCGGCCATCGGCAGCAGATGGTCGTCGCGGAAGGCCTCGCTGAAGCCCTCGCGCTTCAGATACTGGCCCAGGGTCACGTCGCTGTCGCCCAGGGCGGCCATGCCGCCGGGGGCCGAGCGATAGAAGCGCAGGATCTCCTTCAGCATCGACCAGAAGCGCGGGCGGAACAGGTTGCGGCGCTGGGCGAACAGGGCGGGGGCCGCATATTCGAACCGGCCCTGATCCAGGGAGACGGCGAAGGACATGTCGGTGGCCCGCGTCTCGAGCCCCAGATGGGCGAACAGGGCGATCAGGTTCGGATAGGTGGCGTCGTTGAAGACGATGAAGCCGGTGTCCACCGCCGTCTCGCCGGTCGGGGCGCGGACATCGACGGTGTTGGAATGGCCCCCCAGGCGGTCGTCGCGTTCGTAGATCGTCACATCGTGGCGCTTCGACAGCAGCCAGGCGCTGGACAGGGCGGCGATCCCCGAGCCCACGACGGCGATCCGCAGGCGCGGACCGGTCTCGCTGGGAGGGGACGACAAGGGCATAAAGACTCCGAACGACGGGCGACAGGTGGCGAAGATACGCGCCCAGTACGCGGCCGGATCACGAAATGATCCAGACTTTCGTCAGAACCGTACTAGGTTCCATGTATGGACAGGTTTCAACCTATCAGCGGATTCGGCCACCCGTGACGGCTGTGGGCGGCGAGCATGACCGGCTGATCGAGGCGGTGGCGTTACGGCGCGACCGCGAGGCTTTCGCGCGCCTGTTCGAACATTTCGCGCCGCGTCTGAAGGCCTATCTGATGAAGGCCGGGGCGCCTGCGGGGGCGGCCGAGGACTTCGCCCAGGACGCCATGCTGACCGTGTGGCGCAAGGCGGAACTGTTCGACAGCTCCAAGGCCCGGGCCGCGACCTGGATCTTCACCATCGCCCGCAACCGGCGCCTGGACGTGCTGCGCCAGGACGCGCGGCGCACCCCGATGCCCGAGATCGAACTGTCGCAGGAAGAGCCGGAACGGCCGGACCAGGTCGTGCTGATGGCCGAGGATGCGGCGCGGCTGAAGACGGCCATGGCGCGGCTGACGGCGGATCAGATCGAGGTCCTTCGTCTGGCCTTCTTCCAGGACAATCCCCATTCCGAAATCGCCCGGCGGCTGGACCTGCCGCTGGGCACAGTGAAATCCCGAATACGCAAGGCCATGATCAAACTGCGCACCCTGTTGGACGACGCCGGAGGCGAGGCATGACCGGCGGTCACAACCCCTCCGAAGAACGGCTTCTGGCCTATGCGGCCGGCACCCTCAGCCCGCCCGAGGCCGTGGTGGTCGCCGCCCATCTGGCGATGCGGCCGCAGAACGACGCCTGGGTCCGCACGCTTCAGTCCGTGGGCGGCGAGTTGCTGGACGATCTGGAGCCCGAGCCGATGCCGGACGACGCCCTGGCGCGCGTCCTGGCGCGGGCCGAGGCCGACGCCGGACAGGTTCTGGCCTCCACGCCGTTGAACGATATGGTCGGCCTGCCTGAGCCCCTGCGCCGGTACGCGCTGGGACCGTGGCGATGGCTGGGACCAGGCATGCGCGCCCGCGACGTCCATGCGCCGCGCGACGGCGACTGCCGCGTCATCCTGCTGGAAATCGGGCCGGGCCGCGAGACGCCGCGCCATACCCATGGCGGGATCGAACTGACCTGCGTCATCCACGGCGCCTACGCCACCGAAACCGCCCGGTTCGACGTCGGCGACTTCGAGGAGGCGGACGGCGAGGTGCTGCACCAACCGCGCGTGGTCTCGCCCGATCCCTGCCTGTGCGTGGTGGCCCTGGACGGTCAGATCGAGTTGGACGGCTGGCTGGGCAAGCTGATGCAGCCGTTCATCAAGCTGTAGGCGAGACCAAGCCTGACCGTCATTCAAACCTCGTCACAAGGACGAATGACGACCTTTGGCGGCGGCTGTTGTGAAGCGGAGGGGAAGCCCTGCGGGTCGTCCCAAAGAGAGAGCGCGGCCCCTTCGGACCGCGCTCCCATGGAAATTACCGAGACGGCGTTCAGCCGCGACGGTGGTTCCAATCGTGGCGCTCGTTGCGAATCTGGGCCGAGAGACGGTTGAAGCGACGGTCCAGGTCGGTGCGTTCCCAGGCGGTCAGGCCGCCGCGACGATAGTGGGCCTCAAGCCGCAGCAGGCCGTTGAACTCGCCCCGCAGACGGGTGGCCTCGCGGCGGCTGAGCTGGCCGGAACGGACGCCCTGGTCGATGCGGCGGTCCAGATTGGCCTGGCGGGCGTTGATCGACGACCAGTGTCCGTAGCCCGCATGATGGACAGGCGGTCGGGCGTGATGGGACGGGCCATAGGACTGGGCGGCGGCGGGCAGGGCGGCCGAGGCGGCGGCGGCGGCGAGGATGAGGGCGGGCAGGAAGACTTTCTTGTTCAGCATCGGATCGTTCCTTCTGGTGCGGGGCGCCCCGGCGGGGGCTGCGATGTCCCCAGAAAGCCATCTCCAGCCTGAGCCCGATCTGAACGCCGCGTTTCAGTCACCGTTCATCTTTTCGGCGCAGGAAGACCCGTTCGCGCGATCTCTGTTATAGATGCGACGGACGTGCGGCTTTTCGGCCGTATCGCCCGTTTCCAAACACCCCGTTCAGCGGCTGTTCAGAGCCGGCCCCGTAGAAGCGACTTCATGAACCGCACCCGCGCCCTCCTGATCGCCGCCCTGATGGCCCTGGTCCCCGCGACCCAGGCCCTGGCGCAGTCGCGCGACCAGGACCGAGAGCGTCCGCAACAGGATCAGCGTCGCGACGCCCCCTCGCGCGATCGACCCTCGGCCGATGGGCCGCGCGCCGATCTGGGGGCTGTGGTGCGTCGGGTCGGGGCCGGTCGCGACGGGCGGATGCTGGGCGTCAGCCCGCGCGGCGACACGGTGGTGGTGCGCTGGGAATATCCCGGCGGGCGGGTCGCTGATATTCGCGTGGACGCCCGCTCGGGCCGCGTGGTGGGAGAAGACTGAAGATGCGTGTCCTGCTGGTTGAAGACGACGCCGACCTGTCGCGTCAGCTGAAGGGCGCCCTGGCCGACGCCGGATATGCGGTGGACCACGCCGCCGACGGCGAAGAGGCCTGGTTCCTGGGCGACACCGAACCCTATGACGTGATCGTGCTGGACCTGGGCCTGCCCAAGATCGACGGGGTCTCCGTGCTGGAGCGCTGGCGGCGCGAGGGCAAGGCGACGCCGGTCCTGATCCTGACCGCGCGCGGCGCCTGGTCGGACAAGGTGTCGGGCTTCGACGCCGGGGCCGACGACTATCTGACCAAACCCTTCCATACCGAAGAACTGCTGGCGCGGCTGCGCGCCCTGCTGCGGCGCTCGGCCGGCATCGCTTCGGCCACCCTGTCGTGCGGCGGCCTGCGTCTGGATCCGCGCGCGGCCCGGGCCAATGTCAACGGCGAGCCCCTGCGCCTGACCTCGCTGGAGTACCGGCTGCTGCACTATATGATGATGCACCAGGGCCGGGTCATCAGCCGCACGGAGCTGGTCGAACATCTGTACGATCAGGATTTCGATCGGGATTCCAACACCATCGAGGTCTTCATCGGCCGGCTGCGCAAGAAGATCGGATCCGACCGGATCGAGACCGTGCGCGGCCTGGGCTATCGCCTGGCGCCCCTGACGGGCGAGTCCGAGGCGGCGTGATCACGCCGCAATGACCGAAGCGGGGGCTGGGGCGCGGCGGACGCCGCCCGGCGGCTGGGGCCGCTGGTTCGGGCGGCCGGGCAGGTCGCTGACGCGGCGGCTGATCTGGCTGGCCGCCGGCTGGATTCTGCTGGCCCTGGTGGCGACCGGCTTCGTCCTGACCAACCAGTTCCAGGAATCGGCCCTGCGCCGCCTGGGAAACGTGCTGAGCGAGACCACCGACGAACTGGTGGTGCGCACGGTGACGGCGAGCGGCAAGGTTCTGACGCCCCAGATCATGGACGCCCCCACCCTGCGGGTGTTTTCGGGCAAGTACTGGATGACGGCCGAGCCGACCCTGGCCGGAGGCCTGCGGATCATCACCCGCTCGGACTCGCTGTACGGCGAGGACCTGACGGTGCCGGCGGACCTGCCGGGTCGGCTGGACGACGCCTACGGCCAGACCATCACCTATAACGCCACAGGTCCTGCGGGCGAGCCGCTACGGGTGGCGGCCAGCATGAAGTCCCTGCCGGGACGGACCACGCCGGTGGTCTTCTTCGCGGCCATCGACCGGTCCAACGTCGACGTGGACACCCGGCAGTTCGCCACCCTGACCTGGGTCGCCCTGCTGATCCTGGGCTTCATCCTGGTGTCGGCGGTCTTCATTCAGGTTCAGGTCGGCTTGCGGCCCCTGTATGATCTGCGCAACGAGATCGCGGCCGTGCGCCACGGCCAGGCGGCGCGGATCGAACGGTCCTATCCGCTGGAGATCCAGCCCCTGGCCGAACAGGTCAACCGGCTGCTGGCCCATAACCAGGAGGTGGTCGAGCGCCAGCGGACCCATGTCGGCAACCTGGCCCATGCGCTGAAGACCCCGATCTCGGTCATGCTGGCCGAGGCCGGGACCGCCGAGGGCGCCCTGCCCGAACTGGTGCGGCGCCAGACCCGGGTGATGCAGGGCCAGGTCGACCACCATCTGCGCCGCGCCCGCGCCGCCGCCCGCGCCGCCCACGGCCTGGGCGAGACCACGCCGGTGCCCGAGGTGCTGGACGAGCTGGCGGTCATGATCGAACAGGTCTTCCGCGACAAGGGCTCCGAGATCGACTGGCGCGCGCCCGACGACCTGGCCTTCCTGGGCGAGCGGCAGGACCTGCAGGAGATCCTGGGCAATCTGATCGAGAACGCGGCCAAGTTCAGCACCCGCCGCGTCCGCGTCTCGGCCGGGGAGAACGGCCTGGGCCAGATGGTGGTGGTGGTCGAGGACGACGGCCCCGGCCTGCCCGCCGACCAGCGCGAGACGGTGATGAAGCGCGGCGCCCGGCTGGACGAGAGCGCGCCCGGCTCGGGCCTGGGCCTGTCGATCGTCGAGGACCTGACGCGCGCCTACGGCGGGCGGCTGACCCTGGGCGACAGCGACATGGGCGGGCTGAAGGTCGTGCTGGAGCTGCCGGCGGCTCACGCCGCGCGCGCCTGAGCGCGGGAGCCATCGGCGGGCGGGGGCGTTGAACCGCTCCGCCGCGCTGGAGCCGCCATGTTCGCCCGTCTTCGTCACGCCGCCGCCGCCCTGGGCGAGGCCGTCCGCAGCCGTATCCCCGCCACGCGCCGCATCCCCAAGCTGACGACCCTGATCGAGGGGGCGGCGCGGGTCGGCTATGGGGCCCGGGGCTTCGTCTATCTGTCGGCGGGGGCGCTGACCCTGCTGGCGGCGACCGACAGGATCGGCGACGCGGTGGGCGCGGGCGGGGCGGCGGGGTGGCTGGCGGAGCAGCCGTTCGGGCGGGTCTGGCTGGTGCTGCTGGGGCTGGGCCTGTGGGCCTTCGTCGGCTGGCGCGTGCTGCAGGCCCTGTTCGACGCCGACCATGAGGGAACCGACCTGAAGGGCTGGGCCACGCGGGCGGGTCAGGCGGCCAGCGGCCTGTTCTACGGCCTGCTGGCGGCGGGGGTGTTCGAGTATCTGGACGAGGCGGGGGAGGCGACCAGCCAGGCGGCGGAACGGGCCGAGAGCGTCGCCGAGAACCAGGAGAAGGCGGCCTGGATCCTGGACCTGCCGTTCGGCGGCCTGCTGCTGATCGCGGCGGGGCTGGTGGTGCTGGGCGTCGGGATCGGCAACATCGTCAGGGCCTTCCGGGACGACTTCGACGCGGCCCTGGCCTGTCCCGAGGCGGTGCGCAGGCCGGCGACGGCCCTGGCGCGGGCGGGCTATGGCGCGCGGGGCTTCGCCTATCTGCCGCTGGGGACCTTCGTGGTCCTGGCGGGGCTGCACGCGCGGTCGGGCGAGGTGACGACGACGGCGGCGGCGCTGGACGCGCTGGAGGCCCAGCCCGGCGGGTCGTGGGTGCTGGGGCTGACGGCGGCGGGGCTGATGGCCTTCGGCGCCTTCGCCTTCGTGGAGGCGCGCTGGCGCAGGATCCGGCCGCCCCGGGACCTGACGCTGGGCTGAGGCCTTGGCGTCGCGCGGGGCCTTCCCATATGCTCCGCAACACATCCTGTTCCAGAAGGCCCTCGCCATGACCCAAGCCGTGCCGATGAAGACCCTGAAGATCGACTTCGTTTCCGACGTGGTCTGCCCCTGGTGCGTCGTGGGCCTGGGCGGGCTGGAGACGGCGCTGGACGCCCTCAAGGGCGAGGGGATCGGCGCCGATATTGCGTTTCAGCCCTTCGAACTGAACCCCCAGATCGCGCCCGAGGGCGAGAACATCGTCGAACACATCGGCCGCAAATACGGCGCCAGCCCGGAACAGTCGGCCGCCAACCGCGCCATGATCCGCGACCGCGCCGCCGAGGTCGGCTTCGACATGCGCATGACCGACGACAGCCGCATCTGGAACACCTTCGACGCCCACCGCCTGCTGCACTGGGCGCACGAGACCGCGCCCGAGAAGCAGAAGGCGCTGAAACAGGCCCTGTTCACGGCCCACTTCACCGACAACCGCAACCTGACCGACGCCGGCGTCCTGACCAGCGCCGCCGAGGCCGCCGGGCTGGACCGGGCCGAGGCGGGCGAGGTCCTGGCCTCGGGCCGCTACGCCCAGGCCGTGCGCGGGGCCGAGGACCTGTGGCGGTCGCGCGGCATCAGCTCGGTCCCGGCCGTGGTGGTCGAGGGCAAATATCTGATCAGCGGCGGCCAGCCGGCCCAGGTGTTCGAAGAGGCGCTGAGGAAGATCGCCTCGGAGGTGTGAGCCTCACCTCTCCATCGGCGCAGGCCGATGGGGAGGACAGGCGGCGCGTGCGCCGCCAGGAGGGGGCGACCGGGTGTGCGACAGGAATATGGGGCGTCCCGACGACCGAGTCGCCCCCTCCTGGTCGCTGACGCGACCTGTCCTCCCCATTCGCCTTCGCGAATGGGGAGGTGATGATGTCACGGCGGCCCGGTTTCAGACTCTCCCTGCGAAAAAACACCGTCTGAATCGTCTAATTCGTCTGAAATCCCGGTCGGCTCCAGGTCGTCCAGCGCGTCGATCCGGGCCATCAGGGCGTCGCGGCCGGCGTAGTCGCCGGGCTTCAGGGCGGCGGCTTCCTGGGCGATGACGCAGATCTGCTGGGCGAGGGCTTCGGCGCGCGCGGCGAGGTCGGGTTCCTTCGGGGCGGGCGGCGGCGCTTCCGGCGGCGCTTCCGGCGTGGGGGGCGCAGGCGGCGGGGCCGGCGACACGTCCCGGGCCAGGGCCGTCAGCCCCAGGTGCAGGCGCATCCAGCGCGCCGCCTCGACGGCGCGGCCGGCCTCCAGCGCGCGGTTCAGCCGCATCCGGGCCAGGTCCGCCATCCGGCCATAGTCGGCCGGGCCGTCCGCCGCCGCCTCGTCCGGGTCCAGCGGATCATAGGGGGGATCGACCTGGTCCATGCGCCGCCACCCCTTGTCCCGGGCGCGCAGGCGGAAGGTGCTGACCCCCATGCCGTAGCGGGCGCTGACCGTCTCGGCCGTGTCGCCGGCCAGATAGTCGTCGCGCGCCGCCGCCCAGGCCTGGTCCGAGGCCCGGCGATAGCCGCCGCCCCGGTCATAGGGATCGCGCACGGGCCGCCCGTCATACAGCGGCCGCGTGTCGTGCGACGCCTCATCCTGCGACGCCTCGTCCTGGGACGCCCCATCCCACGACGGCCGGCGCGGCGGATCGACGAAGTCCTCGTTGGTCAGGCGCCGGTCGAAATAGCCGCCCCCGCCGTCGCTCTCGCCATAGCCCCCGCTGTCGCCCTCGTCCCCATAGGGCCGGCGTCCCTCGATCCCATCCATACGCCCCTCCCGGGCCGATCCGCCCCTGAACGGGACCGGGGGATTATACGGCGGCGGGAAACCGTGCTGGGTTGATTGGCGCGCGAGCCGGAAAAGCTGAATATATTCAGAGGTCGGAACGACGGAATTAGGAGCGCTGAGGGGTGATCCCGCTTTTGCCGCCCCCGGCCGCCTCCCTTCCTTTCGTCATCCTCCGGGCCGCGCAGCGGAACCGGGGGACCCTTCGTCATCCTCTGGCCAAGCGAAGCTTGGACCAGGGGAGGCGCCGAAGGCGAAATGCGTCCGCCGCGCGATGTTAGACGCCCGCATCCGCGACAGGGTCCTGCTCGCGCAGGCCGCTGGGTCCCCCGGTCTGCGCCGCGAAGACGCGGCTTGCCGGAGGATGACGAAAGGGGAGGATTAGGCCCGCTTCTTCCGGGGCGCGGCCGGAACGTCGGCGGCGGTGACCAGATGCCCCTTCCAGCCGGGCGGCGGCAGGAACTTGCCGGACTGCTCCTCGCGCGTGCCGTGCTTGGCGATCCAGGCAGCGTTCTGGAGCGCTCTTTCGATCAGTTCAGGATAGTTGAGGATGCTGAACATCGGCGCAGCATAGCGGAAATCTCACTGTGCGTCCCTCTCCCGTTGGGAGAGGGAGACCGCGTCCGGGTTCACGAACCGAAACGCCTCCGCCCGCTGACGCAGGAAGCGGTTGATGAACGTGGTCTTGCCTGCCCCGTTCGGTCCGGCGAGGAGGACGAGAGTGGGCATGGGGTCGTCAGACAGCGGGTTTGACGTCGAACACGAAGTAGGTATTGGCGCCGTTGATCGGGCCGTGAAGATAGACACGGCGCACGTGAAAAGTCGTCTCGAAGGTCGCTGCGCCGAGGGCCCCGCAAACTTGAGGGAGGGTGCCAGTCAAGCCGAGTTTGGAGGCCACGTCGCCGGCGCGAATGATCACTAAAGGCTCGGACTTTTGCCGGGCCGGGGCGATATATGTGTCGAAGGCATATTGTCTGACGCGGTCTGCATCTGCCACCGTCTCCATATTCGTCTCCATATTCGTCTCCATATTCGTCTCCATAGCGGTGATTGAATTTGCCAACTGCCCCCGCCCGCTGCCGCAGGAAGCGGCTTATGAAAGTGGTCTTCCCGACGCCGTATCGGTCCGGCGAGGAGAATGACGGTGGGCACAGTGAGTTAACCGGCGTTGGCTTCGATCTCCAGTATCTTGAAGATCGATAGAACGGCAGCAATAACCAAAACTATTCCGTAAGCTAGAAGAAACATTCCTGCAAATCCTGTCGTCATATTTACAACATGTGAAATAATTGGATTTATAGACGGAAATGGTTTGCTTGAATAAATAAGCGCGGAGATCACAGAGACAATTTGAATTATAACGGCATGAGATATCGAGCTTGCCAATATTAGAAGTGGTGAGCGACCGCCGAGTTTTTCTGAAGGTGCTCGAAGTGCATTTCTCGTTTTTTCATCCAGAACGGCGAAAAAAAGAGCATACGCTGCAACCGAAAATCCGGCGAGTTGTGGCAGTATGTCTTTCGACATGTCTGGCCATTTCTCGTCTAATACAAATCTCCAGCAAAGAGCCGAGACTGTAAGGCTTATCCAGAAGTAAGCGGATTTTATTAGTGATTCAAATCCGCCATAGCTTCGGTACAGCGTCTTGATGTTCGGTATGAAGCCCGTTGTTTTACTCACGAACTTCCCGCCTTTTCATACGAATTCTGTCCATCAATCGGTTTGCCAGTTTGTAGAAAACTGCCTGAGCGGATGTGTCTGCACCGAATTTTGAGCCTTCGGTTAGAGGGGTTTCGGTGGTGCCAATTTTTGTCAAGATGCGATTCTGAACAGCTTTGGCTTCAACCTCGCCATTCTCGGCACCGATCATGGCCAACTTTCTTGTCCGTTCGTTGGGTTCCAAGTCCTTCTTGGGCAGAGACTTTATGCGTTCCTCGTACTCGCCGCCATTTTGCTCCCGAAGACGTTCCTCAATAACCTTAGCTAAATCCTCGCCGATATCGTCGCTATTAGGCGGGCGAATGACAACCGTCAGCTCCTTGAGGTGTGGGAGGTTTAGTATTCGTTCGATTTCCCCATAGTCTTTAATAACATCGACTTCGACGATACCAAATCTAGAAATTAGTA
Organism: Brevundimonas sp. GW821-FHT10A07; assembly: GCF_059415785.1. Lineage (NCBI taxonomy): Bacteria > Pseudomonadati > Pseudomonadota > Alphaproteobacteria > Caulobacterales > Caulobacteraceae > Brevundimonas > Brevundimonas sp. GW821-FHT10A07. The sequence goes on from NZ_JBWKNX010000007.1 coordinate 134,314, forward strand.
ATCGATCTGTTGCAGTAGATCGCAAGAACTTTTCGAACGCTCGCGCGCTTAGTCCCTTAGAATCTGCATATATTTCAAATACAATGACGTGCTCTTTTGGTTATACCACGAAGTAAAACTGAGACAGATTGGGTCTCAAGTTCTGAGGTATCGCAATTTCGCCGACCATGTCGGGCGTTGCAGTGTCGAAAGACTCTAAATCAAACCAGTCCCCGTCGACTTCTATCTCGGTGAACTTCGCGATAATCCCCCGGCCTGCTTCCGGGTCGAAAGATTTGATCGCTAGGAATGTGTCCCCCCGGACGCGGACGCTCTTTCTTGTTCTAAAAATACTCTCGATGAGTGCAGTGTAGTTCCGGTCCATATGTTCCGGAATCCGAACATTAACCGCTGCTACCTCGACTTTGCGATCTCTTGCCAACCTGTGCTCTCCCCCGAGCTTTGCAACTACGGGGGGCAGACTGCCCTACCGCGCACGCCAAAGAAAGACCTCAGAGCAAGGTGGAACATATAGGGAACATTTATGCTTGTCTAGTCACACCTTCACCTCCACCACCCCGCCCCCGGCCCTGAACTTCGCGCTCATCTCCGCCATCCCGGCCTCCGCCTCCGCCAAGCTCGCCCCCGCATCATTCTGCGCCATCGCATCGCGGCGGATGTCCTGGCTGATCTTCATGCTGCAGAATTTCGGGCCGCACATGGAGCAGAAGTGGGCGGTCTTGTGGGCTTCCTTGGGCAGGGTGGCGTCGTGGTATTTGCGGGCGGTTTCGGGGTCTAGGCCCAGGTTGAACTGGTCCTCCCAGCGGAACTCGAACCGGGCGCGGCTCAGGGCGTCGTCGTGCAGCCGGGCGGCGGGGTGGCCCTTGGCCAGGTCGGCGGCGTGGGCGGCGATCTTGTAGGTGATGACGCCGTCCTTGACGTCCTGACGATCCGGCAGGCCCAGATGCTCCTTGGGCGTGACGTAGCAGAGCATGGCCGTGCCGAACCAGCCGATCATGGCCGCCCCGATGGCGCTGGTGATGTGGTCATAGCCGGGGGCGATGTCGGTGGTCAGCGGGCCAAGCGTATAGAAGGGCGCCTCGTGGCAGTGTTTCAGCTGCTCATCCATATTGGCCTTGATCTTGTGCATCGGCACATGGCCGGGGCCTTCGATCATGACCTGGCAGCCCTTGGCCCAGGCGATCTTGGTCAGTTCGCCCAGGGTCCGCAGCTCGGCGAACTGGGCCTCGTCATTGGCGTCGGCGATCGAGCCGGGGCGCAGACCGTCGCCCAGGCTGAAGCTGACGTCATAGGCCCGCATGATGTCGCAGATGTCCTCGAAATGCTCGTAGAGGAAGCTCTCCTTGTGGTGGGCCAGGCACCATTTGGCCATGATGGAGCCGCCGCGCGAGACGATGCCGGTGACGCGTTTCGCCGTCATCGGCACGAAGGGCAGGCGCACCCCGGCGTGGATGGTGAAATAGTCGACGCCCTGTTCCGCCTGTTCGATCAGGGTGTCGCGGAACACCTCCCACGTCAGGTCCTCGGCTATGCCGTTCACCTTCTCCAGCGCCTGATAGATGGGGACGGTGCCGATGGGGACGGACGAGTTGCGGATGATCCAGTCGCGGATGTTGTGGATGTTGCGGCCGGTCGACAGGTCCATGACATTGTCCGCGCCCCAGCGGGTGGCCCAGACCAGTTTGTCCACCTCGTCGTCCACCGACGACAGGACGGCGCTGTTGCCGATGTTGGCGTTGATCTTCACCAGGAAGTTGCGGCCGATGATCATCGGCTCGACCTCGGGGTGGTTGATGTTGTGCGGGATGATGGCGCGGCCGCGGGCGATCTCGGAGCGGACGAACTCGGGGGTGACGAAGTCGGGGATGCTGGCGCCGAAGGATTCGCCGTCGCGCTCCAGTGGCGAGTGGCGAGTGGCGAGTGGCGAGGAGGAAGAGGGGAGGGGGACGGTCGAACCGTCCGCCAGGGTGATCGTCTGGGCGGTTTCGCTCGCCACGCGCCACTTGCCACTCGCCACTTCCCTGCGCAGGTTCTCCCGGATGGCGACATATTCCATCTCGGGCGTGATGATGCCGGCCTGGGCGTATTCATACTGCGTCACCGGGCGGCCCTCGACGCCCTTGAAGACGCGGTGGTGCGAGGTGTCGAAGCGGGGGGCCAGGTTCTTGCCGCTGGCGTGGCCGTTGTCCTCGGGCTTGACCTCGCGCGGGTTCAGGACCGGGGCGATGTCGCCGCGATCCAGTTGCCACGACGACTTCACGGGCGGCAGGCCGCGCTTGATGTCGATGGTCACGGTCGGGTCGGTGTAGGGGCCGGAGCTGTCATAGATGGTCACCGGCGGCTCATTGGCCGACGGATGGACGGCGACCTCGCGGAAGGGGACGCGGATGTCGGGGTAGAGCTCGCCGGCGACATAGACCTTGCGCGATCCGGCGCGTTCGCCGGTGGGGATGGCGCCGGTCTCCTTCATCACCTGCTCGCGGGCGTCCTTGAGGGCGAGCTCGACGTTCGGCTCTTCAGGCAGGACGGGCGGGGTGACTTGGATGTTCATGGCGGCCTCAAACGGTTTGAGGTCCGCCGACGTCGGGCGCGAGGGTCCTGTAACGGGGACCGGAAAGCGTACTCATCCCTTCGCCGGCATGACCCGGATCAGGTTCGACGGGTCAGAGGAGAAACCTCTATCTCAGCCGCTCGATTGCGACCCCCCGGAGAACGAGGCTCAGGGTGACGCCGGGGGAGGCGGACGTCAAGCGGGCGCAAGCGTGGCTGGAAAAGGCGTCGGATTCGCGTGGGATAAGCGGTGAAACGGACTTGCCCGCCGGCGTCCGGAGCGTCAAACGAGGGATGTGTCTATCCAATCCCTGATCATCGATTGCGACCCCGGCGTGGATGACGCCGTGGCGCTGTTCCTGGCCTTTGCGGCGGCCGAGCCGACGCTGCTGGCCGTCACCACCGTGGGCGGCAACGTCCCCGCCCACCTGACCCAGCGCAACGCCCGGATGGTGCGCCAGATCGCCGGCCGTGAAGACGTGCCGGTGTTCGGCGGCGCCGAACGGCCGCTGAAACGACCCCCGGCGGGCGCGGGCGACTTCCACGGGCCCGAGGGGCTGGGCGACCTGGAGCCCTTCGCGCCGATCGGCATCATCGGCGACGGACCCGCCGCCAACGCCATCGTCGACCTGGTGATGAAACGCCCGGCCGGATCGGTCGCCGTCGCCGTCCTGGGGCCGATGACCAACCTGGCCCTGGCGATGAAGCGCGAACGGCGGCTGGCCGAGCATCTGGGGCCGGTCGTGGTCATGGGCGGGGCGCGGTCGGAGGGCGGCAACATCACCGCCTCGGCCGAGTTCAACATCTGGGCCGACCCGGATGCGGCGGCGGTGGTGTTCGGCTCGGGCTGCGAGGTGATCGCCTTCGGCCTGGACGCGACCCATCAGGTGCGGGCCACCGAGGCCCGGATCCGCGCCGTCGAGACGATCCGCACCGACCCGGCGCGCACCGTCGCCGCCCTGCTGCGCTTCTCGCAGCGGACCGAACGGCAGGTCGTGGGATCCGACGCCCCGCCCCTGCACGACCCCTGTCCCATCGCCTGGCTGATGAAGCCGGACCTGTTCACCCTGAAACCCTGCCGGATCGAGGTCGAGACGGGCTCGGACCTGACGCGCGGCCATACGGCGGTGGAGTTCCGCGTCGATCCCGCCACGGCGCGGCACCGCTGGGCGGTGGCGGCGGACGGGCAGGGGGTGTTCGACCTGCTGACCGAGACCCTGAAGGCCAGATGATGCGGATCACCGTCGTCGGCTCGATCAACCTGGACCTGGTCGCGACGGCGCCCCGGCTGCCGGCGCCGGGCGAGACGGTGACGGGGGCCAGTCTGGCCCGCTATCCGGGCGGCAAGGGCGCCAACCAGGCCTACGCCGCCGAGAAACTGGGCGCCGAGGTCAGCCTGATCGGCCGAGTCGGAAACGACTCCCTGGCCGGCGAGGCCCTGGCCCTGATGTCGGACCTGGGCGTCGATCTGGCCGGGGTCGAGACGGATGTGGCGGCCCCGACGGGCGTCGCCCTGATCGCCGTCGATCCGACGGGCGAGAACCAGATCGTGGTGGCGGCCGGCGCCAATCATATGGTCACGCCGGAGCAGTTGCCGCAGCGGATCGAGGGCGCCCTGATCGTCCAGCTGGAGCTGCCGGTCGAGACGGTCGAGGCGGCGGTGGGCCGAGCCACAGGCTTCGTCTGCGCCAATCTGGCCCCCGCCCAGCCGGTGTCGGAAATGCTGCTGCGCCGCGCCGACCTGATCGTCGTCAACGAGACCGAGGCCGCCTTCTATGGCGACGGCCTGCACCGCGGCGGCGGCCGGGTGGTGGTCACCAAGGGCGCCAGGGGCGCGGCGATGTATCAGCGCGGCGTCGAAATGGCCTGGGCGACCCCGCCGACCGTCGAGGCGGTCGACGCCACCGGCGCCGGCGACGCCTTCGTCGCCGCCATCACCGTGGCCCTGCTGGAAGGCATGGAGCCGACGCAGGCCCTGCGCTTCGCCTGTGCGGCGGGGGCCTTTGCGGCGACGCGGCCCGGCGCCCAGCCGTCGGCGCCGGAGCGGCATGAGGTCGAGGCGCTGCTGGCGGGTCAGTAGCCTCGTCGCGCCCAAGCTGTACTGTACTGGGTGTAACGTTATTGACACAAATCGGTCCAAGTCGGTCTGTGGCCTATTGCAGTCGGTAAATAATACGGCACGGTGGCTCCCAGGATTTTGAGGGGAGTGCACGGCATGATTGAACGTAACGGGACGGGTCGTCGTCGCTGGCTGGCGACGGCGTCGGTGATCGGGCTGATCGCGGCGGCGGGGACGGCGGCGGCGGAGGTGCCCAATGACAACTTCAGCCCGAACGCGCCGCCGGTCCTGGCCGACCCCGATGCGATCAACGGCATCGGCAACATCATCGTCGACACCGGCGGCGGCTCGGTGGGGGTCTGCACCGGCAGCCTGATCAATCCGCGCACGGTGCTGTTCGCGGCCCACTGCGTCAACGACCTCCCCGACGTCGCCTACGGATCCCAGGGCCTCGGGAGGCCGATCAGCATCGGGTTCAAGGGCGACGCCTTCGACGGCATCCTGAACTGGATCACCAGCGGCGACTACGCCACCAGCTATATCGACCAGCACTACAATATGAGCCGGGTCTTCTATGATCCCCGCTCGCTGGAGGACGCCCAGGGCGGCGGCTTCTATGAGGGCGATGTCGCCATCGGCGTGCTGGATTCGCCGGCCAAGGGCGTGCCGACCTGGGCCATGTTGTTCTCGCCCCTGACCGGCGACGAGGACCGGCACGTGATCACCGGCGGATACGGCCGCAGCGGGACGGGGTCCCTGGGTTCGGTTCAGGGGATCGACTTCCGCCGTCGGGCCGCCGAGAACATGATCGGCGCCCTGGCGTCGCTGGACGACATCGACCTGTTCCTGTTCGGCGACGGCGCCCAGGGCGGGCTGAGCCAGAACCTCTATATGGTCGATTTCGACGATCCGGCCGGGACCGCGACCTTCGACTTCAACATCTTCGGCGACGACGTCGCGCTGGAGAACGAAGGCATGACGGCGGGGGGCGACTCGGGCGGTCCCCTGATCCTGGATCGCGCCTTCGATACGCCGGTGGTCGTCGGCGTCCTGTCGCTGGGATCGCGCTATTTCAACGGCCAGGGATCGGCCAGCTACGGCACGACGGCGGGCTATCAGCCCCTGTATCTGTTCACCGACTGGATCGTCGCCAACAACCCCTACAAGTATGTGACCACGACCGGCGGCGACGGCGACTGGTTTGATCCGACCCACTGGGTCCAGATGATGGATCCGAACTACAAGATCATCGACGCCAACGGCAATCTGGTCACGGGCCTGCCCGACACGCCGGCCGAGGGCGTGGACTCGCGCGGCGGCGAATGGGGCAGCATCTGCTTCTTCGGCGATTGCGTCGATGCGGGGGAACTGGCCGACTACAACCATGACCGCGAGGACGGCTTGAGCGGGGGCGCTCAGCCGGTCAAGGCCGAGGTGACCGGCGGCCGCACGATCGTCGATATGAGCGGGATCGTCGCGGGCGGGGCCGGCGGGGCGGCCGGCAGTTCGCGCGGCGAGACCGCCTCCGGACTGGCGGTGCGGCACGAAGCCTCGGCGGTGGGCACTGCGCCGGGCGCGACCCTGCCGTTCGAGATCGTTCCGGGCGGACCGGGTTCGACGAATTTCGTGCCGTTCAACGTCCAGGGCGATGTGCTGGCCGGCGAGAAGCCGCTGTTCTACGACGTCAACCTGATGTCGGCGGGAACGACGACGCTGAACGCCCGCGCCGTCATCGACCGGTTGACCATCGGGACCAGCGGGGCGGTGCTGGACATCGGCGCGGACGGCCTGTTGTTCGCCCAGAACGACGTCGGCGTCTGGGCCGGGCAGCTGAACGTGGACGGCGCGCTGCTGACCTTTGAAATGCTGCTGGCGGGCGGGGTTCTGAGCGGTTCGGGCGTAGTCGACTCCACGGTCCTGACCTCGGCCATGGGTTCGATCGCCCCGGGCGGGCAGGGCGAGATCGGCGAACTGACCCTGTTAAGCGATCTGGTGTTGGCGTCGGGCTCGCGCCTGTTCATCGACATCGGCGGTGATCAATCCGACCGTCTGACGGTTCTGGCCGACGGTTTCGAGGGCACGGCCGGCGTGGCCTCGCTGGGCGGGCTGCTGGGGCTCAACTTCGTCAGCGCGCCGAAGTTCGGCCAGACCTATACGGTGCTGACGGCCCAGGGCGGGCTGGATGGCGAATTCGACGCCGTCACCGACATCTCGGGCGTGCTGTATCCGGTGCTGGACTACACCACGACCAGCGTGGAGGTGGAGATCGAGGCGGGGTCCTATCTGGACTTCATCAACCCGAACTCGCGCGCCCAACGCACCGTCGGCGGGATGCTGGATGCGGCGCGGGCCACGGATTATGCGGCCTTGGGCGACATCTACGCCCAGACAGACCTGCTGGAAGGCGAGGCCCTGGAGGTCGGGCTGGAGAGCCTGTCGCCCTTCGCCGCCCACTCCGGCGTGACCCTGCTGTCGGCCCAGACCGAGGCTCTGCGCGGCGTGGTGGACGGACGGATCGCGCGGGATCGCTCGGGCGGGGCGAGCGAAGGCCTGACCCTGATCGGGTCGGGCGTGGAGGTCGCGTCGCTGGATCCGGCGGCGACGGCCGCAGCGGCCGGCATGGCGACCCGCCAGGCCCAGGAACGGGCGCGCTGGGGCGGATGGAAACAGGGGGTTTCGGCCTATTTCGGCGCCGGCGCCATCGAGGGCGAGGCGGGCCAGTTGCGCGGAACCCTGGCCGACAGCCGCAGCGACGATCAGAGCGCCTGGTATGTCGTCGGCGGCCTGGAACGGACCATCGACGCCCTGACCGTGGGGGCCCGCCTGGCCTATGCCGAGGGCGAGTCTGACTTCGCCGAGGGGATCAGCACGGCCGACAGCCGTCAGGTTCAGGCGACCCTCTATGGGGCGGTGGACCTGGCGTACGGCGCCTATCTGGGGGCCAAGATCGGTTATGGCGCGGCGGATCTGGACACCGAACGGGCCTTCGCCATCGGCGGCGCCAGTTTCCGCGCCGACGGGGAGACGGACGGCAAGGTGGTGAGCGGCGGGGCCGAACTGGGCTTCAACCTGACGCGCGGCGGGCTGAAGCTGCAGCCGAACATCGGGCTGAACGCCTATTCGGTCGATCTGGACGCCTATCAGGAGACGGGCGGGGTCGCGGCCCTGAGCGTCGCCGACCAGTCGTTCGATTCGCTGCAGCACCATATCGGCCTGCGGGTCGGCGGCGAGACAAGTCGCGGCCGCTGGAGCATCAAGCCGGCGCTGGACGTGCGCTGGGTGCATGAGCTGGCGGGCGACAACCGCAATGTCGAGGCCGCCTTCGTCGCGGCCGACGGCTTCGGCGGGGTCTTCGCCGGCGCCAGCAATGACAGTGAATGGGCCGAGATCGGCGGTTCGGTCGCCATCGAGGGCGACCGGTTCGGCGTGACGCTGAAGGCCGCCTCGATGGTCGATCGCGAGGATCTGGACTACCAGACCTACAACGCCACGGTGACGATGAAGTTCTGATCCACCGGGTCGGGACGTGGAGACGGCGGCCCCGGCGGGGTCGCCGTTTTTTTATGATACGCCGGCCCGCGCCCGGCTTCGCGACGGTCGGCAGGGTCGGGTCTGGGGGCGCCGCCAGTCACAGGGCGTGATGGTCAGGGCCTGACCACCAGCCGCACCACCTCGCCGGCGTGCAGGCGGTCGAAGCCGGCGTTGATGTCGTCGAGCGGGATGACGCCGCTCATCAGCCGATCCACCGGCAGGCGGCCCTGGCGGTAGAGGGCGACGTAGCGGGGGATGTCGCGGCTGGGGACACAGGTTCCGATATAGGAGCCCTTCAGGGTGCGCTCCTCGCCCACCAGGGAGACGATGTTGACGGCCAGGGCCGCCTCGGGCGGGGGCAGGCCGGCGGTGACGGTGGTCCCGCCGCGCCGGGTCATCTTCCAGGCGGTGTCGAGGGCGCGGGCCGAGCCGGCCATTTCGAAGGCGAAGTCGGCGCCGCCGTTCGTCAGGGCGCGGACCTGATCCACCGCATCGGGATCGGCGCCGTTGACGGTCTGGACCAAGCCTGAAGTGGCGCCGAGGGTGCGGGCCAGGGCCAGCTTGTCCTCCGACAGATCGACGGCGACGACGGGGGAGGCGCCGGAGGCGAGGGCGCCCAGGACGCTGGACAGGCCGACGCCGCCCAGGCCGATGACGACGACGCTCTGGCCCGCCTTGACCCCTGCGGTGTTCACCACGGCGCCGACGCCGGTCAGGACGGCGCAACCGAACAGGGCCGCCTCCTCGAACGACAGGGCCGGGTCGATCTTGACCAGGGAGCGACGCGAGACGACGGCGCGTTCGGCGAAGGCGGAGCAGCCGAGGTGGTGGTTGACCGGTTCGCCCTCGCGGAAGAGGCGGCGGGCGCCGGACAGCAGTTCGCCCTTGCCGTTGGCGGCGGCGCCCGGCTCGCACAGGGCGGGACGGCCGCCGGCGCATGGGTCGCAATGGCCGCAGGACGGCATGAAGACCATGACGACGTGGTCGCCGATGCTGAGGTCCGTGACGCCGTCGCCCAGGGCCTCGACCACGCCTGCGGCCTCATGCCCCAGGGCCATGGGCAGGGGGCGGGGACGGTCGCCGTTGATGACGCTGAGGTCCGAGTGGCACAGGCCGGCGGCCCTGATCGCGACCAGAACCTCGCCGGGACCGGGCGGGTCCAGCGTGACCGTCTCGATGGAGAGGGGGCGGCTGTCGCGGTAGGGGGGCGCGGCGCCCATGGCGGACAGGACGGCGGCGCGGGTGGTGATGCTCATGGTCACGCTCTTTCTTGCGCTACCGCCGCCGACGCGGTCGTCGGCTGGTTGAGCGCCTTGTGATCTGTCCCCTATCGATAGGCGCTTGACGCAACGGCGTCCAAGCCCGAGCCTCGCATCGAGAGCGACGCCGAATGTCGCCCAGGAGGAAGACCGCAATGCCGAAGACGGAACTGGGCCCCTTGGCCGAACGCGCGACCTACAAGGCGTTTCACATGGTCTCGACGCGCTGGGCCGACAACGACCAGTACGGCCATATCAACAACGCCAAATTCTACGAGTTCGTGGACTCGGCGGTGAACGCCCATCTGATGATCGCCAACGCCCTGGACGAGTCCATCGGCCTGGTGGTGGACAGCGGCTGCCAATACACCTCGGCGCTCAAATTCCCCGATGTGATCGAGGTCGGGATCAAGGTGGACCGGATCGGCTCCTCCAGCGTCAGCTATGGCTTCGCCGTGTTCAAGCGCAGCGCCGACGTGCCGGCCGCCGTCGGCCATTTCGTCCACGTCTATGTCGACGCCGAGACGCGCCGGCCCAAGCCCCTGCCGGCCAAGCTGAGGGCGGTGGTGGAGAATCTGAAGGCGGGGTGAGGGAAGGGCGGCGTCCTGGGGCGGGCGCGGCTTTCGGCGCAAGTGTCGATGACCGCCTTCGACCCGTTGCAGACGTTGGCTGGAGGGTGGAAATGTAGCCGGACGTGCCTGTTGCTGACTTTATGGAATATCAAGCTCGCCGTACATCAGGACGTGGCCTCATTCCCGGCCGAGGCAATGCTGACCACCCGAAGGTTTCTATGGTCAACGGCGCGAGCGCGAAAACGAGGCCTGTAATGCCGGACAGATCAACCGTTCAAATCCTTAGCGATGGGCCTCCCTTAGCAGACTCCGATGCAATGGGGCGACGCGTTCTGGAGCAGGCATTCGATCTCTGGATCAACCCAGAATTGGCGCGCCGGAAGGCGTCGGGTGTTTTACCTGAAGACTTCGCACTGTGGGGTGCGCAGCGCATTCAGCCCCCAGAGGGGGCAGTGACCATCCGGATAAACGACGAGATACGAGGAGTAGCATCAATCAAAGCCCGGCGAGCAGTTGAGAAGGGAGACGGCATTGTCCTAGGAGATTTGGAGGGTCTCGAAGACTTTGATCTGCCATCAGACGAGCTGGACAACGGTCATTGGACAGTCCTGTGGACCGGAGAGCGGTGGTTCACGAGCTTCAACTTCATGACTCAGCGAAATCGCTGCCTACTGTTGCTCGATAAGGCAGATCACTTCCTGGCAGCATCCCGTCGAGCCGAGGCGGAAGGCCATGCTGCGGTTTCCGTTGATACGCTATTCAGCGCGTGTGAGCTGGCTTCCAAAGCGCACTTGGTCTCATCCCATACACTTCCGATGGGCACTAAGACCCATGGTCCTATTCACTCAGGGCTCAACATAGGCCGACGCTTGGGGAATATAGAAAGCGCTTTTGTGGACATCTTCAATAAGATGAACCGACTTAGGGGCCCGTATAGATACGACGATCAACAGTCCGAGAGCATGCCTATCGGAGTCGAAGATTTCGACATCGTTGAAACGGTTATCGCGACCGAGCGAGAGAGGCTCCGGTCGAGATTAAGCGACGACATAGCCGGAAGTGAGAATGGGCTCCCGGACGCCCAGCCCAATCTAGCGGGGGGCGCCTAGGGCCGGGAGGCCAACGTCCGCTTCCTACCCCTCAGACACTCCCGGCGTCTCCTTAAGGCGGCATCGCTCACCCTAGCTATCGCGCGCTCCCTGTGAGAACGTTCCCAAAAAGGAGCGTGGAGGAACGCCATGAAGACGGGATGGATCGCGGCCCTGGCTGCGACGGCGATGCTATGCGCGCCTTATGCGGCCCAGGCCCAGACAGGCGGCTTCCTGCGGGCGGAGGGGACGCGGATCGTCGATGAGGCGGGCGAGCCGGTCATTCTGCGCGGCATGGGGCTGGGCGGCTGGGTGCTGCAGGAAGGCTATATGCTGCAGCTGGGCGCCCTGGGTCCGCAGCATGTGATCCGGGCGCGGATCGCTGACCTGATCGGCGAGGAGAAGACGGAAGGCTTCTACGCCGCCTGGCGCGCCAACCACACGACCAAGGCCGACATCGACGCCATGGGGCGGTGGGGCTTCAACTCGGTGCGGCTGCCGATGCACTATGACCGGCTGACCCTGGCGGCGGATCAGGAGCCGGTCGCGGGGCGCGACACCTGGAAGGAAGAGGGCTTCGCCGAGATCGACGCCCTGCTGGCCTGGGTCAAGGCCAACGGGATGTATCTGATCCTGGACCTGCACGCCGCGCCGGGCGGGCAGGGGAGCGACCTGGCCATCTCGGACCGGGATCCGTCGAAACCGTCGCTGTGGGACAGCGCCGAGAACCGTCGCAAGACCGCGGCCCTGTGGCGGCGGCTGGCCGAACGCTACGCCGACGAGCCGGCCATCGGCGCCTATGACCTGATCAACGAACCCAACTGGGACTTCGAGAAGCCCGGCGGCGGCCATGGCTGCGAGGAGACGACCAACGCCCCGCTGCGGTCGCTGATGGTCGAGATCACGGCGGCGATCCGCGAGGTCGATCCGCGGCACATGATCGTCATCGAGGGCAATTGCTGGGGCAACAACTATCGCGGCGTCACGCCCCTGTGGGACGAGAACACCGTGATCAGCTTCCACAAATACTGGAATGCGACCGACAGGGCCTCGATCGCCGATATCCTGCGGCTGAGGGACGAGACCAACGCGCCGGTTTGGCTGGGCGAATCCGGCGAGAATTCCAATACCTGGTTCACCGAAACCATCGCCCTGGTCGAGGACGAGGGGATCGGCTGGGCCTTCTGGCCGCTGAAGAAGATCGGCTTCAACCAGCCGCTGGAGATCACGCCGAACTCCGGCTGGCCCAGGCTGGTCGCCTATCTGACGGGCAAGGGGCCGCGGCCGTCGGCGCAGGAGGCGCAAGAGACGCTGATGCGGCTGGCGACCCACGACATCCGGTTCGAGAACAATGTCGAACACCGCGACGTGGTCGACGCCATGCTGCGCCAGCCCCGTTCGGACGCGGCGGTTCCGTATACGGCGCATCGGATCGGCACGGCGGTCGCGACGCTCCGGGCGGCCGACTATGACCTGGGTCGGTCGGGCGTGGCGTGGAAGGACGTCTATGACGCCGACACCGACGGGCCGGGCGAGCGGATCCCCTGGTGGAACACCGGACGGACCTGGCGCAACGACGGCGTGGACATCGGTCTGGACGGCGGCGAGCCCGTGGTGGTCGAGTTCGAGACCGGGGAGTGGCTGCGCTATACGGTGACGGCGCAAGCGGCGGGCGACCGGCGGGTGACGGTGGTCGGCGCGGGCGGCCGGGTGTCGGTTTCGCTGAACGGCGGGGCGGCGGCGGCGGTCGATCTGCCCACGGACGACGGATGGCGCGAGGGGCGGGCGGTGGAATTGCCCTTCATGGCGGGGACCAACACCCTGATCCTGAAAGCCGAGGACTGCGGCGCCTGTCGCGTGAAGGAAATCCAGGTCGGGGGCTGAGCTCGGCGCCCAGGGCGTCGAAGATGGGCTTGGCTCCAACATCCGAATTGCGCAGAAGCGGCGGTATGGTAGCGTTCACAAGGTGAAGAGGCGGGGGTCCATGTTCTTCGATAGCCGCATCTTCCGGCGATGGTATGTCGGCATGATGGTGGTGTGGGTCGCCCTGTTCGCGACGTTCAACAGCATCCCGTTCCTGGTCGAGCACTGGTATTACCCGGCCATCATGGTGCTGGGCGCCTTTGTGGCGGGCCTGACGCCTGAGGGCGGCGGCGCCGTGGCCTTCCCCGTGCTCAGCGTGTTTCTCGACATCGATCGGGGGATGGCGCGCGACTTCAGCCTGATGATCCAGAGCGTGGGCATGACCAGCGCGAGCATCTGGATCCTGTCCCGCAAACAGAACCGTCTCGCCTCCTACGCCCCGGTTCTCTGGTTCGTCCCGGTCGCCTTCCTGGGCTTCGTGTTCGGGATGAACGTGATGCAGGGCATTCCGGTCTATATCATCCAGGCCCTGTTTCTCAGCCTGATCATGACCTTCGCCCTGGCCTATATCGCCAGCAAACACCGGGGGCACCGGGACAGGCTGCCGAACACGGGCCGCCTCGACAAACTGATGCTGGCCGCGATTCTCTTTGCGGGCGGGGTCTGCGCCAGCCTGTTCGGCACGGGCGCCGACATCGTCCTGTACACCCTCCTGGTCACCCGTTTCCGGATGGATGAGAAGATCGCCACGCACCAGAGCATCATGGTGATGGCGGCCATCAGCGTCCTGGGCTTCGGCTATCGCGCCTTCTGGGATCAGGGGATCACGGACTATCAGGTTCGGACGTGGCTGTGCGCCTATCCGGTCGTTCTCCTCATGGCCCCGCTTGGAAGCTATGTGCTCAGCAAGCTCAAGATCGACTGGATGCTGCGCGGGATTGTGGCCCTCAACATCTTCCAGATGGTCTATTTCAACCTCAAGGCTCCGACGCCCGAAAAGATCGCCTGCTCGCTCGGCTTTTCCGCCGTCCTGTTCGCCGTGTTCTGGCTCACGCTCGCCCACATGGCCCGCTCGAGACCGCAGGGCTTTGGCGAGGCGGCGACAACGCCGGTTGAGCCGGCGGAATGAGCGAGGGGCGGATGCGACCCGCCCCAGTCCGCCTCCGCCCGTCGCCAGGGCGGAGGTGTTGACGGCCCTCAGTCGTCCAGCCGACCGGTCAGGAACAGCACGCCGACGGCGGTCAGGGCGCCCAGGGTGAAGGCGGTGATGATGGATCCGGCGGCCACGGCGGTGGAGACGGTGACGGGGCGGGTCTCGTACCATTCGACGATGTCGGCCTCGTGCAGGTCGTCGTCGGCGCGGCCCTCGGCCTCATAGATGTCGGCGGTGTTCATCGGGGGCTCCATAGCAGCGTCAGGGATCAATACGCCCAAACGGCCGAGGTTCCACCCCCCGACGCTCATCACGCCCGTACATCGTGACAGCCCGCCGCGCATCGGCTAGGAGGCGCGGCTCAGGTTTCAGACTCTCGAAGACGATCCCATGGCCGGCCACTCGAAATTCAAGAACATCATGCACCGCAAGGGGCGCGCCGACGCGGTGCGTTCCAAGCTGTTCTCCAAACTGTCGCGCGACATCACGGTGGCGGCCAAGTCGGGTCTGCCTGACCCGGCGGCCAATCCGCGCCTGCGTCTGGCCGTCAACAACGCCAAGGCCGAAAGCCTGCCCAAGGACGTGATCCAGCGGGCCATCAACAAGGCCTCGGGCGGCGACGTCGATACGATGGAAGAGGTCCGCTACGAAGGCCGGGGCCCCGGCGGCGTCGGCATCATCGTCGAGGCCCTGACCGACAACCGCAACCGCGCGGCGTCGAACATCGGCGCGGCCTTCAAGAAGAACGGCGGCGCGCTGAGCGAGATGAACTCGGTCGCCTTCATGTGGGATAAGGTCGGCCAGATCATCTACAAGGCCGAGGCCGGGACCGAGGACGAGGTCATGGAAGCCGCCATCGAGGCCGGCGCCCAGGACGTCGAGAGCGATCTGGTCAAGCCCGACATCTACGAGGACGCGCCGGGCCACACCATCTGGACCGCCTTCGAGGACCTGAACGAAGTCGCCGAGGCCATGTCCAAGGTGCTGGGCGACCCCAAGTCGACCGCCATCGTCTGGAAGCCCCAGTCGGAGGTGACGGTGACGGGCGAGGCCGTCGGCACCCTGTTCAAGCTGCTGGACGCGCTGGACGCCGAGGACGATGTGCAGAACGTCTATTCGAACGAGGACATCTCGGACGAGGATGCGGCCAAGTACGCCGGATAATACGTACACGCGCTGATCGACGAACGGAGGTCTCGACACGTTCGTAACCCGCGATTAACCTCTGGTCATAGGACGGTGAGCGGTTCGATTCGCCTCTGGAGGCAGGGATCGAGGTCGCCCACCGCGATGCGGGCATACGACGCGGGGCGCGACCATGAGACTGACCAGAATCGATCGCGTGCTGTCACGCGGCAAGCCTGAACAGGCCAAGGACGAAGCGGCCGCGCTCGGGCGGTCCGAGCAGGACGTCGCAGGTCTGATCGGCGAGCGGTTCGAGACCATCCAGGACAGTCTGGATCAGCTGTCGGAGATGGCGCAGCGGTTCGGCACCTTCGAGACTCTTCTGGGACAACTGCGGGACCCGCTGGAAGCCGAGTTCCGCTCGCGCCGCGACAACCACGTCGAACTGGTCAATCTGCGCAACGCCAACAGCGCGGCGACGAAACAGGTCGGCCTGCTGACCGCCGAGGTCCGCAAGCTGTCCGACGCCCTGGCCGAGTCCGAGGCCAAGGCCGACGACCTGGCGGCGCGCGGCGGCGAGACCACGGTCAATCTGCAGGAGGCCCGGGTCGAACTGGGCCGGCTGCGCAACGAACTGGCCCAGGCGGCGACGCGGCTGGAAGGTCTTGAGACGGTCGAGCGCGCCTCCGCCCAGCGCATCCGCGAGCTGGAGCAGGATCAGGAATCGCTGCGCAACCAGTTGAAACAGGCCGAGGTCGCCCGGTCGGAGTCCGACACCACGCGTGGTCAGGTCCAGCGCGATCTGGCCCTGGTGCTGGAAGAGAACACCGCCCTGCGCCGTCGCGTGGACGAGGTCGGGACCGAGGTGGCGGGTCTGGCCCGCGCCGCGGCCGCCGGCGAAGGCCAGCTGGCCACCGAACGCGCCCGCGCCGCCTCCGAACAGGCCGAGGCCGCCCGTTCGATCCGTTCGTTGGAAAGCCAGGTCGAATCGGCCCGCGCCGAGATCGCCGCCCTGACCGCCCGACTGGACACCGCCACGGCGCGCGCCAACGGGCTGGAGGTGCTGAACAGCGAACAGGCCTCGCGCCTGAACGAACTGCAGACCGGCGGCCACGCCGTCGAACGGCGCGCTGACACGCTGCAGGTCGCCCTGGACCGGGCGGTCGAGCGGGTGCGCGCGCTGGAAACCGAAACCGAGGACGCGCGTCAGCGTCAGGCGGCCATGGAGGTCGCCCGCGTCGCCGCCGTCGACCGCGCCGAGGCCCTGACCAAGGCGGCCATGGCCCACGACAAGGCCATCGCCCGCGCCGAGGAGCGGATGGTGAAGCTGCAGTCCAAGCTGGCCGCCGCCCAGGACGAGCACGAGGCCCGGGTCCAGACCCTGAGCCAGCAGATCAGCGCCCTGCGCGAAGACCTGGAAAGCGCCCGCGCCGAGGGGGCCATGTCGGCCGCCGCCCTGGACGCCGCCCGTCGCGGCCGTGGCGGCCGGGCGACCATCGCGGACGCCGCCGCCCAACTGCAGGCCATCGTCGGCTGACGACGGGGAACATTCGCCCGACCCCGGCGGTTGATCGGGCATGGTCGCGGACGTTCTCATCGATGCAGTTCCGCCCGTCCTGGGCGCCGTCGTCGCCGGCGGGGTCATCGGGCTGGAGCGCGAATGGCGCGGCCGGGCGGCCGGATTCAGAACCCATATCCTGGTCAGCCTGGCCTCGGCCCTGCTGATGCTGGCGGCCCTGTCCCAGGCGGACTGGGCGTTTCGCGCCCTGCCGAACGAGACCATCACCACCGACCCGACCCGGATGGCGCACGGGGTGCTGACGGGGATCGGCTTCCTGTGCGCCGGCGTGATCTTCCGCACCGGCTTTTCCGTTCACGGCCTGACCACGGCGGCGTCGCTGTGGATCACCTCGGCCATCGGCCTGTTGTTCGGCGTGGGCCTGTACGGACTGGGGGCGCTGGGCACGGTGGTGACGGCGGCGATCCTGGGCGGGCTGAGGTTGATCGACCAGCGCCTGCCGGGGCGGACCGTGATCGACGCCGTCGTCTGCTGGGAGCGGCGCGAGCCCTCGCCCGAGGCCGCGGTCCAGGCGGCCTTGCGGACGACGGACGCCGACGTGCGCCCCGGACGGTTCGAAATGACGGAGGACGGACGGGCGCGACGCACCTGGCGGCTGAAGGCGGCGAGCGAGACGGACCTGCAACGTCTGGCGGAGCAGCTGGGCGCCGTACCGGGCGTGACCGGCTATCGCCTGGATCCGCGCGACGATTGAAACCGTTCATTGCCCGATAACCCTCTTTGCGGCATGAGGGGAACGGATGGCGAACGAACCTGTCAGAATCATCGGGCTGGATCCCGGTCTGCGACGCACCGGCTGGGGGGTGATCGTCTCGGACGGCGCGCGTCTGCGGTGGGTGGCGCACGGGGTGGTGGCCCCGCCTGAGGCTGCGCCCTTTTCCGAGCGCCTGCTGTTCCTGTTCGAGGCCCTGGGGACCATCTGCGCCGACCACGGCTGCGAGGAGGCGGCGGTGGAAGAGGTGTTCGTCAATGTGAACCCGTCCTCGACCCTGAAGCTGGGTCATGCGCGGGCGGCGGTGATGCTGGCCCCGGCCAAGCTGGGCCTCGCGGTCGCGGAATATTCGCCCAATCTGATC
Organism: Brevundimonas sp. GW821-FHT10A07; assembly: GCF_059415785.1. Taxonomy (NCBI): domain Bacteria; kingdom Pseudomonadati; phylum Pseudomonadota; class Alphaproteobacteria; order Caulobacterales; family Caulobacteraceae; genus Brevundimonas; species Brevundimonas sp. GW821-FHT10A07. The sequence continues at coordinate 152,169 of NZ_JBWKNX010000007.1, forward strand.
AAGAAGGCCGTGGTCGGGGCGGGCCATGCGGACAAGAGCCAGATCGCCTTCATGATCAAGCGACTGTTGCCGACGGCGGGGGACGTCAAGGCGGACGCCGCCGACGCCCTGGCCGTGGCGGTCACCCATGCGCAACTGAGGAAACGGTCCTTGCTGGAAGCCATGCACCGGGGGGCGGCGTGATCGGGCGTCTGAGAGGCGTGCTGGCCGAGGTCGGGGAGGCGGACTGCCTGATCGACTGCGCCGGGGTCGGCTATGTCGTGTCGTGCGGGGCGCGGACCCTGGGACGGCTGCCGGCGCCGGGCGACGAGGCCACGATCCATGTCCATTCGCAGTGGAGCGAGGACGCGGGGCCGCGCCTGTATGGATTTCTGACGCGGGACGAACGGCGGGCCTTCACCACTCTGTTGGCCATCCAGGGCGTGGGACCGAAGGCGGCGCTGGCGGTCCTGGATGTGCTGCCGCCGGGCGAACTGGCGGGCGCGGTGGCGCGCGAGGACAAGGCGGCGGTGGCGCGGGCCAATGGGGTGGGCCCCAAGCTGGCGCTGCGGATCGTCACCGAGCTGAAGGGCAAGCCGCTGGGCGACGTCAGTTTCGCGCCGACGGCGCCGGGCGTTCATGTCGAGATCGCGCCGCCCCCGCCGTCCCTGACCGGCGAGGCCGTCTCGGCCCTGCTGGGGCTGGGCGTGGCCGAGGTCAATGCGCGGCGGGCGGTGGATCAGGCCCTGATCCGGCTGGGCGACGAGGCGGAACTGCCGGCGGTGATCCGGGCGGCCCTGCAGGAGTTGGGGCGGTGATTTTGGAGTGGCGAGTGGCTGCCGAGTGGCAGGTGGGGGCTGAGTGGCGAGTGACGAGTGGCGAGTGGCGAGTGAATAGTGAGCGCAGGGGTGAGCGATCCTGTGTGAACCTGGACCGGTCGTCGCTCACTTCTTGCTCACTAGCACTTCTCACTCCTCGCCACTCGCCACTCGTCACTCGCCACTCAGCCCCCACTCGCCACTGCGATCAACCATGACCCGCATCATCTCTCCAGAAGCCGAAACGGGCGAAGCCTTCGACCGCGCCCTGCGGCCGCAGACCCTGTCCGAGTTCGTCGGCCAGTCCCAGGCCAAGGGCAATCTGAAGGTTTTCATCGACGCCGCCCGCGGCCGGTCAGAAGCGCTGGACCATGTGCTGCTGTTCGGCCCGCCGGGACTGGGCAAGACGACTTTGGCGCAGATCGTGGCGCGCGAGCTGGGGGTGGGGTTCCGGGCCACATCCGGCCCGATCCTGGCCAAGGCGGGGGATCTGGCGGCGATCCTGACCAATCTGGAGCCGCGCGACGTCCTGTTCATCGACGAGATCCACCGGCTGAGCCCGAACGTCGAGGAGATCCTGTATCCGGCCATGGAGGATCATGTGCTGGACCTGATCATCGGCGAGGGGCCGTCGGCGCGTTCGGTGCGGATCGACCTGGCGCCCTTCACCCTGGTCGGGGCGACGACGCGGGCGGGGCTGCTGGCCACGCCGCTGCGGGACCGGTTCGGCATCCCTCTGCGGCTGGAGTTCTACACGCCCGACGAACTGACGGCCGTGGTGCGGGGCACGGCGCGCAAGATGGGCGCGGCCATCGACGAGGCCGGGGCGCGCGAGATCGCGTCGCGGGCGCGGGGCACGCCCCGGATCGCCGGGCGGTTGCTGCGTCGGGTGCGCGACTTCGCCTCGGCGGACGGCGCCGAGACCATCTCGAAACTGGTCGCGGCCAAGGCCCTGGCCCGGCTGGAGGTGGACGAGGCCGGGCTGGACAGTCTGGACCGGCGGTTCCTGAAGGCCCTGATCGAAAACTACGGCGGCGGGCCGGTGGGAATGGACACCCTGGCCGCGGCCATCGCCGAGGCGCGCGACGCGGTCGAGGACGTGATCGAACCCTATCTGCTGCAGCAGGGCTTCATCATGCGCACCCCGCGCGGCCGCATGGCCTGCGCCAAGGCCTATGCACACCTGGGGCTGAGCGCCCCGCCGCCGCCCGCCGCCGGGCCGGTCCCGGGCGACCTGTTTGAATGAAGTTCGCGTTCGACCCGGGCAAGGATGCGAGCAATCATTCGCGCCTTCGCCGAAGAGGGTGAGGATTGGCGCGAGCGGATGGCCGATGCGCTGACGGAAGCGGCGCGCAAGAAGCGGGCCGCCTGATCGGGGCCTGATCGCCGCCGATCTCCAATAGGCGGTTGCCAAGCGGGGCGGGCGGAGGTTTGCTGTCGCCGAACCGGAGCCGTCACATGATCCTGCGCACCCTGGCCGTCCTTGCGGTCGTCTCCGGCCTGACGGCCCTGGCCCCGCCTGTGAAGGCCGCAGCGCCCGTATTCACGGATACGGCCTGTCCGGCGGACTGGCCGACGGACGTGCGCGAGACGCGGTGCGGAACCCTGACGGTGGACGAGGCGCGCGACGGCTCGACCGACCGGCGTATCGGGGTGGCGGTGGTGATCCTCAAGGCCAGCACGCCCTACAAGGACGCCTCGGGCCAGGCCCTGCCGCCCATGGTGATGTTCCACGGCGGACCCGGCGGGGCGCTGACATCGGGGGCGGGAAACATCCTGCGCGCCCTGTCGCGGCGTCCGGACCTGATGGCGGTCGATCAGGACGTGATCCTGTTCGACCAGCGCGGGGGCGGCGAGAGCGATCCGTCGATGGACTGTCCCGGCGTCGAACTGACCGACGCGGGGCCGCCGTCCGATGCGGATCGCGACGGGCTGATCGCCTGTCTGAAATCCTATCAGGCCAAGGGGGTCGATCTGCGCTGGTACAACGCCGCCGCCATCGCCGACGACGTGCGCGAAATGACCCAGGCGCTGGGGCTGACGAAGATCGACCTGTGGGGCGGCTCCTATGGGCCGCGCATCGAGGCCGCCGTCATCACCCACCAGCCCCAGATCGTGCGCGCTGCGGTGATGGACAGCCCCTGGCCGCCCGAAGGCAACTGGGCCGTGGGGACGCCGGAACAGGTTTCGACGGCGGTGCGGCTGGTCCTGGCCAAGTGCGCCGTCCAGGCCGACTGCGCCGCGCGGCATCCGGACCTTCAGGCGCGGTTCGAGGCTGAGGCGCGGCGTTGGCTGGCGGGACCGGTGACGGGCGAGGACGGCCAGACCTTTACGGTCGACGACCTGTCGGCCTTCCTGATGGACACGACCTACAGCGGCCGGGGCGTGCGGCGTCTGCCCGCCGATCTGGAGAAGATCATCGCCGGCGACCTGACGCCGGTGGCCGAGATCGCCGAGGACCGCACCTATTATTTCGAAGGCCAGCACATGGCGCACCTGTGCAAGGAGGAGCTGCCGTTCGAATCCAGGGTGCGGCTGGCGGCGGGCGCGGCTGGAGACCCCGTGGCGCAGGTGCTGGTCCCGTCGCTGTCGCGCCTGTTCGACGTCTGCGCGGCCGTGGACGTGGGGGCGGCCGATCCGGTGGAGAACCTGCCGGTCAAGACCGACATCCCGACCCTGTTCGTCGCCGCAGAGATCGATCCGGGCTGCCCGCCGGCCCTGACCCAGGCGGCGGCCCAGGGCTATGCGAACAGCCAGGTGGTGATCGTCACCAATGCGACCCATGGCGTCATCAACGCCAGCGCCTGCACCCGCCGCATGGCGCGCGACTTCCTGCGCGATCCGTCCGCGCCGGTGGATCGCACCTGCCTGCCGGCGGCGAATACGCCGCTGGATTTCATTGAGGACGACGCCCCGGCCGGATGATGCGACGCCGAATCCAGAACCACGAGACCTGGTTTGTTGTTGCCGCGGCGGTCGCCCTGATCGCCGCCGCCGTGGGCGTGTGGGCCATGACGCACGGGACGCGGGTCGCGCCGCCGGAAGCGCCGATCCACCGGGCTGAACGCCAGATCCGCCAGCAGCTGGGGGCGGGGGCCGAATTGCGCTATTCCGAGATCGGCCAGAGGCGGGCGGTGTGCGGCTATGTGGGGCGGACGCGGGGCGGGCAGGCGGTGGGTTTCGTGTCCCTGACCAGCCGCATCCTGTTCAGCGACGATCCGCTGCCGACCGAGTTCCGCGACATGCGCGATCGCTACTGTCCCGGCTTCCTGACCCGGCCGCCGACGCGCTAGACTGGGCGCATGACCGATCTTCCCACCGCCGGCCGTTTCGAAGGGCGCGCCCACCTGCTGCCGGTACGCGTCTATTACGAGGATACGGATTTCACCGGCCTAGTCTATCATGCCAACTATGTCCGCTATTTCGAGCGGGGGCGGTCGGATTTTCTGCGGGCCGTCGGCGTGGGCCATTCGGTCCTTCTGGAGGAGGCCGAGCCGCTGGCCTTCGTCGTGTCCGAGCTGAACATCAAATACCTGAAGCCGGCGCGGATCGACGACGCCCTGGTGGTGCGGACCCTGTACGAGGCGGTGAAGGGCGCGCGGCTGATCATCCGCCAGACGGTGGAGCGGGCGGGCGAGGTGCTGTGCCGGGCGGATGTGACGGCGGTCTGCATCCATCTGGACGGACGGCCGCGCCGGCCCACCAGGGCGCTGGTCGAAAAGGTCACGCCCTGGCTGGCAAGCGCCGGCGACGGCGACTAGAAACAGACGAACCGGGGAGGGTCGAACATGCAGAACCAGGGAATCACCGCCAGCGCCGTGATCGTGTCCTTTCTGCTGCTGGTCCTGGTGGTCGGCGGGGGACTGGTCGGCTGTCCCTATTACAAGGTCTGGGAACGCAAGATGGCGGGCCAGGCCGAGCTTCAGTACCAGCAGGGCGCGCGCCAGGCCCTGATCGCCCAGGCGGCGGCCGAGGACGAGGCCGCCATCAAGCGGGCCGAGGCGGCGACGCGCCGGGTGCTGGGCTGGACCGATGCGGCCAAGCGCGGCTGCGAGGCCCTGGGCCGCCCCGGCGACCGGGCCTGCGAGGAACAGCTGGTGCGCGACGCGGCCACCTATTCCATCGCCAAGGAAGGCCATGAGGGCGTGATCATCAGCGTCGGCGCCCCCGTCTCGGTGGCGGTCGATCCGACGCGCAGGACGACGACCGAGTAGGCTTTTATGACGCGCCTGTCAGATGACGCGCGTGCTCGGGAAGGCTAGAAGCCGCCCTCGCCACACAATGGTCACGCCCGCTCGGTCGAAGAGGGTGTCGCCAATCTCCAATCCGCAGCCGACCCCGCCCGGAGCGCCTGAATGACTACGCCCGTCGACGCCTCGATGATGAATCCCGTCGAACTGTTCCTGACCGCCGACTGGGTGGTGAAGACGGTGATGATCGGCCTGGCGGCGGCGTCGCTGTGGTCCTGGACCATCATCATCGACAAGGCCTTCCGTTTCACCGCCCTGAACAGGCAGGCGGACGAGTTCGAAAAGGCGGTTCAGTCGGGGCGTTCGCTGGAAGACGTGGCGACCCAGGCCGGGCCCGCGCCGGAACACGCCCTGCCGCGCATGCTGGTGATCGCCCTGTCCGACTGGCGCGAGGCGCGTCAGCGCGGGGCGCTGAACGACCATCAGGGCGACCTGCTGATGACCCGGATCGACCGGGCGCTGAACAGCCTGATCTCGCGCGAGAGCCAACGCATCGAGAACGGCCTGGGCGTGCTGTCGGTCGTGGCGACGGCCTCGCCCTTCATCGGCCTGTTCGGCACGGTCTGGGGCATCATGAACGCCTTCGGTCGCATCGCGGCGGCGGGCAACACCAATCTGACGACGGTGGCGCCGGCCATCGCCGAGGCCCTGTTCGCCACGGCCATCGGCCTGGCGGCGGCCATCCCGGCCTATATCGCCTACAACAAGTTCTCGATCGACGCGGGCAAGTTCGCGGGACGGCTGGACGCCTTCGCCGACGACCTGCAGGCGGCGGTGGCGCGGCGTCTGGGCAGTTCAGCGACGCCGCCGGCCCCGACCGCGCCGTCGTCGGGCGTCAATCTGAACCGGAGCGTCTGAGCCATGGCCCTGGGCGGCGGTGCGAGCGGCGGCGGGCGTCGGGGACGGCGGGGGCGCAGAGGCCCCCTGACCGAAATCAACGTCACGCCCCTGGTGGACGTGATGCTGGTGCTGCTGATCATCTTCATGATCTCGGCGCCGCTTCTGACCGTGGGCGTCCCTGTGGAGCTGCCCAAGACCGAGGCCAGCGCGGTCGAGACGGACAACGAGCCCCTGTCGGTCAGCATCGACCAGCAGGGCGCCATCTTCATCGCCGACAGCGAGACGTCGTTCGACGATCTCGCCGTGCGTCTGCTGACCGAGGCCGGCGGATCGGACAAGGCGTCGGAGCGGCCGGTGTTCGTGCGCGCCGACGGCCGGGCGCCCTATCAGGCGGTGGCGCGGGTGATGGCGCGACTGTCGGCCTCGGGCTTCACCAAGCTGAACCTGATCACCGACACGGCGCCGGAGGCCTGATCGCTTGCGTCGGCCCAGCCCAGCCATTCTGGGATCCATCGCCCTGCACGCGGGTGTGGTCGCGCTCGCCTTCGTTTCGTTTTCGCACAAGGCGGACGAGCCCAAGCCGCTGGTGAACTCGGTGCCGGTGACCATCGTGTCGGAGACGGTGATCGCGGCGGCGCCGGCCGATAATCCGCAGCCGGAACCCTCGCCCGACGATGCGGCGACCGCCCCGGTCAGCGCGCCGGAAGAGCCGACGCCGCCCGCTCCGCAACCGACGCCCCCGCCGCCGACCCCGACGCCTGCGCCGCCGCGTCCGACGCCGCGCCCGACCCCGACTCCGCCGCGGCCCACGCCGCCCCGTCCGTCGCCGCCGACGCCCGAGAAGGCGCGCCCGACCCCGCCGCGACCGACCCCGCCGACGCCGGCCCGGCCCGCGCCGAAACGCAATGAGCCCAGTCTGGACCTGGACGCCCTGGCGGGACCGACGCGGCCGAACAATAATCGCGGCCGTCCGGCGACGGGTCAGCAGGGCGCAGGGACGGCGTCCCAGGCGACCGGGCCGCAGGTGACGGCCATCTTCAATCAGGTCTATCCGAACTGGGTCCTGCCTTGCGACATCCCCGGCGCCGACCAGCTGCGGATCCAGGTGGAGCTGACCCTGTCGGCCGACGGGCGGATCACGCGCGGGCCGTCGCTGATCAATCCGCAGTCGTCGTCGGTCTATCGCGCCGCCGCCGACGGCGCCCTGCGCGCCCTGCGCCAGACGGCTCCGTTCGACGTGCCCCAGGGCTTCCCCGGCGGGGCCTATCGCCCGACGTTCAACACCGAGCGGGCCTGCCGCAACCGGTGAAGGTCAGGCGTCGGTGACCAGGTGAAGGGCCGCTCGCCCGTCCCTGACCGCGTCCGGTGACAGGCGGCGATCCAGCGTCGCCAGCCGACCGCCGTTCGAGACGGCCAGAGCCAGCAGATAGGCGTCGGTGATCTGTTCGGGCGTCGTCAGGGCCGATGGATCGAACAACCGGTCGTCAGCCAGGCTGATGGCGTCCGGCCAGAAGACGTGACCCGCCATGTCCCGCAACAGTTCGAGAATCCGAACGACCTCGGACGGAGGCCCGACCGGATTGCGATAGCGACTGTTGCCGACAATCCGGACCAGGCCGTTCTCGGTTATCGGACAGGTGGCCCATGACCCGGCGGCCTCGCGCTGAAACCAACCGTTCGCCGTATCGTGAAAGACGTGACGCGGATCGACGAGGGCGATCAGCACATTGACGTCCAGCAGATAGGTCAAGGCAGTTCGTCGCGGAGCGCGTTGACGTCCTCTAGCGTGACCATTGGTCCCGGTCGATCTGGCAGAAGAGGAACGCCATTGCGAAAGCGGACGGTCGTCTCCCGCTTTTGCAGCGCCTGTCGCGCGAGCTCGGACACGACTTCGCCAATCGTGCGGTCTTGATGGACCGCGATAGCTCGTGCGGCGTTCAGCACGTCGTCGTCAATGGCGAGGGTGGTGCGCATGGGTGGAAGATAGGGCATCACGCATCACGCATCAATGTGATTAAGCCGTCCTGAAAGTCGCCCCATTCGGCTTGAAGCTGGCGGATGTCACACGACCCGGCGATAAGGGGCGGCGATCCTTCGAGACTTACGGGAGCATTCCATGCGTCTGAACCTTCTTCTGGCCTCGGCCGCCGTCGTGGCCATGAGCGTGTCCTCGGCCCAGGCCCAGGGCCAGACCGCTCCGGCGCAGGCGGGCCAGCCGGTCGAGGTCGAGATCGATCAAGGCGTGCTGAAACCCCTACAGATCGCCATCGTGCCCTTCACCGGCGATCATGGGGCGGATATTTCCAATGTGGTCAGCGGCAATCTGCGGCGGTCGGGCTTCTTCGAGCCGCTGAACCCCGCCGGCTTCATCGAGACCGGCCTGACCCTGGCCAATGCGCCCAACTTCCCGCAGTGGACCCAGATCGGGGCGCAGGCGGTGCTGTACGGCGGGGTGACGCCGCGCGGCGACGGCCGGCTGGACGTCGGCTTCCGCCTGTATGACCCGTATCGTCAGTGCCAGCTGGTCAGCTATCAGTTCACCGCCACCCAGGAGCAGTGGCGCCGGATCGCGCACAAGATTTCGGACGTCATCTATCAGCGGATGACCGGCGAGACCGGCTTCTTCGATTCCCGGGTCGTCTTCGTCTCGGAAGAGGGGACGCAGTTGAACCGGATCAACCGCCTGACCATCGCCGACCAGGACGGGTTCAATCCCACCTATCTGACCCAGGGCGACGAGATCATCATGTCGCCGCGCTTCTCGACCTCGCAGCCGGACGAGATCACCTATGTGGCGCTGGGCAAGGACTATAGCCGGATCTATCTGCGGAACCTGACCACGGGCCGCACCGAAAGCCTGGGCGAGTTCGACGGCCAGGTGCTGGCGCCGCGGTTCTCGAACGACGGCAACAAGATCGCCTTCTCGATCATCCGCGGCGGCAATACCGACATCTATGTGATGGACCTGCGCAGCCGGCAGCTGTCGCGCCTGACGTCGGATCCCGGCATCGACACCTCGCCGTCGTTCAGCCCGGACGGCAGCCAGATCGTGTTCAACTCGGACCGTTCGGGCCAGGCGCGGCTGTATGTGATGCGGGCCGACGGCTCGGGCCAGCGGCCGATCTCGCGCGGCGGCGGAACCTATACGGCGCCGGCCTGGAGCCCGACGGGCAATCTGATCGCCTTCACCAAGAGCGGCGGCGGCCGGTTCTCGACCGGGGTGATGAACGCTGACGGTTCGGGCGAACGCATCCTGTCGTCCAGCTATTTCGAGGAAGGCCCGAACTGGGCCCCCAACGGCCGCTATGTGATGTTCGCGCGCCAGACGCGGGGCGGGGACACGCGGCTGTGGACCGTGGACCTGTCGGGGCGGGTTGTGGCCCAGGCGGGCTATAACGGCCGCGGCACCGACCCGGCCTGGTCGCCCCTGCTGGACACGCCGCCGTCGAACCTGGGCTATGGCCAGGGGGCCGACAGCTGCCCGAGCTGAGCCCGTTCGGCTCAACAGTGTGTTATTCCGTCTGGCGCTCGAAATCGGGCCCGGGCAAACTGTATGGCCAAGCTTTAGGCCTCCGTCCTAATTTCAAAGTGTCAGGAGACGACCCCATGAAGACTTCACGTATCATCACCCTGGCCATGGTCGGCTGCGCCGTCGCCGCCATGGCCGCCTGCGCCCGCAAGCCGGTCGAAGGCGTCGTGCCCGCCGCTCCGGATACCGCGCCGACCGGCCCGGCCTATCCGACCGCCCCGACCGGTCCGGTGACGGGCGGCAACATGGGCGCCGCCGCCCCCGGCACGGAACAGGACTTCGTCGTCAACGTCGGCGACCGCATCTATTTCGACCTGGATTCCTATGACGTCCGTTCGGAAGCCATGCCGCGCCTGGACGCCCAGGCCCAGTGGCTGCAGCGCTATCCGCAGGTGACCGTCCGCATCGAAGGCAACGCCGACGAACGCGGCACCCGCGAATACAACCTGGCCCTGGGCGCCCGCCGCGCCGAGGCCGTGCGCACCTATCTGATCAATCGCGGCGTGCCGGCCGGCCGCATCGACACCATCAGCTACGGCAAGGAGCGTCCGATCGCCGAGGGGTCCAGCGAGGACAGCTGGGCGCGCAACCGCAACGCCCACACCGCCATCGTCTCGGGCGCCCCGCGCTGAGACGACTGACCGGACGAGACGGATGGAGGCGTCGGCCAAGGCCGGCGCCTCTTTCTTTTTGCCTGCCGGGTGATCAAGGTGGCGGCGGATTCGATCGGGGGATTGGCGTTTGGATATCGAAGGGGCCGGTGGCGCGATCACCGGGGGATTGATCGCGGGGGCGGTCGAGAAGCCGACAGGGCATGCGGGCGAGGCGGGACATGGCGTCTGTTCCGACTGCGGCGCGGCGACCAGCGGGAATTTCTGCGCCAACTGCGGCCAGGCGACCCATGTGCACCGCACCCTGCTGCACCTGGGCGAGGAGCTGTTGCACGGGGTCATGCATTTCGACGCCCGCGTCTGGCGCACCCTGCCGCTGCTGGCCTTCAATCCCGGCCGGCTGACGCGGGAATGGGTGGAGGGCCGGCGGACCCGCTATGTGTCGCCGCTGGCGATCTTCCTGTTCACCCTGTTCGTCATGTTCTTCGCGCTGAGCTTCATGCCCCAGCCGTCGGCGCCCGTGGTGCTGGCCGGCGACATTCAGGAGCAGCGTCAGGAACTGCTCGAGGCGGAGCGCGGTCTGGCCGAGGCCCGCGCCGAAGCCGCCAGCGACCCCTCGGGCATGGCCGACATGGGGATCAAGGCCGGCGAGGCCCTGGTGGCGCAGAAGCGAGCGGCGCTGGCGCGACTGGAAACCGAGCAGAGCCAGGGGCGGGCCGACGGGCTCAAGCCGGGCAGCTGGCAGGCCAGCATCAAGGACATCGCCTCGGGCGACGATGTGTCGGGCGGCACGACCAAGCTGAAGGTCATGGGCCACGAGGCCGACAAGGATGATCACGGGTTCGGGGCTACAGTCTTGAAAAAGCTACAGAACCCGGACCTGGCCCTCTACAAGCTGCAGCAGACGATGTACAAGTTCGCCTTCCTGCTGGTGCCGTTCTCGATCCCGTTCCTGGCCTTGCTGTTCCTGTGGCGACGCGGCTTCACCCTGTATGATCATGGGGTGTTCGTGCTGTATTCGCTGACCTTCATGGCCCTGCTGTTGATGGTCATCGTCCTGGCCAGAACGATAAACGGCCCGCTGGGGGGACTGGTCACCGCCATCGGCGTGGCCGCCATCCCCGTCCATGTGTTCGCCCAGCTGAAGGGGGCGTACAGTCTGTCGATCTTTTCGGCCCTGTGGCGGACGGTCCTGCTGCTGTTCTTCTGCAACATCGTGATCGGCCTGTTCATCATGGCCATCGTCTATCTGGGGCTGGGGCACTGACCCTGCCTTGCGGCGGCCCCAAATCAGTGGAACCTAGCGACCCATGACCTTCAAGCTCTCCTTCATGCGCAGCCGCGCCTTCGCCGCCACGGCCGTCGGCCTGGTCCTGATCGCCGGGGGCGCCGTCGCCCAGCAGGCGGCGCCGAACATCATGCAGCCGATCGAATGGGACAAGCGCCGGCTGGAACAACTGGATCGCAATGTCCGTCGGCTGGAGCGCGCCCTGACCCAACGCAACGCCGCCGGCGAGCCGGTGCTGGTCGAGCCCGACCCGGAGGTCGTCACCCTGCAGGGCCAGTTCGGCCTGATGAACCAGCGTCTTGAGGACCTGGAAGCCACGGTGCGCCGCATCAACGGCGACAACGAGCGGCTGACCTTCCAGCTGGACGAGGCCCAGCGCGACACCGCCGCCCTGCGCGCCCGGCTGCTGGACGCCGAGGCCCGGATCGAGAAGCTGGAGACGGCGGCCGAGCTGAACGCCCCCATCGAAGCCCATTCCCCGACCGGCGACGCGGCCCAGGATCTGGCCGCGGCGGTGCAGCTGATGAGCAGCGACCGGGCGCGCGGCGCGCGGGCGCTGGAGACCGTGGTCGCCGCCTGGCCCGACACGCCCCAGGCGCGCGAGGCCAACTCCCGTCTGGGCGACATCCGCGCCTCGTCGAACGACAAGGCCGGCGCCGTGCCCTTCTACGCCGCCGCCCTGAAGGACTGGCCGCGCATCGGCTGGGCCGCCGATACGACGCTGAAACTGGCCGACGCCCTGTTCGCCACCAACCGCAAGACCCAGGGCTGCGCGGCCCTGGGCGAGTTCACGCGCCGCTATGCGCCCGCCGCCTCGGACACGCTGAAGGCCCGCGCGACCCAGATGAAGACCGCCAACGGGTGCAGCTGAGGCCCGGGATCGACGGAACCGATACGGGCCTTGTCGCTCGGGTCTTTGCGCGGCTGGATCGGCGGCTGAGTTCTGACGCCCCCCAGCCGGTCGCCCTGGCCCTGTCGGGCGGGGGGGATTCCATCGCCCTGTTGAGACTGGCCGCGGCCTGGGCCAGGGCGCGGGGGCGGCCGCTGACGGCCTTGAGCGTCGATCACCGACTGAACCCGGCCAGCGCCGACTGGACCCGGTTTGCGGGCGAGGCGGCGCGGGCGGCGGGCGCGGACTGGCGCGGACTGGTCTGGGGCGGGGACAAGCCCGCGACCGGACTGACGGCGGCGGCGCGGGCGGCGCGTCATCGGCTGATCGCCGAGGCGGCGCGGGCGGCCGGGGCGCGGGTCGTGCTGTTCGCCCATACGGCCGACGACATCGCCGAGGCGGATCTGATGCGGGCCGAGGGCTCGACCCTGGGGCGGGTGCGCGAATGGTCGCCGTCGCCGGTCTGGCCCGAGGGGCGGGGCCTGATGCTGTTGCGGCCCCTGCTGGATGAACGCCGCGAGACCTTGCGGGCCTGGCTGGCCGGGCAGGGGGCGGACTGGATCGAGGATCCGGCCAACGCCGACCCCCGCTTCGGCCGCAGCCGCGCGCGGCGGGCGCTGGCGGGGACGGTTCCGGACGGGGCGGCGGCGGGGCGGGACCGCCCGTCGTCCGAAGGGATCACGGCGAACCACGACGGGACGGTGCGGATCGCGCGCGACGTGCGGGCCAGGGGGCTGGCGGCGGCCCTGGTCTGTGTCGGCGGCGGGGCGACGCCGCCGCGCGGGGATCGGCTGGACCGGCTGGTGCAACGGCTGCAGGCGGGCGAGGATTTCGCCGCCGCCCTGTGCGGGGCGCGGGTCGAGGCGGACGGCGAGACGGTCCTGCTGATGCGCGAGGCCGGGGAACTGGCGCGCCGCGCGCCGCCGCCGCTGTTGCTGCATCCCGGCGTCGAGGCGGTGTGGGACGGCCGGTTCGCCTTTCGGGCGTCGGAGGCCGGCTGGTCGGTCGCCCCGGCGCGGGGGCGGCTGTCGGCCCTGTCGGCGGCGGATCGGGCGGCGGTGAACCGGGCGCCGGCGGCGGCGCGGGGGGCGGTTCCCGTCCTGATCCGGGACGGGCAGGCCGGGCCGGTTCTTGCAGGCGCGGGGGTCGAACGGCGCGAGCTTGTCGCGGAACGGCTCAGGCTGGCGCTGGACGAAACGACGCATGAAGACGATCTGATTGCGCCGCCATGGCGTAACGCAGCCGAAGCGCCTATTTTCGGTGATAGACAATCCAGACCGTGGGCTCAATCCGGGCCGGCGGACGACCGAGGACCTCAATGAACCTGCGAAATCTGGCGATCACGGGCGTTATCATCCTGGCCCTGCTCGCGGCCTACGCCGCCGTGTCGCAAGGCGGAGCCGTGACCGGCATGGGCGCCCAGGGCGCTCAGGGCGCCGGCCGCCCCGAACAAATCACCTATTCCCAGCTGGTGCAGCGGGTCGAGGCCGGCGACGTCAAGGAAGCCACCATTCGCGGCGACCAGGTGAACGGCGTCTACAAGAACAACGGCCGCTTCACCGCCACCACCCCCTATCCGAACGAGCAGCTGGTCAATTCCATGCTGGCCGCCAACGTCAACGTCGACGCCAAGACGACGCGCCAGTCGATCTGGATGAGCCTGCTGATGGGGATCCTGCCGATCGCGCTGCTGGTCGGGGTGTGGATCTTCTTCATGCGCCAGATGCAGGGCGGGGCGCGCGGCGCCATGGGCTTCGGCAAGTCCAAGGCCAAGCTGCTGACCGAGCACAAGGGCCGCAAGACCTTCGACGATGTCGCCGGCGTGGACGAGGCCAAGGAGGAACTGCAGGAGGTCGTCGACTTCCTGAAGGATCCGGGCAAGTTCCAGCGCCTGGGCGGCAAGATCCCCAAGGGCGCCCTGCTGGTCGGCCCTCCCGGCACCGGCAAGACCCTGCTGGCCCGCGCCGTGGCCGGTGAAGCCGGCGTGCCCTTCTTCTCGATCTCGGGCTCGGACTTCGTCGAGATGTTCGTCGGCGTCGGCGCGTCGCGGGTTCGCGACATGTTCGAACAGGCCAAGAAGAACGCGCCGTGCATCATCTTCATCGATGAGATCGACGCCGTCGGCCGCCATCGCGGCGCCGGCCTGGGCGGCGGCAATGACGAGCGCGAACAGACGCTGAACCAGCTGCTGGTCGAGATGGACGGGTTCGAGGCCAATGAAGGCATCATCCTGATCGCCGCCACCAACCGTCCCGACGTGCTGGACCCGGCTCTGCTGCGTCCCGGCCGTTTCGACCGCCAGGTGGTGGTTCCGAACCCCGACGTCTCGGGCCGCGAACGCATCCTGCGCGTCCACATGAAGGACGTGCCCCTGGCCGCCGACGTCAACGTCAAGACGATCGCGCGCGGCACGCCCGGCTTCTCGGGCGCCGACCTAGCCAATCTGGTCAACGAGGCGGCCCTGACGGCGGCCCGCAAGGACCGTCGCATGGTCACGCACCGCGACTTCGAGGACGCCAAGGACAAGGTGATGATGGGCTCGGAACGTCGCTCGATGGCGATGAACGAGGAAGAGAAGCGCCTGACCGCCTATCACGAGGCCGGTCACGCCATCGTCGCCATGAACGTCAAGATGGCCGACCCGGTGCACAAGGCGACCATCGTCCCGCGCGGCCGCGCCCTGGGCATGGTGATGCAACTGCCGGAAGGCGACCGCTATTCGATGAAATACCAGCAGATGATCGACCGGATCGCGATCATGGCCGGCGGTCGGGTGGCCGAGGAGCTGATCTTCGGCAAGGAGAACATCACCTCGGGCGCCAGTTCCGACATCGAACAGGCGACCAAGCTGGCCCGGGCCATGGTCACGCGCTGGGGCTTCTCCGAGAAGCTGGGCACGGTGGCTTACGGCGACAATCAGGAAGAGGTCTTCCTGGGCCACTCCGTCGCGCGCAGCCAGAACGTCTCGGAAGAGACGGCCCGCACCATCGACGAGGAGGTCCGCCGTCTGGTCGCCTCGGGCTGGGACGAGGCCCGCAAGATCCTGACGACCAAGGCCGATCATCACGAGAAGCTGTCGCAGGCCCTGCTGGAGTACGAAACCCTGTCGGGCGAGGAGATCAAGGATCTGCTGGAGAAGGGCGTCGCCCCGAACCGCGACGAGAACAACTTCCCCAACGCCGGCCCCTCGGTCTCGGTGCCGGTGACGCCGGTGTCGGACGGGACCACGGTCGAGATCCCGGTCGCCGCCCCGGCCGCGACCAGCGTGCCGACCGTGCACTGAGGCGGGATGTCTCCGTTCTCTCCGTCATCCTCGGGCCTGACCCGAGGATCGGCGCGGGATCAGGCTGTGCGTCGCCTTTGACGCAACGCGGTTGAACATCCGGTCCTCGGGTCGAGCCCGAGGATGACGATGTTGAATGAACCCGCCGGGAGCGATCTCCCGGCGGGTTTTTCTTTGCCTGCGTCGCCACACCCATCGCCCCAGTCCGACAAGCAGGGTTAGAAATGCTGTGAACTAGTTTGCATTACAGACTGGTCTGTGAGATACGGCGTTATCCAGAACGGGAGAGCGTCATGTCGATGTCAGAGACGGGTTCATCCGAGCGTCTTCACGGGCTTGACGCGCTGAGAGGCGCGGCCTTGCTCTTGGGCGTGGTGCTCCACGGCTCGATGTCCTTCTTTCCGACGCAGATCTGGATCGTCGGCGACGACCAGCGGTCGGTGTGGGCCAGCGGCCTGTTCTTCGTCATCCACCTGTTCCGGATGACGACCTTCTTCCTGATCGCGGGGCTGTTCGCCCACATGATGCTGGGGCGAGCGGGCGTGTGGGGGTTCGTGAAGAACCGCCTGGCCCGGATCGCTGCGCCTCTGGCCGTCTTCTGGGGGCCGGTGCTGACAGCCATCGTCGTGGTGCTGATCTGGAACGCGGGCCTGCAGGGCATGACGGCCGCCGATGCGCCGCCGACGCCTGAATATGACTGGACCAACATCCCATTGACCCATCTGTGGTTCCTGTGGGTGCTGCTGATCTTCTATGTCGCCCTTCTGGTTCTAAGGGCGCCGTTTGTCCTTCTGGACCGGACCGGCGCCTGGGGGCGGGTGATCGATCGCATGACCGCCGGACTGATCGGGCCGTGGGGACCGTTCGTCCTGGGGGCGCCGCTCGCGCTGGCCCTGTGGTTCCAGCCGAACTGGATCGCCTTCTTCGGCGTGCCGACGGCGGACGCGGGACTGATCCCCAATACGTCGGCCCTGGTCGGGTTCGGCCTGGCCTTCGGCTTCGGCGCATTGCTGGACCGTCGGCGCGACCTGCTGGGCCGCATACAGGCCTGGTGGGCGGTCTATCTGGGCCTGGCGATCGGCGCCGGCGCCACGGCCCTGATGCTGGCGGGCGGGCCGGACCCGCATCTGGTCCCGATGACCGATCCGACGACCAAGGCGATGGCGGCGGCGGCGTTCGGGGTGGCGACCTACGCCTCGGCCTTTGCGGCCATGGCTCTGGCGCTGCGGTTCTTCGGGGGGCGCAGCGCGGCGAGGCGATACGTCGCCGACGCCTCCTACTGGATCTACATCGTCCATCTGCCGCTGGTGATGGCGGCCCAGGTGCTGGTGCAGGACTGGGCCATGCCGTGGCCGGTCAAGCTGGCGCTGGTCGTCGGCGGGGTGCTGACCGTCTCGCTGGCCAGCTATGAACTTCTGATCCGCCATAGCTTCATGGGCCGCTGGCTGAACGGCCGCCGGGTTTCCTGGCGGCGCAGCCCCGCGCCCGCTCTGTCACCCGCCGAATAGCTTGCCAACCCCGGCCGCCGCGTCCATCCGAGGGACGCGCCCGCCGCAGAGGAATCATCGATGATCGACACGTCCCGCAGCACGCCCGAGGCCGATCTGGCCTTCCTGAGGTCCATCGTCCAGGGCGGGGGCGATCCGCGCGCGACCCTGACCATGGGGGTCATGTATCTGGCCGGCGGCCTTTTGTACGGCCTGCAGTGCCTGGTTCACATCGGCCAGTCGCTAGGCGTGGTCCGCTGGCCGGGCCCGGTCAGCCTGGCCTTCGTCGCCGGGATCACCATCGCCTTCCTGGTGGTGATGGTCTGGGCCATCCGCGAGGATCGCAAGCGACCCAAGGCCAGCCCCATCGTGACCCGGACCCTGAACGCGGCCTTCAGCGGGGCGGGCATGGCCAATCTGGCCATCATTATCGTCTTCGGCTTCGGCGCGGCGCGGGACGGGGATTTCGCCGTCTGGCTCTATTACCCGGCCATGATCTTCGCCCTTCAGTCAGCGGCTTGGTATGTGGCCTGGACCCTGAAGAAGAAGGGCTGGATGCTGGCGGCGTCGCTGGGAGGATGGGCGACGGCAGTGGCCTTGGGCCTGCTGGTGCGCCAGCCGCTGGTCTATCTGTATGTCGCCACGGCGGCGCTGTTCCTGCTGTTCGCGGGACCGGGCTGGATCATCACCCGCGAGGCGCTGAAGAAGCGCACCGTCGATGCGGACGCCGGCTGACCCATGGGGCTGAACGACCTGGGGCGGATCGACGAGGTCATCCACGGCCGCATGCGGCTGGGGATCATGGTCTATCTGGCCGACGCCGAGGCCGCCGACTTCACCGAGCTGAAGACGGTGCTGGAGGCGACCCAGGGTAATCTGTCGGTCCATATCAAGAAGCTGGAGGAGGCCGGCTATGTCGCCGTGGCCAAGAGTTTCGTGAACAACAAGCCGCTGACGCGGGTGTCGATCACGCCTGAGGGGCGCAAGGCCTTCGCCGGCTATCTGGAGGCGCTGGGCGGGCTGATTGGGCGTTAGTCGCCGCCGGGGGTTTCCGGATCCTCGATCATGACCGGGGTCAGGCGGCGGTCCGCGCCCGATGGATCGGTCCAGGCGATGGTGTGGCCCTCCACGAGGCCGATCAGGCCGGCGCCGACGTAGGACAGGACGGACACCTTGCCTGCGTCGATGTCCGCCTCGTTCGGCAGGACGATCTGGATGCGGCGCGGCTGGGGCGAGCGGCCATCGACATAGTGCAGCCAGCGGTGAAGCGGCGCCGCCCCCTTGGGCCGATCGCCGGGCTCGCAGATGACGGCGCGTTCCAGCTCCTCCTGCAACAGGCCGGCGACGCCTTCAGCAGGCATGTCGCCCACCAGGCGCGACAGGGTCTGGTGGTCCCTGGCGCTGAGAAAGATGTCGGGGCGCGAAGGATGCGTGGTTCGGGCGGTGGATTGGGTCATGGTTCGGCTCTTTGATCGCAGACGCCTGCAGGCGCGCGTTCGCGCGTCACATGAAGGCTGAGGATAATCGGGTTTCAGATCGTCGCCCGGAACGGGGCGAAAGGCGCGCGGCCGTTCCGGGTCAGTCGCCTGCGACGAGGCGTCCTGCATAAGAAAGGCGTCGAGCCTGGCTGACGAGCGGGGTGATCACGTCTAGAGGCTGATCTCATGAAGCGTGAAAGTCAAACCTCGCCGATGTCCGTCTTGTCGCAGGTCATGGGGATCGTGAACGTCACGCCGGACAGTTTCTCGGACGGCGGGCGGTGGACCTCGACGGCGGCGGCGGTGGACCATGCGATGCGGCTGGTCGAGCAGGGGGCGGACGTGCTCGACATCGGGGGCGAGAGCACCCGGCCGGGGGCGGAGCCGGTGGGCGAGGCCGAGGAGATCGAGCGGGTCGCGCCGGTGATCGCTGCGGTTCGCGCGCGCTGGGGCGGGCCGATCAGCGTCGATACGATGAAGCCCGCCGTGGCCCGCGCCGCCGTGGCGGCCGGGGCGACGATGTGGAACGATGTGACGGCCCTGAGCCAGGCGCCCGACAGTCTGGCGGTCGCGGCCGAGCTGGGCTGCGCGGTGGTGCTGATGCACATGAAGGGGGAGCCCCGGACCATGCAGGCCGACCCCCGCTATGGCGATGTCGTGGCGGAGGTGCGGGACTATCTGCGCGACCGAGCCGAGGCGGCGATGGCGGCGGGGGTGGCGCGGGAGAATATCTGGCTGGATCCGGGCATCGGGTTCGGCAAGACGCTGGAGCACAATATGGCGCTGACGGCGCGGCTGGGCGAACTGGTCGCGCTGGGGGTCCCGGTGCTGTACGCGGCCAGCCGCAAGCGGACGATCCAGGCGGTCGATCCCACGGCGGTCGAGGCGACCGACCGGCTGGGCGGCTCGCTGGCCCTGGCGCTGGAGGGGGCGCGGCGCGGGGCGCGGATGGTGCGGGTCCATGACGTGCGCGAGACGGTCCAGGCGCTGAAGCTGCAGGCCGCGGTGGCGGCGGCGGGCTGAAGACCCGCGACGCGAGGTCGCGGCCGGTGTAGGGGCGAAGCGAACCGTCGTCCTGATCAAAGCCCATGCCTCTGAGCCCCTATATCGCCCCCATCGTCATGCTGGCCCTGTCGAACGTCTTCATGACCTTCGCCTGGTACGGACACCTGAAGTTCGACCACAAGCCGCTGTGGCTGCTGGTCATGGCCAGCTGGGGGATCGCCTTCTTCGAATACTGGCTGGCGGTGCCGGCCAACCGGATCGGGCATCAGGTCTATTCGGCGGCGGAGCTGAAGACGATGCAGGAGGTGATCACCCTGCTGGTCTTCGCCGGATTCTCGGTGCTGTACCTGGGCGAGAAGCTGACGGTGAACCATCTGGTCGGGTTCGGCTTCATCGGCCTGGGGGCCTTCTTCATCTTCAAGGGGCCGCTGGGCGGGTAAGCCGACGCTTGCCCCGGCGGACCGGCTGGGCCATCTGGGCGGCATGTCCTGGGTCATGTCGATCAATCCGTGGGCGACGCTGGTCGTCGCCGGTCTGCTGGAAGTGCTGTGGGCGTCCGGCCTGAAGAACGTCAGCCTGCAACGGCCGCTGACGTCGCTGGGCGTGCTGGTCGCGCTGGCCGCCAGCATGATCCTGCTGTGGGTGGCGACGCAGAAGCTGCCGATCGGCACGGCCTATGCGATCTGGACCGGGATCGGCGCCGTGGGCGCGGCCCTGGTGGGGATCGTCGTCTATGGCGAGCCGGCGACGGCGGTGCGGGCGGTGTGCATTCTGCTGATCGTGGCGGGGATCGTGGGCCTGAAGCTGTTCTCGGGAGCCCACGCATGAGCCTTCATCGGGGCAGAGTCCTGATCCTGGCGGGGTCGGACAGCGGCGGGGGCGCGGGCGTTCAGGCCGACATCAAGGCGGTGACGATGATGGGCGGGTTCGCCGCCACGGCGATCACGGCGATCACGGTGCAGAACACCCTGGGGGTTCACGGCGTCCATCCGCTGCCGCTGGAACTGATCGCGGCCCAGGCGCGGGCGGTGCTGGAGGATATCGGCGCCGACGCGGTCAAGACCGGCATGCTCGGCTCGGTCGAGGTGGTCGAGACGGTGGCGGCCCTGCTGGACGAGGCTGACGCCCCGGCGGTGGTCGATCCGGTCATGGTCGCCAAGGGCGGGCATCCGCTGCTGCCGGACGCGGCGGTGGAGGCGGTGAAGCGGCTGATGATCCCGCGCGCGGCGCTTCTGACCCCCAATGCGCCCGAGGCCGAGGCCCTGACCGGGCTGGCGGTGCGCGACATCGACGGTCAGAGGCGGGCGGGCGAGGCCCTGCTGGCCATGGGCGCGCGGGCGGTGCTGATGAAGGGCGGTCATGTGGACGGGCCGACGGTGATCGACCTGTTGATGACGACCGACGGGGAGACGGTGCTGGAGGCCGAACGGATCGACACCCGCCACACCCACGGCACCGGCTGCACTCTGGCCAGCGCCTGCGCGGCGGGCCTGGCCCTGGGCCGGCCGCTGGAGGTCGCGGTGGCGGAAGCCTGGGCCTATGTCGGCGAGGCGATCCGGCGGGCGCCGGGTCTGGGCGGCGGACACGGGCCGCTGGATCACGGCTGGCCGGTGCGGGGCTGAGGCGGTCTAGGGCGTGAAGGGCTTCTTGAATCTCTTCGCCCGAGACCACGCGCCCTTGTAGAAGAAGTACAAGAAGGTGGCGGCCAAACCGGGGACGACGAATCCGGCGCAGAATTCCGACCAACTCGAAGGAGGGCCGCCGGTGTAAAGCGCCAGCAAGGCGAACGCCGCATAGAGCGCGGCGAAGAACAGCTTCAACTTGTCTGCGAACATATTGCCTGAGCCGCGTTCGGCCCGGGGACGAGGCTTCGGCGCTTCTGGCGATTCTACCACGTGGGTCTCGCGTTCGAGCCCGTCCAGCGCCCGAGAGAGTTCTCTCAGTTTCTCGTCAGTGGACCGGGGCGCTGTGTTCATGAGCGAAGCCTAGCCGTGACTAGGCTCTCTTTCCACCCTGTTCCCCACTGCAAACAAGGTTTGGGTTAGTCATCCTCGCCCTCGTAGCGAGGATCCGGACGCCCGGTGTTTCGTAGCGTGCGAGGGCGTCGGAGCCGAGAGTCTGGACCCCAAGGACGAGCCCTCGGGATGAAGAAAGGGGCGGCCGGCGGGCGTGGCAATGAAATGGGCGCCATTCGTGCCATTTCGAGTAAGTGGCGGTGGTGAAAGCGAAAATTTGCAGTGCAAAATGGCACCGTGTCATGTCGCGACACGGTGGGCGGCCGACGATGGGCATGGTCGGCCGTTGCAGGGCAGGCTTCCATTGAGATCGTCATGCTCGCCCTTGTGGCGAGGATCCATACGCTCGGTGTTTCCGCGGGGTGCGCCTCGTCGATACCGGGAGTATGGATCCGAGGGACAAGCCCTGGGATGACGGGGAGGGAGAGTGCTGGGGATGAAATCGGGCGACGTCTCCCGTTGATTCGACGTGGAGGCTAAGGGTAGGCAATGAGCGACGCCCTGAGCCTGAAGCTAATCGAGATCGTCCGCGCCGATCCCGGCCTGATGCACGTCCTGCGGACGGTCCGGGCGCTGGACCTGCCCGACTGGCGGCTGGTGTCGGGCGCCGTCTATCAGGCGGTGTGGAACGCCAGGACGGGACGGCCGGCGGGATACGGGATCAAGGACTATGACCTGGCCTATTTCGACGGTTCGGACCTGTCCTACGAGGCCGAGGACGTCGTGATCCAACAGGTCGCCGCCGCCTTTGACGAGCCGTTCCGCAGCCAGGTCGAGGTCCGCAATCAGGCGCGGGTCCACCTGTGGTTCCAGAACCGGTTCGGCGAACCCTATGCGCCGTTGCACTCGACCGACGAAACCCTGGGCCGGTTCGTGGCCCCGACCTTCGCCGTCGGGGTGAGGCTGGAGGCGGACGACACGATCACCGTGGCGGCGCCGTTCGGTCTGGAGGATGTGTTCGCCATGGTCGTCCGGCCGAACCCGAACCGGCCGCTGGCCAGGGGCTGGGCCAAGACCATCGAGAATGCGCGGGGGCGGTGGCCGGAGCTGACGGTCGTCGAGCCGGACTGAGTCTCAGGCCGCGATGGGCTGAAGTTTTTTGATGCCTGCGACGATCTCCCGTTTACGGGCGCGGGCTTCGGCGAGATCGTATTCGTTTTGAGCCTTGGTCAGCATTTCAGCAGACACGCCGGTCAGGGCTTCGATCTTGAGCGCCATTTCGTGCGTCAGCGCCCGCTTGCCGTTCAACATCGTGTTGAAGCCAGGACGCGCGACGCCCAGAGCCTCGGCCGCGCTCACGATCGTCAGGCCGAAGGCGGGAAGGATATGGTCCCGAATGATCTCCCCCGGGTGTGTGGGAGCGGTCATCTTGGTCATGGGGCTGCCTCCCTGTTGCGACGCGGGCCTCGTCGCCAGATATGTGACGTTTGTATCGTTAGGCGATACATCTGAGGGGCGGCCCCGTCAAGATGAGGATGCTCAAGTCTGAGGGCGGATCGGTCGTCCGACCCCGCTAATGATAGTCCTCAAGATCCACGTCGGAGATCGCATTGGTGTCGGGGTCCAACCAAAAGGTCAGGCGGTAGTTTCCCGTCACCCACATCGACCACTTTCCCGACGACTTGGGTTTGAGCTCGTGAACCTTCCACATGCCCATCGAAACGATCTGATGAATGTTTGAGGCGGATTGAAGCAGGGTCAGCTGAGCCTGGAGCTTCTTGGTCAAGTCGGCTGGAACGCCTTTGACGGTCTCCCCCTTTTCAGCCTTGTACAGGGCCTTCAGGCCCTTGCTCTTGAAACTCTTGATCTCCACGCGACGTCTCCACCCGGGCTTCAAGCAGGCTTCAAGGTACAGCAAATGCAGCTCGTGCCTATCAAGGCGAGTGTAAGAGGGTATTCAGAGGTGTTCTGGCCGGCGCGATCCACATCCGCCCCGCCGCCGTATCAGGCTCATGACCCTGATCGACATTCTCCTCCTGCTGGGACTGAACCTGGCCCTGATCGTCGCCGTGATGCTCGGCCTGTGGCTGGTCGCGCTGAAGCTGAAGGACGTCAGTTTCATCGATGCGGTCTGGCCGCTGGGCATGTTGTTGCTGGCGGTGGCGACCCTGCCGCGCGCCGACGGCGATCCGGCGCGCAAGGCGCTGCTGGTCGGGCTGTGCGCGGTCTGGGCGCTGCGGCTGGGCTGGCATCTGTTCCGGCGCTGGCGGGCCAGCGGGGCGGATGGGCGGTATGTGCAGATCGTCGAGGATCAGGAACGCAACAAGGGCTGGTCGTTCGCCAAGACGGCCTTGTTGTTCGTGTTTTTGCCCCAGGCCGTGCTGGCCTGGCTGACGTCGTTGCCGGTGCAGATGGGTCAGGTGGAGGCTCAGCCGGGCTTGGGCGTTATAGCCGGGGTCGGGGCGGTGCTGGCGGTGGTCGGGATCGTGTTCGAGAGCGTCGGCGACGCCCAGCTGGCCGGGTTCAAGCGCGATCCGGCCAACAAGGGCAAGGTGCTGGACAGCGGCCTGTGGCGCTACACCCGGCATCCGAACTATTTCGGCGACGCCTGCGTCTGGTGGGGGCTGTGGCTGATCGCGGCGGAGACGGGCGTCGGCCTGTGGTCGATCGCGGGGCCGATCTTCCTGACCTTCACCCTGACGCGCTGGTCGGGGATCGGGATTACCGAGAAGGCGATCAACAAGTCGCGGCCGGGATATGCGGACTATGTGAAGCGGACGAGTGCGTTTGTGCCGTGGTGGCCCTCCCGTCATCCTCGGGCCTGACCCGAGGATCAGATGATCCGCCGCTGGTGCGAACACGCGAAGCACAGACCGCCCCGCGCCCGGTCCTCGGGTCAAGCCCGAGGATGACGGACGGCGGGGCGGGAAGACGGATCGCCTAGGCGCCGACCCTAGTTGGTGGTCGGTGTGTTGTGGGTGGTCATGCCGCGGTCGGCGTCGCCGCCCTGTTGTTCGATCTGGTCGGCGCGACGGTCGGCGTTTTCCTCGACCTGGTCGGCCTGACGGTTCAGGGCGTCTTCCTGGGCGTCGGTCGGGGCGGCGTCGGCCTGGGCTTCCAGCTGGTCGGCGCGGGCTTCGCCCGTGGCCTCGACGGCGTCGGCGCGGCTTTCGGCGGCCCGGTCGGCGGCGCTTTCACCGCAGGCGGCGACGCCCGAGAGCACGAACAGCGAGGCGGCGGCGATGGCGAACTTCTTCATGGCGTTTCCTTCCGTTTTTGGAGCGGTGGAAACGTCACGGCGGCGGATGGGTTCACGCCGCCGTGAGCTTTTCGTGAGGCCTCAGCCCTCGGCTTCGGCGAAGGCGACGCGGGCGGCGCCCAGCAGGGCCGCATGTTTGTGCATGATCACCTTGGTCGGAATCTCGGCCATATAGTCCTTGAACCGACCCTTGCGCTCGAACCGCTGGCGGAAGGGGCTGGCCTTGATGAAGGGCAGGATGCGCGGGACGATGCCGCCGGCGATATAGACGCCGCCGCGCGCGCCCGTGGTCAGGGCGATGTCGCCGGCGACCGCGCCCAGGATGGCGCAGAAACGGGCCAGGGTGGCGCCGCAGGGGCTGTTGGGGTCCTTCATGGCCGTCTCGGTGATCTGGGCCGGATCCTCGATATGGGTCTCGCGGCCGTCGATCTCGGCCAGGGCGCGGTGCATGTTCAGCAGGCCGGGGCCGCAGATCAGACGTTCGATGGAGACGCGGTCATAGCGGCGGCGCAGGATGCGCAGGATCTCGTCCTCGACCGGATCGCCGGGGGGGAAACAGGCGTGGCCGCCTTCCGACGGCATGGCCATCTCCTTGCCATGGGCGTCGCGCACCAGGGCGGAGACGCCGAAGCCGGTGCCGGGGCCGAGCACCGCGACGGTGCAGTGGGGGTCGCCGTCGACGGGGCCGCCCAGGCTTTCCAGCTGGTCCTCGGGCACCACGGGGGCGCCCCAGGCCAGGGCCTCGAAATCGTTGATCAGCTTGACCGGCTTCAGGCCCAGGGTCTGAAGCTCGCTCTCGGACACCTGCCAGGGCGAGTTGGTCAGGTCGATGGCGCCGTCGGTGACGGGGCCGGCCACGGCGATGACGCCGCCGGTCGGCTTGATCTCGCAGCCGTCGATGAAGGCGGCGACGCCCTTCAGGAAGGTGGGATAGCGCTCGGCCGGGAAGCTCTCATGGTGGTCCAGCACGGGCTTGCCGTCCACCATCCGGGCCAGGGCGAAACGGGCGTTGGTGCCGCCGACGTCGCCGACGAGGAGGGTCTTGTCATTCATGGGGTCGTTTCCTGCGGTCGGTTCGGTGGATCAGGCGTCCACGGTCCGGTCGACGAAGTTGGGATCGGGCGGCGTGTCCGTATGCGATTGGGCGCCGCTGGGGAAGGCGAAGCAGACGGTGGCGCCTTCTTCTGCCGTGGTGACGACGTGGCGGAAGGCCGCGAACAACTCGCGGCCATAGCCCCAGGCCGTGCCCGCCGCGTTGGCGGCGGCGCGGGCGGCGGCGGGACGGGCCGACAGATCGCCGACGCCCACCGTGGTCAGAACCCCGGCCTCGGCGTCGAGACGGATGACATCCCCGTCCTTCACATGGGCCAGGGGGCCGCCGGCCAGGGCCTCGGGCGAGACGTGGATGGCGGCGGGGGTCTTGCCGCTGGCGCCCGACATGCGGCCGTCGGTGACGAAGGCGACCTTGAACCCCTTGTCCTGGATGACCGACAGGGCCGGCGACAGGCTGTGCAGTTCGGGCATGCCGTTGGCCTTGGGGCCCTGGAAGCGCAGGACCACGACCACGTCGCGGAACAGCTTGCCGTCCTTGAAGGCCTGGAGCGCGTCCTCCTGGGTCTCGAAGACGGCGGCGGGGGCCTCGACGATGCGGTTCTCGGGCTTGACCGCCGAGACCTTGATGACCGCGCGACCCAGATCGCCCTTGACCAGGCGCAGACCGCCCTCCTTGTCGAAGGGGTTGGAGGCGGGGCGCAGGATGTCGAGATCCAGGCTTTCCTTGACCCCGTCGCGCCAGACCAGCTGGCCGTCGACCATCGACGGCTCCTGGAAATAGGGCTCGATCCCCTTGCCCATGATGGTGGTCACGTCCGAATGGATATGGCCGGCCTGGGCCAGTTCGCGGGCGACGAAGGCGACGCCGCCGGCGGCCTGGAAGGCGTTCACATCGGCCGAGCCGTTGGGATAGACCCGCGCCAGCAGGGGGGTGACGGACGACAGCTCGTCCATGTCGGTCCAGTCGATCAGCACGCCCGCCGCCCGGGCCATGGCGACTAGGTGGATGGCGTGGTTGGTCGAGCCGCCGGTGGCCAGAAGGGCGACGATGGCGTTGACGATGGACCTCTCGTCGATGACGTCGGCCATGCGGCTCTCGCCGCTGCGGGCCAGTTCGACGGCGCGCTGGGCGGAGGCGGCGGTCAGGGCGTCGCGCAGGCCGGTGTCCGGATGGACGAAGGCGGTCGAGGGCATGTGCAGGCCCGCCAGCTCCATCATCATCTGGTTGGAGTTGGCCGTGCCGTAGAAGGTGCAGGTGCCGGGCGAGTGATAGGAGCCGATCTCGCTTTCCAGCAGGGTCTGGCGATCCACCTTGTTCTGGGCGTACTCGGCGCGGACGCGGGCTTTCTCCGCGTTCGGGATGCCCGACGGCATCGGGCCGGCGGGGGCGAAGACGACCGGCAGGTGGCCGAAGGCCAGGGCCCCCATGAACAGGCCGGGCACGATCTTGTCGCAGACGCCCAGCATCAGGGCGGCGTCGAAGGCGTCGTGCGTCAGGGCTACGCCGGTGGACATGGCGATGACGTCGCGGCTGAACAGCGACAGCTCCATGCCCGGGCGGCCCTGGGTGACGCCATCGCACATGGCGGGGGTGCCGCCGGCGACCTGGGCCGTGGCGCCGACCTGACGCACCGCTTCGCGGACTACGCCGGGGAAGCGTTCGAACGGCTGGTGGGCCGACAGCATGTCGTTATAGGCGGTGACGATGCCCAGGTTGGGCTTGGACCCGTCCATGGCGGTCAGCTTGTCGGCGATGGTCTGGCCGGCGAAGGCGTGGGCCCAGTTGGCGCAGGACAGTTTGGCGCGGCCGGTCCCGCTGTCGCGGGCGGCGTCCATGCGACGGATGTAGTCGGCGCGGGTCGCGCGGCTTTTCTCGACGATCCGGGCGGTGACCGCGGCCACCGTGGGGTGCAGGGTCATGTCAGCTGGCTTCCGTGTACAGAACTTCAAGGGAAACGCCGGCGGCGATCAGGGCGGCGATGGGCTGGATCCTGGGATCGCCCTGGGCCTCCTGCTCGAAGACGCGGCGCTTGGCGTCGCCCTTCAGGCCCAGGATCACCCGGCCGGCGGACATCAGATAGGGCAGGTTGATCGACAGGCGCTCGATCGTCGGCGCCGCGCCGTCGCGGCCGTGGGGCACGCCCAGGACGGTCGGTTTCAGCGTCGGGGTCAGCAGGGTCTTCAGGGTGGGGCTGTTGGGGAACATGGAGCAGATATGGCCATCCTCCCCCATGCCGAGAAGGACCGCGTCGAAACGCCCGCCCGCATCGGCCAGGGCGTGGGCCGCGACGATGGCGGCGCGGTCCACGGTGACCTCGGGCGTATAGAGGGGGATGAAGCGGCCGGCGGCGGCCTTGTCCTGCAGCAGGACGTCGCGGATCAGCCGGGCGTTGGACTCAGGCGAGGTCTCGGGGACGTAGCGTTCGTCCACCAGGGTGACGGCGATCCTGGCCCAGTCCAGATCGGTCGCGGCGAGGCGGCGATAGACGGGGGCGGGGGTCGTGCCGCCGGGGCCGGCGAAGACAGCGGCGCCCTTGTCGCGGACGGCGGCGGCCAGGGTCTCGGACAGGCGGGCGGCGATGGCCTCGGCCCAGGCGTCGACGGTGGGGAAGGTTTCGATGGGATGGGTCATTCTAGTGGTCCTCCCTTCCGTCATCCTCGGGCTTGACCCGAGGATCGGAGGCGGCGGCGAGGAAGATGTCTCGCGTCATCGCACCAGCGCGCGGAACGTCCGGTCCTCGGGTCAAGCCCGAGGATGACGGTGCCAAAAACTCACACATCGGTGGTGTTCCAGTCGCGGCCGGTGCGCATCATCAGCATGTCGGCGCTGTCGGGGCCCCAGGTGCCGGCGACATATTCGTCGGGCTTCTGGCCGGACTCGGCCCAGGCCTCGGCGACCTCGTCGACCCATTTCCAGGCCTGCTCGGCTTCGTCGCGGCGGACGAACAGGGTGGAGTCGCCGGCCATGGCGTCCAGCAGCAGACGTTCATAGGCGATGCGGCGGCGCGGCGGGGCGGCGCTCTTGCCGTCCACGCCCCAGGACAGGCTCATGGTGATGGGTTGGAGCTGCATCCGCTTGTCCAGACCGGGGCGCTTGTTCATCACCGTCAGCGAGATGTCTTCCTCGGGCTGCAGCTCGATGATCATGCGGTTGGCCGGCGCCTCGCCTTCTTCATTGTCGAAGATCGAGTGGGGAACGGGCTTGAACTGGATGACGATCTCGGTGCGCTTCTCGGGCAGACGCTTGCCGGTCCGCATGAAGAAGGGCACGCCGGCCCAGCGCCAGTTGTCGATGTCGGCGCGGATGGCGACGAAGGTCTCGGTGTCGGAATCCGCGCCGCGCTCCTCGTCATAGCCCTTGACCGGCTTGCCCTCGGACACGCCCGCCACATACTGGCCGCGCACGCTGACGCGTTCGGCTTCTTCGGGGGTGATGGGCCGCAAGGACCGCAGCACCTTGACCTTTTCGTTGCGCAGCGATTCCGGATCCAGGTCCGACGGCGGCTCCATGGCCACCAGGCACAGCAGCTGGAGCATGTGGTTCTGGAGCATGTCGCGCAATGCTCCGTACTCGTCGTAATAGGGCCAGCGGTCGCCGACGCCCACCGTCTCGCCGATTGTGATCTGGACGTGGTCGATCGTCAGATTGTTCCACAGCGGCTCGAAGATGGTGTTGCCGAAGCGCAGCGCCGTCAGGTTCTGGACCGTCTCCTTGCCCAGATAGTGGTCGATGCGGAACACCTGGTCCTCGCTGAAGGCGTGGGACACGGCGTCGTCGATCTCGCGGAAGGACTTGAGGTCGCGGCCGACCGGCTTCTCCAGCACGATGCGGCAGTTGCGTTCGGCCAGGCCCGCCGTCTTCATCGCCGTGACGATGCGGCCGTACAGCGAGGGCGAGACGGCCAGGAAGGAGGTGACCTCGCCGTCGCCGACGCGGTCCTTCAGGCCCTTCAGACTGGCGGGATCGGTGGCGTCCACGGCCAGATAGTCGAGCCGGGCCTTCATCTTGGCCCAGGAGTGGTCGTCCCAGGCCCTGTCCGCCTCGGCCTTGGCCTTCACGGCGTCATGGACCTTGGCCACATATTCGTCGGGGGTCTCCTCGGAGCGGGCCGCGCCGATGATCTTCAGATCCTCGGGCAGGAGGCCGTCATGCTCCAGGAAATAGAGCGAAGGCAGCAGCATGCGCATCGCCAGATCGCCGCCGCCGCCGAACAGAATGAGAGCCGCCATCGCAATTTCCTCGATCATCCCCGGGGCGGGAATGCACGTCCTTAGGGTTCGGCCTCGTCTTGGTGGGCCTTAGCCGGGGGCTTTGCCCGCTTCCGCACGCGAGGCCAACACGTCCAGCACGTCCTGAAACACCATGTTACGGGCGTGGAGAAGCACCAAGAGGTGATAGATCAAATCCCCAGCCTCGCTGGCGAGTTCCTCGTCCGGGCCGGCGACGCCGGCCAAGGCGGTCTCCACGCCCTCCTCGCCGACCTTCTGGGCGATACGTTTGACGCCCTGGGCCATCAGTTTTGCGGTCCAGCTTTCGGACGGATCTGCGGCGGCGCGTTCGGCGATGGTCTGTTCCAGCCGGGCGATGCGGCCCAGACCCGGCGCGTCGGCCGCGCCGAAACAGCTGGTGCGGTGCAGGTGGCAGGCGTCGCCGACCGGGTTGACCGACAGGACCAGGGCGTCGCTGTCGCAGTCGGCCGTGACGCCGACGACGTGCAGCCGGTCGCCCGAGGTCTCGCCCTTGCGCCAGCGTCCGCCGCGCGAACGCGAGAAGAAGGTGGCCTCGCCGGACTGGAGGGTCTCGTCCAGGGCGGCGCGGTCCATATAGGCCAGGGTCAGAACCTGAAGCGTGGCGGCGTCCTGCACCACGACGGGAACCAGGCCGTTCCCTTTTTCGAAATCGATGGCAGCGGGGTCGATCATGGGATCCTCTCCTCAAAAATCCTCCCCCTCTGGGGGAGGGGGACCGCCCGAAGGGTGGTGGAGGGGGTAAGGGCGTGCGGGATGTGGAACATCGGGCGGCGGTGCGCGGGCGGGGGGGGGGGGGGGGGGGGGGGGGGGGGGGGGGGGGGGGGGGGGGGGGGGGGGGGGGGGGGGGGGGGGGGGGGGGG
>NZ_JBWKNX010000008.1:0-175693 GCF_059415785.1 Brevundimonas sp. GW821-FHT10A07
AAGACCGCCACCGCTCGGCGCCCCGAGCTTGCAGGCCAACCATTCGCGCGGGGCGTCAAACCTTCGTCGAAACGGTAACCAAAACACAAAACTCCGGGCGAAGGCCCGGCGCCCCGCCCAGCCCTCCATAAACTTCGCAGCGAAAGCGCGAAGATGACGCCGCATGTCTGTAGCCTTCCGCCGCCCAACCCCTTAAATGCCGCCTGCTGACGAAAACGAGCCCCCCTTGTCCCTCGACGACTTCCAAAGCGACCTTCCGCAGGATCTCCAGGACGGCCTGATCGCCGTTGGCGAGGCCGCGCGCGATCTGCGCGAGCCCTGGTGGATCTTCGGCGGGGCGGCCATGGCCCTGTACGGCCTGACCGACCTGCATGTGCCCGACATCGACGTCCTGTGCGCTCCGCGCGACGCCCGCGCCCTGCTGGCGGCGCTGGGCGGCCAGGTCGTGCCCGACCCGGGCGAAGGTCTGTTCCGCTCGGCCGTCTTCGGCCGCGCCCCGGACCAGCCGATCCTGGTCGAGGTCATGGCCGATCTGGAGACCCGCGACGGCGCCGAATGGCGGCCGGTCGCCTTTACCTCGCGCCATGCCGTCTTCATCGACGACGTCCCGCTGTTCGTGCCCGACATCCGGGACCATATCGCCCTTTATCGCCTGTTCGGCCGCCCCAAGGATCTGGCGCGGGTCGAACAGCTTGAACGACTGATCGCCTGATGCCCTTCCCCTTCGAGATTTCCGCCAAAGAGGGCCGCGCCCGCACCGGCGTGCTGAAGACCGCGCGCGGCGACATCCGCACCCCCGCCTTCATGCCGGTCGGCACGGCCGCGACGGTCAAGGCGATGACGGTGGACCAGGTCAAGGCGACCGGTGCCGACATCATCCTGGGCAACACCTATCACCTGATGCTGCGCCCCGGCCCCGAGCGGATGGAGCGTCTGGGCGGGCTGCACAAATTCATGGGCTGGGACAAGCCGATCCTGACCGACAGCGGCGGCTTCCAGGTCATGTCCCTGGCCGGGATTTCAAAGGTGAAGGAAGAGGCCGTGACCTTCTCCTCCCACATCGACGGCTCCAAACACGTTCTGACGCCCGAACGCTCGATCGAGATCCAGGCCGACCGGATCGGCGCCGACATCTCGATGCAACTGGACCAGTGCGTGGCGTATCCGGCCGAGAAGGACGCGGCCCGCAAGGCCATGGAACTGTCGATCCGCTGGGGCGCCCGCTCCAAGGCCCGGTTCGGCGAGCGGGAAAACCAGGCCCTGTTCGGCATCCAGCAGGGCTCGACCTTCGAGGACCTTCGTCGCCAGTCGTCGGACCAGCTGCGCGAGATCGGCTTCGACGGCTACGCCATCGGCGGTCTGGCCGTGGGCGAAGGCCACCAGGCCATGTGCGAGGTGCTGGACTACGCCCCCGAGATGCTGCCCGCCGACCGTCCCCGCTATCTGATGGGGGTGGGCAAGCCGATCGACCTGGTCGAGGCGGTGTATCGCGGCGTCGATATGTTCGACTGCGTCTTGCCCACCCGCGCCGGCCGCCACGGCCAGGCCTGGACCTGGGACGGCCCCCTGAACCTGAAGAACGCCCGCTTCGCCGAGGACCAGGATCCGCTCGATCCCACCATCGACGGCCCGTCATCGCAGTATTCGAAGGCCTATCTGCACCACCTGATCCGCGCCGACGAAATCCTCGGCAAGGTCCTGCTCAGCTGGCACAATATCGCCTTCTACCAGGCCCTGACCGCCGCCATGCGCGCCGCAATTTCGGAAGGCCGATTCGAACAGTTCCGCCGCGACTTCCATGCGCGGCATGTGTCGAACTGACCCCCGGAACCATTTGATGCGCGTCGAGAAGTCAGGCTTCCACGCCTACAACACCTATCTGGAAGAGACGCCCCGCGACGCGGGGAACGAGACGGCCCTGCACCGCCACGTCATCATCATCGGCGGCGACAAATATTCCTTCTTCGCCCACTGGTCCGGCAAGTTCGCGCACAAGGGCGAACGGATCTCGTTCGACTGGGACTGGGACCGGACCGGCGAGTTCCGCAACATCGACAAATCGTCCTTCGAGGCCTTCGCCAAGGACGGCGCGGTACAGATCAGAGGCGATCGCACCGACAAGCGCCGGCCTGCCGGCAGACGTTAGATCCTGTCGGTCGTGGGTCGAACGGCCAAGCCGCCCCTACCGCTTCGGCCGGAACCAACTCGGCGCCGCCGGCGGGGCGCAATTCCGCTGCATCCCCATCCCCTTCAGAAAGGCGCGCCGCATCCGCCCCGACTGGATGGCCGACTGGACATGGCGGCTATGCTGATCGGCGCCGCTCAGGCGGCGGATCCAGCTTCGTCCGGGAATGAAATCGGTCGTCGTCCCGCGGATGGCGTCCAGCGCCGCCTTGGCCGCCGCATCGGCCGCCTGTTCGCTGCGGTACGAGCCGTCCTGGCGCGGCGGTTCGTCCGTATCCGGCCCCAGGGCCTCGTCCAGCCGCGCCACCTCGGCGCCGATGGTCGAGCACTGGTTCAGATTACGCAGGTCATAGGGATTGGCCTCGGCCTGCAGCAGAACCGTCGGAATCAGCTGACGCCGCAGGTTGAAATCGTCCAGCGGGGCGGTGACGGCGTCGCCCAACCCCGCCCCGACCTGTTCCGCGCCGCTCATGGCCGAACGCCCGGCGTTGCAACCGGCGAGCAGGACGGCCGCGAGGGCCAGAGGGAGGATTGGCTTCATCCGGCTCTTAGATCACGCCCGGCCGTCGCGATCAAAACCCCCACGCCCTTCGGCGGCGTCTATCCGCGATCAGGCGGCCAGATCCCGCGCCATCAGCATCGCCCCATCCAGCCCGGCGTGCTCACGCTCGGCCGCCACCAGATAGCCGCCCTCGCCCATCACCACCGCCGATCCATAGCCGTTGACCCGGCGTCGCGCCGCCGCCTCGACCTCGGCGATCAGGCCCGGCGTGGACATGACGCCGCCGCCGAACACGATCCGATCCGGCGCCCAGGCGAACACCAGGCCGGCGACCAGTTGCCCCAGATAATCGGCGACCGCCGCCCGCACCGCATCCGCGTCTTCCAGGCGTCGCCCCGCCAGCCGCGTCTGCACCGCCGGCCCCGCCGCCAGCCCCTCGACGCAATCGGCATGGAAGGGGCAGGCGCTGGGCTGGACGTCGCCCTCGGCCCGGCGCACGAACAGATGACCGATCTCCGGATGCAGCGCGCCCTTCAGCGTCCGGCCGTCCGCGCACAGGCCGCCGCCGATCCCCGTGCCCACGGTGACATAGGCCACGGCCCGCGCCCCACGGCCCGCGCCCAGTCGGGCCTCGGCC
Organism: Brevundimonas sp. GW821-FHT10A07; assembly: GCF_059415785.1. Lineage (NCBI taxonomy): Bacteria > Pseudomonadati > Pseudomonadota > Alphaproteobacteria > Caulobacterales > Caulobacteraceae > Brevundimonas > Brevundimonas sp. GW821-FHT10A07. Next base: position 3,324 of record NZ_JBWKNX010000008.1, read on the forward strand.
ACGGCGGCGGCGTTGACGTCGGTGTCCACGGCGAAGGGGGCGTCCAGACGGTCGGCCAGGATCCTGGCCAGATTGAACCCGGTCCAGCCCGGCTTGGGCGTGGCCAGCATCAGCCCGCGCTGGGGCGAAGCCGGATCGACCACCAGAGGCCCGAAGCTGGCGACGCCCAGCCCGGCGACCGGCCGTTCGGCCGCCGCGGCGACAAGCGCCTCGACCGCCGCCTCAGGCCGCCCGGTCGCAAACCGACCCTCGTCCAGCACGACGCCCGCCGCATCGACGATGCGCCATACGATCTTGGTCCCGCCGGTCTCGACCGCGAAGAAGACGGGCTGGCTCATCGGGGGGGCTCCGCAAAAGGGAGAAATGGTACGTCCTCTCGGGCTCGAACCGAGGACCCTCTGATTAAAAGTCAGATGCTCTAACCAACTGAGCTAAGGACGCACCGTGCGACGTTCAGGACTGGCCCGAACCGTCGAAGGGCGCCTTCTGTTGCAATCCGCTCTTCCGGTCAAGACCGGGTCTGCTACTCAATGCGTATGAAACCGCTGAACGGACTGCGCATCCTGGAGTTCGACGGCCTGGGGCCGGTGACTTTCGCCGGCCTGATGCTGGCCGACATGGGGGCCGAGGTGCTGCGTCTGACCCGCGCGGCCTCGGCGGGCGCCCCCGTTTTCGCCGAGGTGGGCGGGGCCCTGCTGCATCGGGGGCGGTCCGCCGTGCCCGTCGACCTGAAGTCCGACAGCGACCGCGAGCGAATCCTGCGCCTGGTCGATGGCGCAGACGCGGTGATCGAGGGATTTCGGCCCGGCGTCATGGAGCGGCTGGGCTATGGTCCCGAGGTTCTGCACGCCCGCAACCCGACCCTGGTCTTCGGTCGGGTGACAGGCTGGGGCCAGACCGGGCCGCTGGCCGACGCCGTGGGGCACGACCTGAACTATATCGGCCTGTCGGGGGTGCTGCACGCCATGGGCGAGGCGGACCGCCCGCCGCCCCCGCCGCTGAACCTGGTCGGCGATTACGGCGGCGGGGCCATGATGCTGACGACAGGGGTGCTGGCGGCCCTGCTGGAGGCCAGGACCACGGGACGGGGCCGGATCGTGGACGCCGCCATGACCGACGGCGCGGCCCTGTTGGGCGGCCTGTTCCAGGCCCTGCGCGGCCAGGGGCTGTGGAGCGAGCGCCGCGGAGCCAACCTGCTGGACGGAGGCGCGCCCTTCTATCGCTGCTACGCCTGTCGGGACGGCGGCTTCGTCGCGGTCGCGGCGCTGGAGCCGCGCTTCTACGCCGCGCTGCTGGCGGGCCTTGGGATCAATCCGTCCGAAGCGCCTCAGCATGACAGGACCGGCTGGGCCGCCCTGCACGACCGGTTCGCCGGCCTGTTCGCGGCGCGGGACCGGGACGACTGGACGACGCATTTCGCCGGGACCGAGGCCTGCGTGACACCCGTCCTCAGCCTGGCGGAGGCGCCGGATCATCCGCACAATCGCGACCGGGCGACCTTCCGGAACGGCCTGCCCGGCCCTGCGCCCCGCTTCGACGGCGCCGAACCGCCAACGCCGACCGTCCCGCCCCTGACCGCCCTGGGTGAGGCGGCCTGGAGCAAGAGGCGGGATGACCCCTGAAGTTTTCCGCGCTATGGGAACGAGGCGGCGCCGAGGGCGTTGCAACGGACGATATCCGGGGAACTATTTCTGATGAGACGCTCGATCTTCGTTCTGACCGCGACGGCGCTGGGCGCGCTGGTGCTTGCGGGCTGCGACGACTACCAATCGAGGTCGCAGGACGACTACGCCGACGCCCCTCCTGTCGAAGAACAGGCTCCCGCCGCCGAGGATTCGGCCGAGCCGGTCGTCGCACCTGAAGTGACCGATCCGGCGCCGGCGCCCGCGCCAGCCCCCCTTCCGCCGGAAGAGCGGACGTCCGAACAGTCGGTTCAGCCGGAAAGCGAAACCCTGTTCTACTGAGGCGCGCCGCTTCGCCGCCACATCAGGATGCAAGGGCGTACCGAGACGCCGACTTGGAGTCCGCGCCCTTGACGAAAGCTAGAGTTTGACGTTCCGGCCCACCCTGTTTCTCGCTGCCCTGGCGACCTGCAGCCTTTCCGCCCAGGCCGCCTCAGCCGATCCTCGCGCCCAGATCCGCGGCGACATGGACGCCGAACTGCGCCGCATGCTGGAACGCGCGGTCGGCGAGGTGGACGGGGCCCCGGAAAGCCGTTTCGAAGCCCGCCGCCGCGCCCAGGGCGCCCTGTCGGCGGCCGAGGCCCTGCTGCGTTCCGAGGCCTATTACCAGCCCGTCCTGGAAGACGTGGTCGAGGGCGAGGATCGGCCGTCGGCCATCGTGGACGTCCAGCCTGGCCGCCGGTTCCTGCTGACCCAGCCCACAATCACCTGGACCGATCCCGCGCCCGACGCCGAAAGCGCCGCCGACGCCCTGGAGGCCATAGGCCTGAAGGCGGGAGCCCCCGGACGGGCGGTGGACGTCATCTCCGGCGAAGGCCGGGCGGTCGCCACCCTAGTTCGCGACGGCTACGCCGACGCCAAGGCCGATCCGCGCCGCGTCGTGGTTGATCACGCCGCCTTCACGGTCGCCCCGGAATACCGCATCGACTCAGGCCGACTCGTCCTGCTGGACGGCGTGGTCATGCCCCGGACCGGTCGCACCAACCCGGCCTGGGTCGCGGGCCTGGCCCCCTGGACCGAGGGCGATCGCTATGACCCCGACCAGGTGGCCGAACTGGAACGCCGGCTGCTGGACACCGGGGTGTATGACGGGGTCGGCGTCGCCCTGGCGCCCGTCGACCAGACCAACGCCGACGGGCATCGCCCCATCATCGTCAATCTGCAGGACCGGCCGCGCCGCGTGCTGGAGGCCGGCGCCACCTGGTCCACGGCCGAGGGCGCGGGGGTCGATCTGATCTGGACCCGCTACAACCGTTTCGGCCGCGCCGACACCCTTCGGCTGGAAACCCGGCTGGCCGATATCGACAGCCGGATCGGCGCCGACCTGTCCCTGCCCCACTGGCGCAAGCCGGGCCGGACGCTGAAGCTGAGCGCCGGCGTGGTCAAGGAAGACACCGACGCCTACGACCGCACCGCCCTGGTGCTGGCCGCCGAACTGCAGCAGCGGATCGGCAAGACCTCCTACTTCAACTATGGGGTCGGGCTGGACGCTGGCCGGTACAACGAGATCCGGTACGACTACACCTCCATCCCGCCCCGTGCGGTCAGCTTCGATCGCGATCTGGCCATCATCACCGGGCGGACCAGCGCCTATATCGACAACTCCAACGACCCGTTGAATCCGACCCAGGGCTGGCGCGTGACCGCCTCGGTCCAGCCGACCGCCGTCACCGGCCAGGACACGATCCTGTTCCTGCGCGGCGAAACCCAGGCCACGGCCTATCTGCCGCTCCAGGACGGGGCGCGCACGGTTCTGGCCGGCCGTCTCCGCATCGGTTCGATCATCGGCGGCGGCGAGCTGAGCGTGCCGTCGGACCGTCTGTTCTACTCGGGCGGCGGCGGGTCGGTGCGCGGCTACTCCTATCAGAGCGTCAATCCCAAACTGCCCGACCTGACCCCGCGCGGCGGCCTGTCGCTGTTCGAGACCTCGCTGGAGGTGCGCCGTGACATCGGTCAGAGCTTCCAGGCCGTGGCCTTCGTCGATGCGGGCGCCGTCGGCTTCCAGGAGACGCCGAACCTGACCAACATGCGGTACGGCGCGGGCCTGGGCGTCCGCTACAAGCTGCCGTTCGGTCCCATCCGTGCCGACATCGCCGTGCCGCTGGACAAGCGCGAGGGCGATTCCGCCTTCCAGATCTACATCAGCATCGGGCAGGCGTTTTGACCGAAGCCCCGCCCGAAAACACGCCAGACGCCGCACCGCCGGAAGAATCCGCGGCCGAGGTTCGCAAGAAGCGCAGCCTGCTGCAGCTGTTGGCCCTGGTCGTCGGCGGCGTGGTCGGCGGCCTGCTGGTGCTGCTGGTCATCGCCCTGATCGGCGGGCGGATGTACATCGTCTCGGACGGCGGGCGCGACCTGGTGACCGGCTTCGTCCAGGGTCAGAAGATCAGCCGCTATGGCCGGATCAACGTCTATGGGCTGAAGGGCGACCTGTTCGACGACTTCACCCTGGACCGGGTCACGGTGACGGACCGGGACGGCGTCTGGCTGGACGCCCGCAATGTCCGGGTCGACTGGTCCTACTGGCCGTTGATCACCCGTCGGTTCCACGCCACCGACATCAGCGCCGAGGTGATCCAGCTGGTTCGTCGGCCGGTTCTGGACGCTCCCAGCGGCGAACCCGGCGGCCCCCAACCCATCGACGTCGATATCGACCGCTTCTCCGCCAAGGTCGAACTGCTGGAAGGCTTCTCCAAGGAATACGGCCGCTGGAACCTGACGGGCGACGTCGCCCTGCCGCGACGCGGGGCCAAGACCGCGACCGTCAACGCCGACAGCCTGAACCGTCCCGGCGACTATCTGCGGCTGGCGGCGACCTTCGGCGGCAAGCTGGAAGAGACCCGCGTCAATCTGCGCGCCAATGAGGCTCAGGGCGGGCCGCTGGCCGGATCCCTGGGCTATTCGCCCGACCTGCCCTTCTCGGCCGTGGCCTTGGTGAACGCCGACATGGTCCACGCCAAGGTCCAGACCGGACAGTTCACGCCCCTGACCGTCGATGGCCGGTTCGGCGAAGACGGATCGCGCGTCTCGGGCTTCTTCGACTTCAGCGGATCGGACCTGTTCGAACCCTTTGTTCAGCGCGTGGGCCGCACCGCCCGGTTCGGCTTCGCCATGGTGCCAGCCAAGGACAAGGCGTTCCAGGGCGTGGGCTGGAAACTGATGTCGGACAATGTCGCGTCCGAGGCCCGCGGTCTGATCCGCATGTCGGATCGCAGTTCGCCTGATGGAATCAGGCTGGATCTCCAGACCGTCTCGCTGAGCCGTCTGGTCGGGTCCGACGTCGGCGGGCCGGCCGCCTATTCCGGACTGTTCAAGGGCGACGCCGAGACCTGGACCCTGGAAGGTCAGGCCAGCCTGCTGAACGCCAATCTGGCCAGCTATCGCGCCACCCGCCTGGCCGGTCCGCTGAACGTCCAGGTCAAGGACGGCCGGATCGATCTGGACGGGGACATCCGCGCCGTCGGAGGTTCATCCGAGGGGCTGATCGGCGGCCTGCTGGGCGCGACGCCGCGCGTGCAGATGGAGGCCGCCCGGATGAAGGACGGCGCCCTGTTGCTGGAAAAACTTGATCTTCAAGGCCAGGGGCTGACGCTGAAGGGCTCGGGCTCGCGCAATCTGCTGGGCGGCATGGGCTTCCGCGGCGATGCGCAACTGACCGACGCCTCGCGCATCCTGCCCGACGCCAAGGGCGCCTTTGGCGGTCCGGTCCGCGCCTCGTCGGCCAAGACCGGCGCGCCCTGGGTGCTGACCTTCGACGGCCGGGGCCGCAATCTGACGGTCGGGATGGACGAGCTGAACCGGCTGCTGGGCCGCACGCCCCGCCTGCAACTGACCGGCAAGCTGAATGGGAACCGGATCGAGGTGGATCGCGGCGAACTGACCGGAGCGGCGGGCCGCGCCGGGGCCAAGGGCCTGATCGAGACCGACGGCCGGCTGCGGCTGGCGCTGGACTGGAACGCGCGCGGCCCCTTCGCCGTGGGGCCGGTCGAGATCGGCGGCGACATGAACGGGCGCGGCGCCCTGACCGGCACATTGTCCCAGCCGCGCGTCGATCTGACCGCCGGATTCGACACGGTCACGGCCGGCGCCCTGACCCTGACCCAGGCCGACCTGATCCTGAGTTTCCGCAAGGGCGCGGATGCGTCGGACGGCCGGATCACCGTGACCAGCGGTTCGAACTACGGCCCGGCCCGGGCGTCCGGGAACTTCTTCCTGGGCGGGCGGCGGATCCGGCTGAGCGATCTGGACGTCAACGCCGGCGGAGTGACCGCCCAGGGGGCGATCGCCCTGTCCAACAACGTCCCCTCCAGCGCGGACCTGACCTTCACCGCCCGCACCGGCGCCTTCCTGGCGTCGGGCGAGGCCAACGGCCGCATTCGTCTGACCGAAGGCGGCGGATCCGAAAGCGCCATTCTGGACGTCAACGGCCGCAACATCCGCCTGGCCGGCCAGAGCTGGAACATCCGCACCATCGACCTGGACGGCCGCGGCACGCTGGACAACCTGCCCTTCACCCTGGCGCTGGACGTCGGCGGCGGCGTCCCGGCCCAGTTCAACGGCACAGGCGTCTATTCGCGGCGCGGGGCCGCCCAGACCCTGACCCTGCGCGGCGGCGGCCGGGTGCGCGAGGTGGCCTTCACCACCCGCAGCGCCGCCATGATCACCCTGAACGGCCAGAGCCGGACAGCCCATCTGGACCTGGGCGTCGGCAGCGGCGTGCTGCTGGCCGATCTGCGTCAGGACGCGCGCACGGCGATCATCCAGGCCGACCTGACCAGCGTGGACCTGCAGACCCTGTCGCCCAATCTCCGCGGCCGCGCCACCGGGCGGGTCGCCCTGCGCGGCGCGGGCGACGACCTGTCCGGGGCGGCCAACGTCACCCTGGCGGATGTCCGCAGCATCGACGCCCCTAGCGGGCTTTCGGTCGACGGCCGGCTGGACGCGACCCTGATCAACAACAGCCTGACGATCAAGGCGACGGCGTCCGACGAGGGCGCGGTCCAGGCGGCGGCCGATGTCGTCCTGCCGGTCGAGGCCTCGGCCGCCCCGCTGCGTCTGGCCATCGCCCGCCAGCGGCCCATGTCCGGCAATGTTTCGATCAACGGCCAGATCCAGCCGATCTGGGACCTGTTCCTGGGCGGCGACCGCAGTCTGGCGGGCCAGGTGGCGGGCCAGGCGACCCTCGGCGGCACCCTGGCCGCGCCGCGCCTGAACGGCCGGTTCGACCTGACCCAGGGCTCCTATCGCGAGAAGGCGGTCGGCCTGGTCCTGGGCGACCTGACCTTGAGGACAAGCTTCGACGACACCACGGCCCTGATCGAGACCTTCACCGCCAATGACACCGCCGGCGGCACGGTCGCCGGCCAGGGCCGGATCGGGCTGCGCGAAGGCTCGGGCTCGACGGCGCAGTTGAACCTCACGCGGTTCCGGGTCATCGACAACGATATCGGCGAGGCCCGCGCTTCAGGTCCGATCACCATTGTTCGCGGTCAGGACGGCAACATCCAGCTGTCGGGCCAGATGAATATCGACGAGGCCCGGATCGAGCCGGAAGTGCCCGGCGCCACCGGCATCGTCTCGATGGACGTGGTCGAGATCAATCGCCCCGGCGGCGATCCGGTCGAGACCGAGGCCCGTCAACGCGGGCCGCAGATCGGCATGGACATCGCCCTGCGCTCGACCGGCGGCAAGGTGCGGGTCAGCGGCCGCGGCCTGAACGTCGTGCTCGACGTCAACGCCCGGGTGCGCGGCACCATCGCCCAGCCGCAACTGACCGGCACGGCCAATGTGGTTCGCGGCGATTACGAGTTCGCGGGCAAGCGGTTCATCTTCAACGACACCGGCCGCGTGACCCTGTCGACCGATCCGAAGCAGATCCGCCTGAACCTGTCGGCGACGCGCGAGGATACGGCCCTGACCGCCTCCATCGCCGTGACCGGCACGGCCGACCAGCCGAAGATCGCCCTGACGTCCACCCCCGCCCTGCCCCAGGACGAAATCCTGTCGCAGGTGCTGTTCGGCCGTTCGGCCTCGCAACTGTCGCCGTTCGAGGCGGCGCAACTGGCCGCCGGGGTCGCGGCCCTGGCGGGCGGCGGCGGCTTCGACGTGATCGGGAACCTGCGCGAACTGGCCGGGCTTGACCGTCTGTCCTTCGGCGGCCAGGCCTCGGCCGTGACGGTCGCCGGCGGTCGCTACATCACCGACAACGTCTATCTGGAGGTCATCGGCGGCGGCGAAGGCGGAGCGGCGGTCAAGGTCGAATGGCAGCCGCGCCGCAACCTGGCCATCAGTTCGCAGTTCGGCGGTCAGGGCGACACCAGCCTGTCGATCCGCTGGCGCCGCGAAAGCCGCGAAGCCGGCCAGCGCACCGACCGCCGCCCGAACCGGAACTAAGCCTCAGCCGCCCGACGTGCCCCACGCGACCTTCACCTTTGGCCCCGCGACGGCTAGGGTCCGGCCGATGCGGATTCTGACCACGGACCAGGCCGTCCTCGACCACGTCGCCGCGCGACGCGAGGCGATTATCGGCCGCACCATCGACTGGGCGAACATCAACTCCGGCAGCCGCAACGCCGCCGGTTTGAACGCCGTGCTGGACGCGCTGGAGGCCGTAGCCAGGGCCCTGCCCGGCGCCGTCGTCGAACGGATCGCCACCCAGGGCTCCACCACCGTCGCCGACGACGGCTCGGTGCGGACCGAGGCTCACGCCGACGCGCTGAAGATCACCGCCCGTCCCGAGGCGCCGATCCAGGTCGTCCTGACCGGCCACTACGACACCGTCTTCCCTGCCGACAGCCGCTTCCAGACCGTCACGACCCGCGCGGACGGCGCCCTGAACGGCCCCGGCGTCGCCGACATGAAGGGCGGGATCAGCGTGCTGCTGGCCGCGCTGGACGCCTTCGAGACCCACCCCGAAAAGCACGGCGTCGGCTGGACCGTGCTGCTGAGCCCCGACGAGGAGATCGGCTCGCCCGCCTCGGCCCCGCTGCTGGCCGAACTGGGCGCGCGCGGCCATGTGGGCCTCACCTATGAACCGGCCCTGGCGGACGGCACCCTGGCCGGTGCGCGCAAGGGCAGCGGCAACTATCATCTGATCGTGACGGGCAAGGCCGCCCATGCCGGCCGCGCCTTCGAAGAGGGCCGCAACGCCATAGCGGGAGCGGCCATGATCGCCGCCGCCCTGCACGGGCTGAACGGCCAGCACGAGGGCGTCACCGTCAATGTGGCCAAGATTTCGGGCGGCGGGGCCCTGAACGTCGTCGCCGACAACGCCGTGGTGCGGTTCAACGTTCGTGTGCCGGACAAGGCCGCCGCCGACTGGATCGACGCCTCGGTCCGCGCCATCGCCGCCACGCCGCCGTTCGAGGGTCTGACCCTGGACCTGCACGGCGGCTTCACCCGTCCGCCCAAACCGATGGACGCGGCCCAGACCGCCCTGTTCGAGGCGGTGAAGGAAGCCGGCGCCCTGCTGGGCCAGCCCATCGCCTGGAAGCCTTCGGGCGGCGTCTGCGAAGGCAACAACCTCCACGCCGCCGGCCTGCCCAATATTGACACCCTGGGCGTCCGCGGCGGCGACATCCATTCGGACCAGGAGTTCGCCTGGCCCGACAGCTTCGTCGAACGCGCCCAGTTGAGCGCGCTGATCCTGTGCAAGATCGCCTCGGGCGAGATCGACGCGGCCAAACTGAAATCCCTGCGGATGGAAACCCTCTGAATGCTCGTCGTCCGTCCCGCCGGCCCCGCCGATCTCGACTATCTGCTGGAGCTGGCCATCCTGTCCGGCCCCGGCTTCACCAGCCTGCCGGAAGATCCCGACGCCCTGGCGGAAAGGCTGGAGCTGAGCCAGGCCAGTTTCCGGGGCGAGGTGACGCACCAGGAGGCCTGGTACACCCTGATGCTGGAAGACGGCGACACCGGCGACATCGACGGGGTCGGATCGGTCAAGGCGACCGTGGGGCTGAAACGGCCCTTCTTCTCGTTCCGCATCGTCAACAACACGGCCTCGTCGCCGTCCCTCGGGGTCAAGCTGGATCACCAGACCCTGGTGCTGGTCAATGAATGCACCGGCTGGACCGAGGTCGGGTCGCTGTTCCTCAAGGCCGATCGGAGGAAGGGCGGCGCGGGCCGTCTGCTCAGCCAGTCGCGCTATATGCTGATCGGCGCCCAGCCTGAACTGTTCGCCGAAAATGTGCTGGCCGAACTGCGCGGCGTCTTCTCGCCCGACGGGGCCTGCCCGTTCTGGGACCATGTGGCGCACAAGTTCTTCCCGATGGAGTTTGATCACGCCGACCGGATGAGCGGATCGACCGACAAGCAGTTCATCCTGGACCTGGCCCCGCGCCACCCGATCTATACCGAGTTGCTGCCCGAGCCGGCGCGCGCCGTGATCGGCAAGGTCCACCCCCAGGGCGTGCCGGCCATGGCCCTGCTGGAAAGCGAAGGCTTCCGGCCCAACGGTCTGGTGGACATCTTCGACGCCGGTCCGACCGTGTCGTGCGGGCGCGACAATATTCGCACCGTGCGCGACGCGCGCCGCCTGACGGTCGAGATCGCCGACCGGGTCGAGGCCGAACTGCCGGCCCTGATCTCGACCGACAGCATCGCCGCCTTCCGCGCCGTCCGCGCCAAGGCGGACATCGACGGCGACACGGTTCGCATCGGCGCCGAGACCGCTGCGGCCCTGAAGGTGGGCGCCGGCGCCAGCGTGCGGGTGAAATCGTGATGAGCGGACTGGAATAGAGCCATGACCATTTTCAACTCCATCGACCCCGCCACCGAAGCCGTGAACTGGGAAGGCGAGGCCGCCAGTCCGGTTCAGGTCCAGGCCGCCGTGGACGCCGCCCGCGCCGCCTTCCCCGCCTGGGCCGACGCCCCACGCGCCGACCGCATCGACGCCGTCAAACGCTATCAGGCCGTGCTGAAGGACCGCGCGCCCCAGATCGCCGAGGCCATCGCCCGCGAGACCGGCAAGCCCCTGTGGGAGACGAAGACCGAGGCCGCCGCCATGATCGGCAAGGTCGACATCTCGATCCGCGCCTATGACGAACGCACCGGCGAACGGACCAGCGACACCGCCTTCGGCCGGGCCACCCTGCGTCACCGCCCGCACGGCGTGGCGGCGGTGCTGGGCCCGTTCAACTTCCCCGGCCATCTGCCCAACGGCCACATCGTCCCGGCCCTGCTGGCTGGCGACACCGTCGTCTTCAAGCCGTCGGAAGAGACGCCCCTGGTCGGCCAGGTGATGGCCGAGGCCTTCGCCGCCGCCGACCTGCCGACCGGCGTGGTCAATGTCGTCCAGGGCGGACGCGAGACCGGCGCGGCCCTGCTCGACGCCGGGATCGACGCCCTGATGTTCACCGGCTCGGGCGCGGCCGGCGCCCATTTCCGGCGCAAGTTCGCCGACGATCCGCACGTCATCCTGGCGCTGGAGCTGGGCGGCAACAATCCGCTGGTCGTCTGGGATGCGGCAGACGCTGAGGCGGTGGCCGGCATCGCGGTCCAGTCCGCCTTCATCACCACGGGCCAGCGCTGTTCGTGCGCCCGACGCCTGATCGTGCCGGAGGGCGCGCAGGGCGACGCCATCATCGAAGCCATCGCCGCCCTGTCCGATCGGCTAGTGTTCGGGCCTTGGGACAGTAATCCCGAACCCTACGCCGGACCGCTGATCTCAGCCCGGGCCGCCGAAGCGGCATTGAAATCGCTGCAGGAACGGATCGACGCCGGAGCCAAGGTCATCCGCGCCTCGGGTCCTGTCGCCAACCTGCCCGGCGCCTTCGTCAAACCGGCCATCATCGACGTGACCGGGATCGACGTTCCCGACGAGGAGATGTTCGCCCCCTTCCTGTCGGTGATCCGCGTCCCGACGTTCGACGCCGCGATCCAGGCGGCCAATGCGACCCGCTACGGTCTGTCGGCGGGCCTGGTCAGCGACGATCCGAAAAACTGGGACCATTTCATTCGCCGCATCCGGGCCGGCGTGGTCAACTTCAACCGTCCGACCACCGGCGCGGCCGGCGACATGCCGTTCGGCGGCCTGGGTGCCAGCGGAAACCATCGGCCGTCGGCCTATTACGCCGCCGACTACTGCGCCTATCCGGTGGCCAGCTTCGAGGCGGACGCGGTCGCGAACATCGAGGGCGAGATCAAGGGGTTACGGTCGTGAGTCCTTCTCCCCTTGCGGGAGAAGGTGGCCCGCGCAGCGGGTCGGATGAGGGGTTTCTCCCTGCCGACCGCCTGCGTGACCCCTCACCCGCTCGCGCCAGGACGACGGCTTGCGCCGTCGTGCGCGACCTCCCTCTCCCGCAAGGGGAGAGGGCCGAATGACCCACGCCATCGAAGCCAACGCCGACGGCCTGATCGGACCGACCCACTCCTACGCGGGCCTGTCGCCGGGCAATCTCGCCTCCAGCCTGAACAAGGGCGAGGCGTCGAACCCGCGCGCGGCGGTGCTGCAGGGGCTCGACAAGATGAAGACCCTGGCGGACCTGGGCCTGCCCCAGTTCGTCTTGCCGCCGCATGAGCGGCCGAACATTCCCTTCCTGCGGACCCTGGGCTTCACCGGCTCGGACGCTCAGGTGTTGGAGCGGGCCTGGAAGGACGCGCCATCCTTCGCCGCCGCCGCCTGTTCCGCCTCGCCCATGTGGGCCGCCAACGCCGCGACCGTGACGCCCAGCGCCGACGCCGCCGACGGCCGGGTGCACTTCACCCCGGCTAACCTGGTCACCAACCTGCACCGGTCACTGGAACACCAGCAGACAAAACGGGCGCTGGACGCCCTCTTCCCCGATGGCGACCGGTTCGCCGTCCATGACGCTCTGCCCTCCGTCGCCCATCTGGCCGACGAGGGCGCCGCCAATCACGTCCGCCTGTGCGCGGAACACGGCGCGGCGGGCGTCAATCTTCTGGTCTGGGGTCGAGAGGCGTTCGAGCCCTGGGACGGCCCCTACCCCGCCCGCCAGACGCGCGAGGCGTCGCAGGCCGTCGGTCGTCGCCACGGCGCCAGCGGCGTCGTCCTGGCCCAGCAGTCAAAGGCCGCCATCGCCGGCGGCACCTTCCACAATGACGTGGTCTGCGTCGGGGCGCGGGACACCCTGTTCTTCCACGACCTCGCCTTCGAGGACACGGCCGGAACCCAGGCGGCCATCCGTCGCGCGGCCGAAGGCCTGTTCGACCCGATCTTCGTCGAGGTGTCGTCCGCCGACCTGCCCCTGGCCGACGCCATCAGCAGCTACCTGTTCAACTCGATGCTGATCCAGATTCCGGGCGAGGACCGCCTGACCCTGATCTGTCCGACCGAGACCCGCGAGAACCCGCGCAGCCATGCGGTGGCGCAATCCCTGGCCGCCTCCAACGGTCCCATCGGCCAGGTCCGGTACGTCGATGTGCGCCAGTCGATGCGCAACGGCGGGGGGCCGGCCTGCCTGCGCCTGCGGGTCGTGCTGACCGAGGCCGAGCTGGCCGCGACCAACCCGGCCATGCGCCTGACGGACGCGCTGCACGCTCGGCTCAAGACATGGGGCGAGCGCTGGTACCGCGACGAATTGCGCCCCGCTGACCTCGCCGATCCGGCCCTGCTGGACGAGAGCCGGAGCGCGCTGGATGAACTGACGGCGATTCTGGATTTGGGCGGCGGCTTCTATCCGTTCCAGCGGCCCTAGGCCGCGAACCGCCCGCCCTTGGACGCATAGGCCTGAGTCCCACGCGTGAAGACCTGATCGCTGGGCAGGACGGTCTCAATCGGCAGGTCTACCTGGCCCTTCAAGGCGTCATAGACGGGGCCGAAGTCCTTCAGCGTCTCGTCCTTCAGCGCTTCCAGGCTGTCGATGACGAAATAGACCTGCTGGAAGTCGTCGATCCGGTACAGGGTCCGCATCACCCGCTCCAGATCGAAACCCAGCCGGTTCGGCGACGGATCTTCCAGCGCAAAGACGCTTTCGGTCGCCGACGAGACGATGCCGGCGCCGTAGATGCGCAAGGCTCCGGCCTCCTGCATCAGGCCGAACTCGACCGTGTACCAGTAGAGCCGGGCCAGGTTCGGCAGCATGCCCAGACCGGCGGCGCGCTGTCCGCCCTTGCCGTAGGCCTCCATATAGGCGGCGAAATCGGGGTCGGTCAGCATGGGCACATGGCCGAAGACATCGTGGAAGATGTCGGGTTCCTGGAGGTAATCCAGTTGGTCCGGTTTGCGGATGAACTGGCCCGAGACGAAGCGGCGATTGGCCAGGTGATCGAAGAAGACCTCGTCGGGCACCAGACCGGGCACGCAGACCACTGTCCAGCCGGTCAGGGCCTGGAGCTTGGGATTGATGATCTCGAAATCGGGAATGCCGCCTGCATTCAGGTCCAGCGCCCTCAACCCGTTCAGGAAGGCGTCACAGGCCCGGCCGGGCAGGATCTTCATCTGGCGGGCGTACAGCGTATCCCAGGTCTGGTGTTCGACCTCGGTATAGGCGGCCCAGTTCTGGGGAATGGTCCAGTCGGCGGCCGCGCCCTCGGGCGGTTGTTCGAAGACGTGTTCGAAGTCGGACATGGACGCTCCTCTTTGCCCCATCCTAACGCCCGGCGGGCGCCCCTTCCAAGTCTTCCTCAGTGAATGCCTTCATGCAGGGGGGCGTGATGGCCTTCGGCGTCGGTGGTGAACCAGCGCTGGGCGTCATCGGGCAGCAGGACGGACTGGCCGTCTTCCAGCACCCCCTCCGCCGCATAGGCGACGAAGCCGCCGTCCTCGCCCAGGGCGAAGACGCGGTAGAAGGGCTGGTCCGCCGCCACAGCGCCGGTTTCGACGGCGGGGCCGGCGTAGCCGTGATCGACGTCCATCACCACGCCGCGAAAGGCGTTGTCGCGGTGACGAACGATCTGGCCGATGGCGAAACGGGCCGTGTGAACCTGGGTCATGAGGTCTTGTTACGCTGGTGCGGATGACCGGGACGCCCACAGGTCCGTTCATCTTCCTGACAGAATGGCTTGGCGCGGACGATCTTCGCGGGCTAGGCTGATCGGGACGGGCGCCGCTTTGGACCGCCCACATCGGAATGACGGCCCATGCCGGAGACCCACGGCGCGCCCCGACGGCGCGACGAGCGGTCCCAGCCTTCCCGCGAGCGGGATGCGTCGGGTCGGGACGCGCCCCTGTATGGCGCGCTCGATCTGGGGACCAATAATTGCCGGCTGCTGATCGCGCGGCCGTCGCGCGACGGCTTTCGGGTGGTCGACAGCTTCAGCCGGATCGTGCGGCTGGGCGAAGGCCTGTCCCGCACGGGACGGCTGGACCCGCGGGCGATGGACCGGGCCTATGACGCCCTGGCCCTGTGCGCCGACCGGATCGTCAGGAAGGGCGTGGAGTCGGTTCGGCTGAGCGCGGTCGCCACCCAGGCCTGCCGCGCCGCCGAGAACGGCGCCGAGTTCATCGATCGTGTGCGCAAGGGCACCGGCTTGCGGCTGCGGATCATCGATCCGGCCGAAGAGGCGCGACTGGCGGTCGAGGGCTGTCTGAACCTGATCGATCCCAAGGCCGAGGCCGTGCTGATCATCGATGTCGGCGGCGGTTCGACCGAACTGTCCTGGCTGAAGCGGGAAGACGCCGACTGGAAGACCACCGCCTGGATGTCCGCGCCCCTGGGCGTGGTCACCCTGGCCGAGCGCCACCCGGAGCCGCAAGGCGCGGGCGAGGACTGGTACGAGGCCATGGTGAACGACATGGGCGCGGCCATTGCGGCGGGCGGGATCGAGGATGCGGCCATGATGGAGCTGTTCCTGGCGGACCGCGCCCATCTGGTCGGCACCTCGGGCGCGATCACCAGCCTGGCGGGCATTCACCTGAACCTGCCGCGCTACAATCGCGACCGGGTCGATGGGCTGTGGATGACGCGGAGCGAGTGCGAGGCGGCGGCCGAACGGCTGAAGGCCCTGGGCCCGGACGGACGGGCCAAGGAGGCCTGTATTGGACCCGATCGCGCCGATCTGGTCCTGGCCGGCGCCGCCATTCTGGAGGCCATACAGCGCGCCTGGCCGTCGGAACGGGTGCGGGTCGCCGACCGCGGTCTGCGTGAAGGCCTGTTGCTGCAGCAGATGCGCGAAGACAAGAAGCCGCCCAAGCGGCGCAGGCGTCGGCGGGGCCGAGGCCGGGGACCTGTGGCGACCTGAGCGTCAGCTCGCCGCCGCCAGCCGCACCGGCACGTCGATGTCGCAGACCGAGAAATCCGCCCCCTTGGCCTGACGCGCCTGATCGACCAGGGCGCGGAAGGTCGGCGAGGTGGTGTTCAGCATCTGCACCGCCGGGCGCTCGGCCGACGGCAGGTCAGACGCCAGGCGGACGCGGGTCATCCGGTCGGGATCGGTGACGACGCCGTCCGGATTGGGGCTGGCTTTCAAGGCGCGCACGACCTCAAGCCCGACGACGACGCGGCCCCAGACGGTGTAGCGCTTGTCCAGAGCCGGATAGGCCTGACGCATCAGGAAGAACTGGCTGTTGGCGGTGTCATTGCCCTCGTCGCGGGCCATGCCGGCGACGCCCGGGCAATAGAGACCCCAGCCATGCACCTTGCGGTCGGCCGTGCCCGCCATCAGGGCGTCGGGCTGGGTCTGGACCGGGAGGGAATGGTAGAAGCCGATCAGGGCCCCGGCCGGCGCGGCGGCGGGGGTGAAGGCCATGTCCGGTCCGCGTCGGAAGGTGAACTCGGCCTTCAGGTCAGGATACCAGCTCTGGCCGTCGCCGGTGCCCAGGGGGTCGCCGGTCTGGGCCATGAACCAGTCGATGACCCGGTGCCAGGCCAGATTGTCGTAGAAGCCGCGCGACGCCAGCAGCTTGATCCGCTCGACATGGGCCGGAGCGATCTCGGGCGCCAGTTCGACCAGAATCCGGCCCTTGGTCGTGTCGATGACCAGCAGATTGTCGGGCGCGACGGCGCGCCATTCGGTTGGCGCGGGCGGGGGCGGCGGCACGGCCGCCTGCTGCGCCAGAGCCGGACTGGCCAGCAGCGCCGCAAGGCCCGCCGCCATCAGCGTGTTTCGAATGGTCATCGCCCGGCCCTCCTCTGTATTTTGGCGATCAGCCGCCGACGACCTCGGCCACCGGTTGAACGTCGCAGATATTGAAGCTGCCGCCGCGCGCCGTGCGGGCCGCCGCGATCCGTTCGGCGAAGGCGGCGCTGGCCGGATTCAGCACACGGACGGTGGGCCGTTCGCCCTCCGGCAGGGCCGAGGCCATGCGGACCCGCGTCATGACGTCGGGGTTGGCGACCTTGCCGTCTTCGGCGTCGGAGCCTTTATTCAGCTTGTTCACCACGTCCAGGCCCGAAACCACGCGGCCGAAGGCGGTGTAGACGCCGTTCAACTGGTCCCGGTCGCCCATCATCAGGAAGAACTGGCTGTTGGCGCTGTCGGGCGCGCCGGCGCGGGCCATGCCCAGGACGCCGGGGCAGAACAGGCCGTGAGCCTCGACCTTGAAGTCGGCGGTGATCATCATCTGGGCGTCGGGCTGGGTCTCGACCGGCAGGACGCCGACCAGGCCGCGCACGCCCTGTCCCGCGTTCGGCACGGCGACGAAGCCGGCGTCACGCCCGCGGCGGAAGCTGAACTCGGCCTTCAGATCGGGCAGTTCGCTGCCGCCCTCGCCCGTGCCCTGGGGGTCGCCGGTCTGGGCCATGAAGTCGGGGATGACGCGGTGGAACTTCAGCCCGTCATAGAAGCCCTGGTTGGCCAGGGTGCGGATGCGTTCGGCGTGGGCGGGGGCGGCGACCGGCGTCAGCTCGACCAGGATCCGGCCCTTGGGGGTGTCGATGACCAGCAGGTTCTCGGGCGCGACGGTGCGCCAGTCCGCAGCGGGAGCCTGAACCTGGGCTTGGGCCACGGCCGGAGCCTGGGTCGCAACCGACGCCAGAAGAGCGGCGGCGGCCGCCGCGATCACACCAAGACGCATTGACGAACTCATCCTCTGTTCTTGACCTTGTCCCGCACGCGCGCGGCGATGGCGGGGCTGACGAAACTGTCGATCGCGCCGTCCAGACGGGCGATTTCCTTGACCAGCCGCGAGGCGATGGCCTGATGCCGGGGATCGGCCATCAGGAATACCGTCTCGATGTCCTGATTGAGGCGCTGATTCATGGCCGTCATCTGGAACTCGTATTCGAAGTCGGCGACCGCGCGCAAACCGCGAATGATGACATTGGCGTTCAGCTCTTCCGCGAAATGCATCAGCAGGGTCGAGAAGGGCTGGACCACGATGTCGCCGCCCAGGTTCGCCACCTCGGCCTGGAGCATCTCGACCCGCTCGGCCGTGGTGAACAACGGCCCCTTGTCGTCGTTCTGAGCCACGCCGATGACCACCCGGTCCACCAGCTTCAACGCCCGTTTGATGATGTCGGTGTGACCGTTGGTCACTGGATCGAAGGTGCCCGGATAGAGTCCGATGCGCATGGCGTGTCTCCCCAGCCTGTCGCCTGCTGTTCGGCGTGACTTAGCAGGTGCGAAAGGTTCGGCCTAGCAGGCCGTTGGCGTGGAGGCGTGTCGCAAAAACAGGGTGACAAGGCGCCAAAAGCGCCAAAGCAGGCGGGTGGACGGCGGGGCGGGTTTTGGCGTCACATCGGTCATCGCGCGATTTTACGCCCGCCGTAAACCCAGGCGCGCCGATTGCTGAGCTCGCTGACGGCGACGCTGAATTCATTAGGCTTTTCTTGCAGAATTAGGAGAGCTGGACCGCCAAGGGCAGCGGGTCATTGGCGGCCCAGGCGGTTTCGATCGCCGTCAGCAGGGTCGGATCGACGGCGAAAACCGTGTCGTCAACTGCCGTGATGGGACAGGCGGGGGTGGCGCTGTTGCACAGGAATGCGCCATCGAACCCCGCCAGTTCGGACACATGCACCGGGCGGGTCTGCGACGATAGGCCCAGTCCAGCCAAGCCGCGCTCGATCAGGACCTGGGTCACGCCCGCCAGCATCGGCGCCTGGGGCCAGACGATGCGATCCCCCTGGATGAAGCCGATGTTCCAGGTCACGCCCTCGGACACATGGCCTTGGTCATCGACGAACAGGGCGTCGTCGAAGCCCGCCGCCCGCACGGCCCGGCGCACGCGCGTCTGACCGAAGGTGGCGACGTGTTTCAGGTGGGGCGTCTCGCGGCCATGAGGCACAGCCGTCACCCGCATTTGGGTCGCCAGGGGCGGCGGGGGCGGCGAGACAACGGTCATCACCTTGGGGCGGCCGACGAAGGACGGATTTCGATGACCGATCTCGGGCGAGAACAGGCTGACGCGCATCCAGGCCTTGTCACGTCCCTCAACAGCGCGCGCCAACAGACGTCGGAACTCAGCCTCGCCGGGGCTTTCGCCGAACAGTTCGACGGCGGCCTGGTCAAGGCGGGTGAGGTGTAGATCCAGGCCGCGGACCGCGCCGTGCTCGACGCGGAAGGAGGTGTAGGCGCCGTAGTTGACCAGGGCCTGGTGGGCCAGGTCGTCAGGGCTGGCGGGAAGGCCGTCGATCAGGATGTCAGACGTCATGGCCGCTCCCCTCTCCTCCTTTCCTTCTCCCGTGGGGAGAAGGTGGCCCGAAGGGCCGGATGAGGGGTCCGCTGGTGGGCCAGTTCGCACCACCGTTCCCCTCACCCTTTCGCGCAAGACCGATCGCTATGCTCTCGGGCGCTCAAGCCCTCTCCCGGCGGGAGAGGGTGTGAACTTAGTCCTCGCCACCCTCTTCACTCGCGACGTCCGCCTCGTCCGTCCCGCCGCTTTCCGGCAGGCGTTCGACCGAGACGACCTTTTCGTCCTTGCCGGTGCGGAAGATGGTGACGCCCTGGCTGGAGCGGCCGACGATGCGGACCTGATCCATCCGCGTGCGGATCATCTGTCCGCCCGAGGTGACCAGCAGCAGGTCGTCCGTCTCCTCGACCGGGAAGGCCGCCGCCAGGCGCGTGCCGGCGCGACCGCCCAGGCCATGGGCCGTCAGACCCTGACCGCCGCGACCGGTGCGGCGATATTCATAGGCCGAGGACCGCTTGCCGAAGCCGGTCTCGGTGACCGTCAGGATGAACTGTTCGGCGGCGCCCAGTTCGGCGATCCGTTCGACGGTCAGAGCCGCGTCAGCGACCTCGTCTTCAGCCTCGGCCGGAGCCGGGACATCCTCTTCCGCCTCCGCGCCGGCCAGCGCCTTGCGCATGGCGTTGGCGTGCTTGACGTAGGCCGAGCGTTCTTCCGGCGTCGCATCGACGCGGCCCAGGATGGCCATGGAGATGACCTCGTCGCCGTCCTGCAGGCGCACGCCCCGGACGCCGGTCGAATCCCGGCCCTTGAACACGCGCACGTCGTCGGCCTTGAACCGGATCGCCCGGCCCAGGGCCGTGGTCAGCAGCACGTCGTCGTCGGCGGTGCACAGGCCGACGCCGACCATGCGGTCGTCGCCTTCCAGCTTCATGGCGATCTTGCCGGCGCGGTTGACGGTGGCGAAGTCCGACAGCTTGTTGCGGCGCACGTCGCCCGAGCTGGTGGCGAACATGATGTCGTAGTCGCCCCAGGTCGTCTCGTCCTCGGGCAGGGGCAGGACGTTCATGATGCTGTCGCCCGGCTCGATGGGCAGCAGGTTGACGAAGGCCTTGCCGCGCGACTGCGGATTGCCCAGCGGCAGACGCCAGGTCTTCAGCTTGTAGGCCTTGCCGTTGGTGGCGAAGAACAGGACCGGGGTGTGGGTCGAGGCGCTGAACACGCCGGTGATGGCGTCCTCGTCCTTCATCGTCATGCCGGACTTGCCCTTGCCGCCGCGATGCTGGGTCCGATAGGCGTTCAGGGCGACGCGCTTGACGTAGCCGCCGTGGGTGACGGTGACGACCATGTCCTCGCGCGGGATCAGGTCCTCGTCCTCCATCTCGCCGTCGCCTTCCCCGATCAGGGTGCGACGCGGCACGGCGAACTTGTCCTTCACGTCGATCAGGTCGTCGCGAATGATGGCCAGGACGTTCTTGCGGTCCGACAGGATGGTCAGGTGGCCCTGGATGGTGTCGGCTAGGCCGTTCGCCTCGCCGAAGATGTCGTCACGGCCCAGACCGGTCAGGCGCGACAGCGTCAGGGCCAGGATGGCGCGGGCCTGTTCGTCGGTCAGTTGCAGGCTGTCGCCGTTGATGACGACGCTGCGGGGGTCGGCGATCAGTTCGACCAGGGCCATCATGTCGCCGACGGGCCAGGGCTTGGCCTGCAGCCGTTCGCGCGCCTCGGTCGGATCGGCCGAGGAACGGATGATGTGGATGACCTCGTCGATATTGGCGACGGCGACGGCCAGACCGACCAGGACGTGGCCGCGGTCGCGAGCCTTGTTCAGCTCGAACTTGACGCGGCGGACGACGACTTCCTCGCGGAAGTCGAGGAAGATCTGCAGCAGGTCGCGCAGGCCCATCTGTTCGGGCCGGCCGTGGTTCAGCGCCAGCATGTTGACGCCGAACGAGCTTTGCATGGCGGTGTAGCGCCACAGCTGGTTCAGGATCACATCGCCCGAGGCGTCGCGCTTCAGCTCGATGACGATCCGCATGCCCTGACGGTCGGATTCGTCGCGGACGTCGGAAATGCCTTCCAGACGCTTCTCGCGCACCATTTCGGCGATGCGCTCGATCAGGGTCTGCTTGTTGACCTGATAGGGCAGTTCGGTGACGACGATGGCTTCGCGATCCTTGCGGATCTCTTCCACCGAGGCGCGGCCGCGCACGACCACCGAGCCGCGACCGTCGCGCAGGGCGTTGCGCGGCGCGGTTCGGCCCATGATCTCGCCGCCGGTCGGGAAGTCGGGACCGGGCACGATATCCAGCAGGGCGTCGTCGGTGACGTTGGGGTCGTCCAGCAGGGCCAGGGCCGCATCCACGACCTCGCCCAGATTATGCGGCGGGATATTGGTCGCCATGCCGACGGCGATGCCGCCCGCGCCATTGACCAGCAAGTTCGGAATCCGGCTGGGCAGGACGACCGGCTCCAGCTCCTTCTCGTCGTAGTTGGGCTGGAAATCGACGGTGTCCTTGTCGATGTCGGCCATCAGGGCGACGGCGGCCGGGGCCATCTTGGCCTCGGTGTAACGCATCGAGGCGGGCATATCGCCGTCGACCGAGCCGAAGTTCCCTTGGCCGTCGACCAGCATCAGACCCATCGAGAAGGGCTGAGCCATCCGCACCAGGGCCATATAGACCGAGGCGTCGCCGTGGGGGTGGAACCGGCCCAGCACGTCGCCGACCACGCGGGCGCATTTCGAATAGCTGCGCTCGGGCGTCATGTTCAGGTCGTGCATCGAATACAGGATGCGACGGTGAACCGGCTTGAGGCCGTCACGGGCGTCGGGAAGCGCGCGCGAGACGATCACGCTCATGGCGTAGTCGAGGTACGAACGCTTCAGTTCGTCCTCGATCGTGATCGTGGAAATGTCGGAGCCGCCGCCTCCCGGAACGATCGGAGTTGCGGCGTTTTCGTAGCTGTCGTCGGTCAAGGAAGCGTGGCTTTATGCGGCCGGAATCGGAACGTGATCCGCTGTGACGATTTCTAGCATTCCAGGGCCTCGGTGGCAAAGCGACGTCGCCGTGAAAGCCCGTCTCTGAAAGGACGTTCCACATGCGCTTCACGCCTCTCGCCGCCGCCCTCGCTCTCGCCGCCCCGCTGGCCCTCGCCGGGGCCTGCGCTTCAACCGCCGACGCGGCCCAGATGCAGGCCGAACGCGCGCCCGTCGGCGCGACCGGACAGGCCGTTCTGATCAACGCCCAGGGGGCCAATATCGGACGCGTCGATCTGCGCCAGGGACCGACCGGCCTGGTGATCAAGGTCGAGGCCTCGGGCCTGACGCCCGGCTGGCACGGCATCCATATCCATGCGACCGGCCAATGCGCCGCGCCCTTCACCTCGTCCGGCGCCCATATCAACCACGGCGAGCCCAAGGCGCCGCACGGCCTGCTGAACGCCGCCGGTCCCGATGACGGCGACCTGCCGAACGTCTATGCCGGCGCCGACGGCAAGGTGAACGCCGAACTGTTCACCACCCGCGCGCGGATTTCGTCGGAAGGTCCGGGACAATGGCTGTGGGACGCCGACGGATCGGCGATCATCATCCACGCCAATCCGGACGACCACGCCAGCCAGCCCATCGGCGGCGCCGGCGATCGGGTCGCCTGCGCGGCGTTGAGCGCGAGCTGACGCACTAACGCCCCTTCTCGGCCAGCAACCGCTCGATCATTTCGGTCTGTTCCTGCTGGCGCGCCGTCAGGTGTTCCACCTTGTCCAGCAGGGCCATGATCTCGATCTCGGCCTTCAGATTGACCTGGTAATCGTTGCCGGCGTCCAGCCGGTCCTTCGAGGCCTGACGGTTCTGGCTCATCATGATGATCGGCGCCTGGGCCGCCGCGATCATCGACAGCATCAGGTTCAGGAAGATGAAGGGATAGGGGTCGAACGCATCCCGTCTCAGAACCAGATTGAGCAACGTCCAGGTCACGAGGAACAGGCCGAAGGCGATCAGGAAGGTCCAGGATCCGCCGAACTCCGCCACCCGGTCGGCCAAACGGTCGCCGAAACTCTGGCGGTCGTCGAAGGCCTCGTTCACATCCTCCGAGATCGGGCGGCGTTCGGCGGCGCTGCGAACGACGCTGGCCTCGTTCGCGGCCAGTTCATGCGTCTCCTTGCCCAGCCAGCGGCGGGAAACATGATCGGCGTCGAGAGGGGCGTGTGACATGACGGATTCCTGAATCGCTCAGGAAACAGATCAAGCCTTGGCGGCCCCCGCGCGCAAGCCCCGTTCGGCCAGGGCGACCAGGGCGACCCCGCCCATGGTGATGGCCGAGCCGGTCAGGATCTGGGGCGTCAGCACGTCGCCCATCAAGCCCCAGCCGATCAGCATCGACACCACGGGCGTCACCAGAAGATAGGGCGTCACCCGCCCGGCCTCGCGCCGCTGCACCAGCCAGAACAACAGGGTGGTGGCCAGGACGGAGGAGACGATCCCCGCCCACAGCAGCGAAGCCCAGACCATGGGCGTGGCGGACTTCACCGCCTCCCACTGCCCGTGCTCGAACACCGCCGAACCGAAGGCCATGACCGGAAAGGCGCCGAGCGCCAGCAGCCCCTGCATCTTCAGCGGCGGGATCGAAGTCGTGCGCCGCGCGACCACCGTCGTCACGCCCCAGGCCGCCCCGGCGGCGATGGCGACCAGGATGGCCTTCCAGTCCTGAAGCGCATGGGCGTCCAGCGTCATCCAGGCCACGCCGACAAAGGCCACCCCCATGCCGACCAGGGCGGCCCTGCTCAGTCGCTCGCCAAGGATCAGGAAGGCGAACAGGGCGGTGAAGGGGATCCAGAGCTGGTTGGCCACCGTCACGGGGCTGACGTCGGTCGCCATCCAGTAGGCGGTGTAGGCCAGACCATACTGGATCGGCCCGCCGACGATGACGATCAGCAGCAGGCTCCTCCAGTCCGGGAACGGCGGACGGACGAAGACGATCAGACAGGCCGTTGCGAGACCGAAGCGGATCGCCCCGACCAGCAACGGCGGCAGGGTCTCGGTCGCCAGCTTGGCCCCCGCATTGTTCACGCCCCAAACGACAATGATCGCCACGATGGCGGCGATCTCCAAACTGGTCAGGGCGTGGGGCTTGTGCGACGGCGGGGCGGGGGTGGCGGCGGTCATGATCCGGCTATCGCACGGCGTAAGCCGCTTCGCCCGTCAAATGGCGTGTCGGCTCATTGCATTGACATGTACATGCCTCAAGCGCAGCATGTACATATGATCGAAGTCACCCTGACCGCCCTGCGCAAGGACCTGTTCCGGCTGGTCGACAGCGTGCTGGAGACGGGCGAGCCGCTGGTCATCCGGCGTGGCGGTCGGCGGCTGACCTTGATCGCCGAGACCCCCGCAAAACCGACGACGCCCGAGGAACGCTGGAACGCCTATATGGCCCAAGGGGTGCGGGAAGGTTGGGAGGACTGCCCCGACGACATCGACACCAACAAGAGCCACTGGACTTGGGATCCGGACACCAAGTTCGATTTCGACGACAAGTGACACATCTCGACACCCAGGTCGCCCTCTGGCTCTACTATCGGCTGGATCGGCAGATCAGCCGCCCGGCGCAGGCGCAGCTGGCGCGGGCTCCCGATTTGCGTCTGTCCCCCCTGGTGCTGGTGGAGATCGAAATCCTGATCGAGATCGGTCGGGTCAAGCTGAAGACGGCCGATCTTCTGCTGCGGGATATTCAGGACCGGCTGGACCTGTCGCTATCGGACGCTTCGACCGCCGCCGTCGCTGAGGCGGCCTGCCGCTTCGCCTGGACGCGCGATCCGTTCGACCGGCTGATCGTCGCCAACGCCATGGCCGACGGGGCGAAGCTGATCACCGCCGACCATATGATCCTGCATCATTTCGACAAGGCGGTCTGGTAGGCCTCAGAACGTCGGCTTGGCGACCATCAGCCAGTAGATGGCCAGGACGCCCGCAAACGCCGGCCAGCCCAGGGCGAACCACCAGCCGAACAGGCGATGATAGGCGGGCGGCAACGCCGCCCCCTGCCCCGCCGCCTGCTCGGCCAGCTTCATCATCCGATACTGGATCCAGACGACCGGCAGCCAGCAGACGCCGACGAAGACATAGAGACCATAGGCCGCCAGCAGCCAGGGACTGGTCAGGGACCAGCCCTGCAGATGGATCAGGCCCAGGCCGCTGATCGGCTGGACCACCACGGCGCTGGTGGTGAAGACGAAATCGGCTAGGACGACGATCCGTCCCACCTCAGCGACCGTGCGGGCGTCGCGCGTGGCGTGGGCGCGCAGCATGAAGAAGGCGATGCCCGCCCCTGTGCCGAACAGGACGGCGCCGGACAGGATGTGGATGATCTTCAACGCGAAATAGAGACTCATCGGCGGGCGTCCGTTGCGGCCACGAACAGGCACAGCGCCATCATCGGCAGGACTTTCAGCCACGGCCCCAGCGGATCGATCCAGTAATGGGGCAGGCTGAGCGTGCCCGCGATCAGATAACCGATGGTGGCCAGACACATGAAGATCGCCACCCGCGCCGTCCAGGGCCGGACGAACAGCAGCAGTCCCAGCACGACGTCCAGCAGGGCGCCCCACCAGGCCACCGGCCCGGCCCAGCGGTCGTAGCCCCCCTCATGAAGGATGGCGACGGCGCCGTTCCAGCCCGGCCCGAAGCTGATCAGGCCCGTGATCAGCCAGAACAGGCCCAGGGTCAGGATGGAGATCGGGCGGACGAACCACAGCCGCGCGTGCCAGACGTCCTGGACCGAAGCCGGGGTCTCGGCCAGGAAACGCGTAAAGCCGCGCGAAGACACGCCCAGTTGCTCAGCCCAGCCGCTGTCGTGGCCGGAGACGTCGTAGTCCATCTGTTTGATCGCGGTCGTGCGGATCGGCGAGGACCAACCCAGCCGACCCAGCAGGTCGCCGACGGCCAGGGCCGGCGCAGCCAAGGCGCGGGGCACAGGCAGGACCGGCGCAGGCTTCAAACCGAGCCAGCCGCGATAAAGGCGCACCGTCTCGACCATGGTCACCGCCTCCGGCCCCGGCATGTCCAGCGACTGACGCGACGGGGCGCCCGCTTTCAAGGCCGCGACGACCGCGGCGCACAGATCGCCCAGCGGGATCGGACGGAAGGTCTGATCGCCCCCCACGACGGGGCTGAACAGAGGAAAGGCCGCCAGTGCGCGGATCAGACCCGTGCCGCCGAAGGCCGCCCGATCCACCACCAGCGACGGCCGCAGGATCAGCCAGTCCAGCGCGCTATCTGCGACCAGTCGTTCGGTCTGCGCCTTGGTGCGGGCGTAGTCGGTGCCGGCTTCTTCGTCCGCGCCGACGGCGGAGATATGCACCAGACGCCGGACGCCCGCCGCCTCGCAGGCCGCGATCAGGGCGCGGGGACCGTCGACGTGCGCGGCGCGTGTGCTGTCGCCGCCGCCGTCCTGCAAGACGCCGACGCAGTTCACCACGGCCGAAACTCCGTCCAGAAGGGGCGCCCAGGCCTGGGCCGTCGTCAGTTTTGAAAAGTCGGCCGCGAC
Source organism: Brevundimonas sp. GW821-FHT10A07 (assembly GCF_059415785.1). Classification (NCBI taxonomy): domain Bacteria; kingdom Pseudomonadati; phylum Pseudomonadota; class Alphaproteobacteria; order Caulobacterales; family Caulobacteraceae; genus Brevundimonas; species Brevundimonas sp. GW821-FHT10A07. The sequence continues at coordinate 30,014 of NZ_JBWKNX010000008.1, forward strand.
CCAGTCGAAGCTCGGGGCGCGTCGGGACGGCTCGGCGACGCGCCGCGCCCCGGCCCGCACGCGCCAGCCCTCTGCGGACAGGGCGGCCGCTACGTGCGAGCCGATGAAGCCGTTGGCGCCCAGCACCAGCACGCGACCGCTCATCCCAGCACTCTATCCTTCAGATCGACGCCCGCCGGAGGAAGGGCGCACCAGGTCGAACCGGGAAACCGGCGACGGCGACGCGCCACGAAGTCATACAGGCGGTCGCGAATGAACCGTGGCGCGATCCGACCGATGATCGCCCACCGATAGGGTGCAGGCAGCTGGGCGGCGATGGCCAGGACGGCGTCGGAGCGTTCGCGCGCCACGCCATCCTGGATCAGCAGCATGGTGGCGGGGTCGTCGGGGCTGACGCCGTAATGCGTCAACAGCGCCTGCCCCAACGGCGACTGCGTCGGGACCAGCCGGAACAGCCGGCCCGGTCGGCCTTCAGGATCTTGCGCGCCGAGCCGGAGCAAAGCGCGCAGTCGCCGTCGAACAGGACCAGGGGTCGCTCGTCCGGGAAGGCCGGGACGGCGGGATCCTCACGATAGCTGTAAGGCCCCCGCCCCATGGTTGGTTCGGATCGACCTTAGAACGGAATGTCGTCGTTCAGGTCGTAGCTTTCCTTCGGGCCGCTCGGCTTGTTGGCGCCGCCGGTGGAGAAGCCCGAGGAGTAGTCGTCGTCACCGCGACCACCGCCGCCGCCGCCGTAACCGCCGCCTTGCGAGCCGCCTTCCGAACGGCCGCCCAGCATGGTCAGTTCACCCTTGAAGCGGCTGACCACGATCTCGGTCGAATATTTCTCGACGCCCTGCTGATCGGTCCATTTGCGAGTCTGGAGCGCGCCCTCGATATAGACGGTCGAGCCCTTCTTCACATAGTTCTCGACCACCTTGACGATGTTGTCGTTGAAGATGACGACCCGGTGCCACTCGGTCTTTTCCTTGCGCTCGCCCGAGGACTTGTCGCGCCAGGTTTCCGAGGTGGCGATCGACAGGTTGGCGATGCGGTCGCCGTTCGGCATCGACCGGATTTCGGGATCGCGGCCCAGATTGCCGACCAGAATGACCTTGTTGACGCTGCCCGCCATGGAAACTTCCTTCTCGTAGGGAGCGGCGAGTCCCTCGCCCGCTCCGTAATTCAGCCGGATGTCTTAGAGCCGCCGCCGTTCACCGCCAGCCGCATTCGACATCAGACCCGCCAAACCGGTGGATTAACGAAATGTTCCACCTTTGTTCACGTCACGCAAGTCTCTTCTACGACAGCCCGGGCCCTACTTGGTCTCGGGCGGCGGCGCAGCGATCGCGATCGGGCGACCGGTCTCGTCGCGCTGGATGGCGCCGGGGATGGCCAGACGGCCGTCGCCGGTGCGGGCCATGGCGAAGAAGCGGCTGCCGGTCAGGCTCTTGCCGAACTTCACGCCCTCGCGGTCCACGAAGATGAAGCGGCCCTGATAGGCACCCGCGACTTCTTGATTGGAGCCGCCCATGCGCAGGAAGCGCAGACGCATCTCCTCCAGCTGGCCGGCGCACAGTTCGATCTGGGCGACGTTCTCGCCCATCTTCTGCAGGCGCGGCGGCTGACCGTCCGGGGTGGCGACGAAATAGCAGACGCCGGGCTCGAAATCGAACTTCGGCTGGTTGCTGCACGCCGCCAGGACGGCGGCGGCGGCGATGACGGAAAGGGCGAGCACGCGCATCAGTTCAGACCCGGGAATTGGCAGTTGCGGTCCTGCTCCGCCAGAGTGCGGAAACGGCTGTTGTCGCCCGACTGTTCCACCCGGCGCGGGACGAGGCGAAGGGTCGTGTCTCCCCAGCGGCCGTACTGGGCGTCGCCCGGACGCACGCAGGTGCCGGCGTACAGGGCCTGGACGCAGGCGTTCAGGCTCATGCCGCTGGACAGGACGCGCCAGTCCGAACCGGAGTGACGCAGGCACTGGGCGCCGGCGGACGGCGCGGGCGCCGGATTGCTGGGCGCAGCGGCGCCCGGAGCCGGACTCGGCAGGGGATCGGCCTGGGCCATCTCGACCGGCGGCAGTTCCGGCGGCGGGGCGAAGGCGGCGGTGGGGGCGGCCGCCAGGGCGCCCGTCTCGTCGATGCCGACATCCAGGGCGTCGGTCGCTAGGCCGTTGCGTTGGGCGCAGACGGCCAGTGTCGCCATGCCCACGAACTGGCCGTCCACGAAGCAGCGCAACTCGCGTGTCGGCTCCAGCGTCGGGGCGTCGGCCAGGTCGACGGTCAGACCGCCCCTCGCGGCCGGCGGGGCCTCCGGCGTCTTGTCGCCGCCGCCGGTGAAGATGAGCGCCAGCACCACGGCGGCGATGATCACCAGACCGGCGCCGATGGCGATGATGACGCGATTGTCGTTCGGAAGGGCCATGAGGGGCTTTCGCAACTGAAGCGCCCAATAACCCGGAACGCACGCCGGGCGTCAACCGCCTAGGCGCGCATGACGCCGATCAGACCGACAGGCGGCTCAGCGCGGCCTGGAAGTTGGCGAGTTGGGTCTGGTAGTAGGCGGTCGATGAACCTTTTCCGGTCTGGGTGTTGGTGATCGTCCCGGTCGAGGGCGCCAGCGACTTGTAGGCGGACCGGACGGCCGTCATCGCCTGGGCGATGCCCTCGTTCGCCGCCTTGATCGAGGCCGGATCGTTCAGGTTCAACAGGGTCGACAGATTCAGACCGAAGGTCTTTGGCGCATCCTTGTCCGGCTTGACGGGGCTGACGAAGCCGGGGGTCAGACCCAGGGCCGCCAGGGCGTCCTTGCCGACGGCGCCCGACGAAATGATGGCGCCTTCCCGGTTCGCCGCCGTGGATATCTGCAGCCGCTGGGTGACGGGTACGGCCTTCAGGTCCGTCACCACCTTGGCGTCCAGCTGGCGGCCCGAGGCGTTCACGATCTTCTTGGCCAGGGTCTCCAGCGTGTCCTTGGCCTCGATCGTCACGGTGACGGCCCGCCCGCCGCCTGCCGGCGAAATGCTGAACTGATCCCCGACCCGCGCGGCGGTGCCGACGGTCAGCAGCTTGGAGTCCGCCTGCATGATCTCGCCCTGCGGCAGCCCCAGCCGGTCCAGCACGCTGGAACCGCCTGCGGCGAAGCTCAGACTGGTCGGCTTGGCCTGGTCGTCAGCGGCGCGCCAGGTCTTGTTCTGCTCCACCGCGCCTGTCGCCAGGTCGATACGCGCCAGATAGCCCTGGGTCGGACTGTCCTTGGTCGCGCCCTCGGCCCGGTTCGTGCCGGTGATCCAGACCTTGCCGTTCTTGATTTCGACATCGGCGGCGGTGTCGTCGCCCGCCCCGCCGAAATAGGTCAGCCGGTCGCTGCCCGAAGCCTGAAGATCGGCCGACAGGGTGGCGACGAACACGTCCTTGCCGCCGGCGTGGGCGTTGGTCACCGTGCCGATGTCCAGCGCGGCGTTATCGGTATGGCCGGTCACGACGACCTTGCCGTTTTCCACCGATACGCCCGCGATTTCACCGCTGGCGTAGCCCAGGTCGCGGGTCGAGGCCAAGGTCGGCACACCCCCTGCATCGAGGGTGAAGCGCCGCACGATGGCCTTCCCGTTCTCGACCCCGGCCGTATAGAGGTCTGAACCGGACACGGTCATCGCCTGGACGGAATCGTCGCCGGCGCTGCCGAACTGCAAGGTGGAGGCGTTCACCCCGGTGATCGGCCCGGTCACGGTCAGGGGCTTTTCCTGGAAGGTCTGCAGATAGGAATCCCATCCGCCCAGGGCCACAGTCCCCGACATGGCCGATTTGGACCGCCCCGCCACATACACCACGCCGTCGGCGCCGAAACTGACCTCCGTCGCCTCGTCGGCGGCCTTGGCGCCTCGGCGCTGGGTCCACAGTTCCTTGCCGGAGTCATCGAAAAGCGTGACGAAACTATCGGCGGTCGTGGGGCTGTCGCCGCTCTTGCCCGGCACCAGCGCCCCTGTGACCGAACCGGCCAGGGCCACGCGTCCATCGTCGTCGATGGCGATGGAGAAGCCGTTCGCGCTGGACGCCGCCCCCAACAGCTTGGTCTGCATCAGATTGCCGGCGGAATCATACTTCATCAGGGCGACGTCGCGCGTGCCCTTGATCGGCTGGGCTGCGTCGCCGGCCTTCAGATCGGCCACGACCCAGACCGAACCGTCCGGAGCCACGGCGCTGGCTCGCACCGCCTCGACGCCCTCGGGCATCTCGGTATGCCCGACCCGGCCCTCGACCCAGAAGGGATCGTTTACGCCCTGCTGCGCGGCGGGCGCAGCGCCGCCGTCGGCCTGGAACTTCAATATCTGTCCCGCGCCGGCCTTGCCGACGCCCTGGGTCACATAGACGGCGTCGGACGTATCGACCGCCGCGAAACTGACCTTCTCGCCCGCGCCGCTCGTGACCTTCAGAGCCCATTGGTCCGGCCCGGCCGGCAGGGTGATGGTCTTGTCGCCGGACTTGATCGTCTTGGGCTCCGCGGGGATGTATTGCGTCCCGACCCGCGTCGCGACGCCGGCCGCCTCCAGCTTGCCGTTCATATAGTTGACGACATTGACCATCGACCGTTCGGTGGAGCCCATCTCGGACAGGTCCATGGCGACGGTCTGGCTTCCGGTCTCGGTCTTGGCCGTCATCGAGAACTTGACGTCGCCTTCGAACGCGGCGACCGGGCTTGTGGCGACGCCCTGGTGAAGCGGTGCGGTCGTGAAGGTCGTCGGCGCCCGCTCCAGCGCATAGCTGGTCTTGACCTTGGTCTGCGACACGCCCTGCACCAGGCGGACGTCCTCGAATTCGGCGGTCTTGAGATAGGCCGACATCTCGGCCAATCCCTCGCTGAAGCGTTTCGACACCTGTGCGGCTTCCGCAGCCGTCAATCCCTTGACGCTCGCCCGATCCGCCAGGGCGCTGAGGCTGTTCAGTCCCTGATAAAGGGCGAACATCTTGCGATAGTCGCTGGACGCGCCCGACAGGTCCAGTTCGACCGAACCTTCGTTGATGATGTTTCGTCCCGCCAGGGCCGCCCGCACCAGCTCGCTGGCCTTGGGCGCAGTCGCCGACGCGGTCGAAGCCCAGGGCGCCGTGGGCTGGGTCTTCTTTGGCTTGGCTGCAGGCGTGTTTGAGCCGATCAGCGACCCGGTGTCCGTCGTGATCCCGTAGAGACCCAGCAGATAGCTGTTGTTGATCATCTCACATGGCTCCGGCGTTTACAGTGCGGCCGAGCCCGATAACGAAGTCTTAAGCCGCGGCGTCAGTTCTTAAACAGCGACAGGATCATCTGCGGCGCCTGGTTGGCGATCGACAGGGCCTGGACGCCGAGCTGTTGCTGCACCTGCAGGGCCTGGAGACGGGCGCTTTCCTTGGCCAGGTCGGCGTCGACCAGATTGCCGATGCCGGCTTCCAGCGAGTCCGAAAGCTTGCCGACATAGGTGGTGTGGCGTTCGATCTGCTTGGCCTGCGCCCCCAGTTCGGACAGTCGTGAACTGGCCACGGTGATGGCGTCGTCGATCCGCTGCAGCGCGAACTTGGCTTTTTCCTGGGTGAGCAGGTCAGGGGCGGCGTTCAGCAGGGTCTCGTCTTCCGGCGTGCCGGCATTGTCGGTCCAGGCGTCGATCGCCGCAGTCGCCTTGTTCGAGTCATAGGAGTTGGCCGCCAGGCCCAGGCCGACAAGCGTCAGATTCTGACGCTTCATCGCAATGGTTTCATTGCCGTCCGCACTCGCCAGGAACGTCATGTCGGTCGTGGCGGAGCCGTCGAGAATATTGGCCCCGTCGAAAATGGCGTTGTCGGCGAAGGACTGCACCGACTTCAACAGCGCCTGGAATTCCTGGTCATAGGAGGCGCGCGTCGCGGCGGTCTGGCTAGGATCGGCTGCGGCGGTCGCCTTCTGCTTCATTTCCAGCAGAATGTCCGAGATCTGTTCGCCCGCGGCCAGAGAGACATCGGCGATCGAGGTCGCCCGGTTCAGGCTGGTCGTGACGGCTTCCAGAGACCCCTTGTCCGCGCGCTGTCCCTGGGCGACAGCCCAGACGGCGGCGTTGTCCTTGGCGCCCTGGACCTTCAGGCCCGTATTCACCCGGCTCTGCGTCGACGCCAGCTGGTCGCTGGTGCGGTTCAGATTCTGCAGGGCGATCATCGCCGAGGTATTGGTGTGGATGCTGGTGGTCATGGCTTCAAGCCCCGGACGTTCTGTTCCCTGCAGGATTAACCATGAGTCGTGAGCGTATGGTTAACGGCGAAGAAAGCATGTTTGCGCCGCCCGGCAAGCCGGCGACGTTGGGTCCGCTTGACTGAAAGACCTCGCTAGATGGAGGTCTTCAGCAGATTTCCGCCCTTGTAGTCCGGGTCCTTGGCCAGATCCTGAACCACCTCTCGCGGCAGTTTCAGCACCACCTGACCCGTAACCGGGTCGCTGATCGTATAGATGTAACGGCCGTTTTCAGCCGTCTCGATGGTCAGGCGGTAGTTGCTGGACTCGCCCTTTTCCTCGACTGCGGTCTTTGGCGACTGCGGCTTGGCTGGAGGCGAATAGGCTGCGAGGTCGGTGTTTTCGGAAGCAAAAATCTTTACCGGCGGTACGCTCGCGACATTGTCTACCATGGCTCCTCGCGCGGATGGACCGCGCCCTTCTAGGTTTGAACGAGAGCGAAGGGTCGGGACGGCGAGCGCCGTCCCGACCGATCATTCTTAGCGGAAGAGGCTCAGCAGCGTCTGGCTGGCCGAGTTGGCGATCGACAGCGCCTGCACGCCCAGCTGTTGCTTGGTTTGCAGGGCGGTCAGCTTGGCGCTTTCCTTGGCCAGGTCGGCGTCCACCAGATTGCCCACGCCGGCTTCAAGAGCGTCCTGAAGCTTGTTGACGAAGGTGATGCTACGTCCCAGCGACTTCGACTTGGTGCCGAAATCGGACAGGACGCTGGTGAAGGCGGTGATGGCCGAGTCGACCGTGGCCACGATAGTGGCCGCGTCGCCGGCCACGGCCGCCGTCGTGGTCGCCACGGCGGTGTCCGCCCCCGCGATGGCCTTCAGCGTGTAGGAGGTCGAAGGACCCGTCTGCACGGTGATGGCGGCTGCGTTCGCCTTGTACAGATTGACGCCGTCGAAGGTGGCGCCCGCCAGCGCGCTGGCGATTTCAGTGCCGATGGCGTTGTATTCCGCCAGATATGAAGTCTGGGCGGCGCCGGTGGATCCGGCGATGCTGACCGCCAGGCCCTTCTGTTCTTCCAGCGCGCTCGTGATCGTATCGCCGGCGGCCAGGGCCACGTCGACGATGGATTGACCACGCTGGATCGAGCTGCGGACCGCATCCTGGGACGCAGCGGTGGCGCGTTGAGCCGTGGCGATCGAGAAGATCGCCCCGCTGTCCTTGGCCGAAGAGACCTTCATGCCGGTGTTGATGCGGTTTTGTGTCCGCTCCAGCTCCGAGTTGGTCTTGTTCAGGTTCTGCAGCGCGATGGCCGCGCCGTAGTTCGTATTGATGCTCGCCATTTTGGCGTTCCTTCTTCACTTCGTGATGGCCGGCGCCGTTTTGGCGACGGGAGCGTTTTGCTCGGGGTTCAAGACCTATGGCCCGGCCGTCGAGACGACCGGGCCTCCGGGCCTTAGCGGAAGAGGCTCAGCAGCGTCTGGCTGGCCGAGTTGGCGATCGACAGCGCCTGCACGCCCAGCTGTTGCTTGGTTTGCAGGGCGGTCAGCTTGGCGCTTTCCTTGGCCAGGTCGGCGTCCACCAGGTTGCCCACGCCGGCTTCAAGAGCGTCCTGAAGCTTGTTGACGAAGGTGATCTGGCGACCCAGCGACTTGGACTGGGTGCCCAGAGTCGACAGAGCCGTCGTCGTCGCCGTGATTGCGGCATCGACGTTTGCGGTCGTGGCGTTGGCGGCGGTGACGCTGCCCGTATTCACGGCCGTGATCGCCGCATCGGCGCCCAGAGTGGTCAGGCTGTTGACGCCGTCGAACGACGCGCCCGTGATCGCCGAAGCGATTTCGGTTCCCAGGGCGTTGTATTCGGCCAGGTACGAGGTCTGCGCATTACCGGTGGATCCGGCGATGCTGACCGCAAGGCCTTTCATCTCTTCCAGAGCGGAAGTGATGGTGTCGCCGGCGGCCAGGGCCACGTCGGTGATCGACTGGGTGCGTTGCAGACCCGAGCGGACCGCGTCCTGGGACGCAGCGGCGGCGCGTTGCGACGTGGCGATCGAGAAGATCGCCCCGCTGTCCTTGGCCGAAGAGACCTTCATGCCGGTGTTGATGCGGTTTTGCGTCCGCTCCAGCTCCGAGTTGGTCTTGTTCAGGTTCTGCAGCGCGATGGCCGCGCCGTAGTTCGTATTGATGCTCGCCATTTTGGCGTTCCTTCTTCACTTCGTGATGGCCGTCGTCATTTTGGCGACGGGAGCGTTTTGCTCGGGGTTCAAGACCTATGGCCCGGCCGTCGAGACGACCGGGCCTCCGGGCCTTAGCGGAAGAGGCTCAGCAGGGTCTGGCTGGCAGAGTTGGCGATCGACAGCGCCTGCACGCCCAGCTGTTGCTTGGTTTGCAGGGCGGTCAGCTTGGCGCTTTCCTTGGCCAGGTCGGCGTCCACCAGATTGCCCACACCGGCTTCAATCGAGTCCTGAAGCTTGTTGGTGAAGCTGATGCTGCGACCCAGCGACTTGGACTGGGTGCCCAGGGTCGAAAGGGCGCCGGTGACAGCCGTGACGACCAGATCGACGTTGGCGGTCGTGAAGTCGGCGACATCCGGCGTCGCCGCCGTAAACTTGGCCAGGTCGGTATTGGCGCTGAGAGCGGCGGCCGTACCCAGAACCTTGGTGTCGGTCGCGCCCGTGCCGGTGCGAACCGTGGTGGTCGCGCCGGAGGCGGTGGTCAGCAGGTTGACGCCGTCGAAGCTTGCGCCGTCCAGAGCGGACTTGATTTCCACACCCAGAGCCTTGAACTCATCCTCGTAAGACGTCTTTGCCGCGCCGGTGGATCCGGCGATGCTGACCGCGAGGCCTTTCATCTCTTCCAGAGCGGAAGTGATGGTGTCGCCGGCGGCCAGGGCCACATCGACGATCGATTGACCGCGCTGCATGGAACTGCGGACCGCATCCTGAGCGGAGGCGTTGGCCCGCTGTCCGGTGGCGATCGAGAAGATCGCCCCGCTGTCCTTGGCCGTAGAGACCTTCATGCCGGTGTTGATGCGGTTTTGCGTCCGCTCCAGCTCCGAGTTGGTCTTGTTCAGGTTTTGCAGCGCGATGGCTGCGCCGTAGTTCGTATTGATGCTCGCCATTTTGGCGTTCCTTCTTCACTTCGTGATGGCCGGCGCCGTTTTGGCGACGGGAGCGTTTTGCTCGAGGTTCAAGACCTATGGCCCGGCCGTCGAGACGACCGGGCCTCCGGGCCTTAGCGGAAGAGACTCAGCAGCGTCTGGCTGGCCGAGTTGGCGATCGACAGCGCCTGCACGCCCAGCTGTTGCTTGGTTTGCAGGGCGGTCAGCTTGGCGCTTTCCTTGGCCAGGTCGGCGTCCACCAGGTTGCCCACGCCGGCTTCAAGCGCGTCCTGATACTTGTTCACGAAGGTGATCTGGCGACCCAGCGACTTGGACTGGGTGCCCAGCGTCGATAGAGCGCCGGTGACGGTGGAGATGGCGGTATCGATCTTGGCGGTTGTGGCGTCTGCGCGAGCCTTGCTACCGCCGCTGACGTCAGTCACGCCGGCGACGCCCAGAGGCGTCGTCAGGCTGTTGACGCCATCAAACGAGGCGCCGGAGATCGCAGAGGTGATTTCCAGGCTCAAGGCGTTGTATTCGGCCAGATAAGAGGTCTCAGCGCTGGAGCCGGCTTCCGAGGCCTGGATGCTGACCGCCAGACCCTTCATCTCTTCCAACGCGGTCGTGATCGTGTCGCCGGCGGCTAGGGCCACGTCGGTGATCGACTGGGAGCGTTGCAGACCCGAGCGGACCGCATCCTGGGACGCAGCGGTGGCGCGTTGAGCCGTGGCGATCGAGAAGATCGCCCCGCTGTCCTTGGCCGAAGAGACCTTCATGCCGGTATTGATGCGGTTTTGCGTCCGCTCCAGCTCCGAGTTGGTCTTGTTCAGGTTCTGCAGCGCGATGGCCGCGCCGTAGTTCGTATTGATGCTCGCCATTTTGGCGTTCCTTTCACTTCGTGAGATCCAACGCCATTTTGGCGAAGGGAGCTTTTTGCTCGGTGGGTAAGAAGCAATTGCCGGGCCAGAGGCGACGGCGAAATATCATCGTAACCTATTGAAAAGTCGCGTTTACTATTGATTTACCCTCCCTGGATGCCCGGCAATATTTGCCCACTTCAGCCCGCACTTCGGCAAATTTTGCCGGGCAGAGCCTAAAAAGGTGGAGCGGCCGGCGACCGACCGCGCCCCGAAAGAGACGCGCCTGAAGGCCGCCCTAGTTCCGGAAGAGGCTCAGCAGGGTCTGGCTGGCAGAGTTGGCGATCGACAGCGCCTGCACGCCCAGCTGTTGCTTGGTTTGCAGGGCGGTCAGCTTGGCGCTTTCCTTGGCCAGGTCAGCGTCAACTAGGTTGCCGATGCCGTTCTCGGTAGCGTCCTGCAGCTTGTTGACGAAGGTGACCTGACGGCCGACCGACTTGGACTGGGTGCCCAACGTCGACAGGGCGCCAGTGATTTTGGTGATGGCCGCATCGACGGCCGCCGTCGTCGCGGCTGCTGCGGTGATGGTCTGGCTGGTGATGGTGGTGATGTCGGTGTCCGCCGCCATGCCGCCGGCGACCGTGAAGCCGATGGCGGTGGTGCCGCCGCTCACGTCCTTGATCAAGTCCGTCGCGGTCGCGCCGGTCCACAGATTGACGCCGTCGAAGGTCGCGCCGGCCAGGGACGAGGTGATTTCAGCGCCCAGCGCACGGAATTCGGTCAAGTAGGAGGTCTGGGCTGCGCCGGTGGAGGCGGCCAGGCTGACGGCCAAACCCTTCATCTCTTCCAGGGCGGCCGTCACGGTGTCGCCCGAGGCCAGGGCCACGTCGACGATGGATTGGCCGCGTTGCAGAGACGCCCGCACGGATTCCATGGCGCCCATGTTGGCGCGCTGGCCGGTCGCGATGGAGTAGATCGCGCCGCTGTCCTTGGCGGAGGAGACCTTCATGCCGGTGTTGACGCGATTTTGCGTCATTTCCAGCTGAGCGTTGGTCTTGTTCAGGTTCTGGAGCGCAATTGCTGCGCCGTAATTCGTATTGATGCTCGCCATTTTGGCTGCCCTCTTCACTTCTGTGCATGTACGACGCCGTTTTGGCGTCGGGAGCATTTTGCTCCGCCCTCCTAAGAGCAAAGGCGGGGCCAGGCTGGCACGGCGAGAAAACCGAGATGAACTGCTGATTTTGTTGGATTTTCAAAGTCCGCCGCACGCTGACCCGGCATTTTCCGTCGCATGGCGGCAGAAGTTGCCGAGTCGTTTTTGCCGCTTTGCCGTCAGGGTCGCTCTTTCGCCGCCTCCGAGATCCGGGCGTCCTGCATGGCCCGCTCCGCCAGCAGGGTCTCGACCGCCAACCGCCTCGCCCCGTCGCAGGCCAGGAGCTGGGCGCCGCGCTGCACATAGGCGGCGTCCAGGTCCGCGGCTGTGGGTTCAGCCGGCAAAACCGCCAGGGCGCACGGCCGCCTCGCCGCCTCCGGCAGGCTGAGCCGCACCGGCGCAACCGTCGAGGTCGGTAGCGAGCCCGCACAGCTCGCGGTCATGAGCGCGCAGACGGTCGGCGCGGCGGCTTTCCAGAGGGATTTCGGCGTCATCGGCGTTCCTGGCCTTTGCGACGGCGGTCGCGGTCGCGCGCGCCGCCGCCGTCTGCTGTTGTTGAAATTCATCGAGACGACGCAACTGTGCGTCCGCCCCCTCGCTCTCAAGACGACGCGCCGCCGCCTGGGCCCGGGCGTCACGTTCCCCGGACGCGGCCCGCGCCTCGGCCGCCGCCAACCGGCGCTGCTGCAGGCCCAGCGGGTCCCAGCGGAAACCGAGACCGCCCAGAAGCGCCGCCGCCAACCCCGCCACGACACCCGCGACGGCGAACCAGCCGAGCGGCGTCAGCGCCTTCAGGATGGACACGGCCCTCATGGGAAAATCCTTCGATCCAGTTCGAAATGCGGGCCGTCGCGCAGGCTCTTCCAGTCGCCGCCCCAGACGATGGGGGTCTTCAGCTCCACAGCCGCCGCCTTGAAGGCCGAGGCGATGCGTCCATACAGCGGCCAGTCCCAACGGACCTGTCCGTCGACCAGGGCCGCCACATCGACGGCGTGGCCGCTCAGATGGCGAGACCTCAAGGTCCGGCTGGCTCCGGCCTGGACCAGAGCCGCCTGCCGTTCAGGCGATCGCAGCCCCTCCGTGATCATGAAATCAACAGGGCTGCGTGCGACCGCCGCCTCGACCACAGCCACCAGGGCTGGATGCACCCCCTTCAATCGCGCCCTTGAGCGAACGGACAACAGGCCGCTCATGGCCGGCCTCCCGTCAACCGCACCCGCGCATTGGCGATGAGCGCCACCAATTGCTCGGCCGTGGGCGCAACCAGATACAGAACCAGGATCAGGGCCAGCAGCCCCATCAGCCCATCGGTCATCTTGGGCAGCATCTCGGCCGGCATCCGCGCCACCGTCCGCATCAACAGCAGCCACAGGCCGACGCTGACGGCGAAGGCGTACAGCCTGCGCCACAGCCAGCGTCCCTCGGCCAGGGTTCCGTTCTGGGGCCGGATCGGATCCGGCGTCGTCGATCTCGTCATTCCTCGTCCTCCTTGTCGAAGATTTCGGTCGCGCACCGGCCGTCGAAGCCGGTCTGGGCGCGCCAGGCCGTGTCATTCAATCTGTCGGGGGCGTCCCAGACCTCGGGCTCCAGCACCTCCACAGGCTCAGGTCGGTTCAGCCGCCGGCTCATCCGACAGCCGTGAGTCGAACCACGCCTCCCCCGCCTGCGCCGCCCGCGCCCGACAGGGTCAGGCCCGCCCCCCCGCCGCCGCCGCCCGCACCGAACAGGCCGCCCGCGCCACCCGCTGTTCCCGCACCGACGGCGGAAGCGCCGCCCCCGCCGCCCCCGCCGCCGGCCCAGGCCAGGTTTGGCGCCGACGACGCCTGCCCCGCCGCACCGGCCGCCCCGCCCGGCGCCTGACGGACCGCCCAGCCGCCTGCGCCGCCCGGGCCGCCAGACCGCGCTGTATTGGCTGTGCTCAACCCGCCGCCGCCGCCTCCCCCGCCAGGACCGTCGGGACAGGCGGTCTCGCCGCCGACGAAGGCCGTCGCCGTGATCGAACCGCCGCCACCGGCGTTTCCCGCCCGCAGGCCCTGACCGCCGGCCCCTCCTGCGCTCGCCGAAGCCGTTCCGCCGAGGCCGCCCGCCCCGCCTCCGGCCCGCAGCAACAGGGTTCCGCCCAGGCTCACCGCGCTCTGCCCGCCCGCGCCGCCCAAGGCGCCCGCGCCTGAGCCGGCCGTCCCCGCTGCACCGCCGGCTCCGACCCCGACAACCAGGGTTTCGTTCAAGTCGGCGGCCGCCCAACAGGCCTCGCTCAGTCCGCCCGCGCCGCCGCCGCCGCCGCCGAAGCGCGCGGTTCCCGACGCCCCCGCCATGCCCGATCCGCCGCCGCCGCCCCCGCCGACGCAGACCGCCTCGATCCACCGCGCCCAGGACGGCGGTTCATAGGCGCCGTCGCCAGTGAAGACCGTCGTCTCTCGCCGCGTCGCGCCCTTGTCGAATGCGATCCGCCCTGTTGCGCGATCCACCCCGAAGGCCCGGAGCCAGGTCGATCCGTCGGGACTCACCTTCAGGCTCAGGTTCTCGTCGCCTGCCAGGCCCAGTTCCGCCCGGCCGCCGTAGCCGCTCTGGAACAGCAGCGACAGGACATCCCCCGCCGCCTCCTTGTTCAGGGTCAGACGCAGGTCTCCGTCGCCGCCCTCGGCCGCGCCGCGTGCAGTGAACAGGGCGGTGTTGGTCTTTACCGCCAGCGGATTGGCGGCGTCGGCCGTCGTGCCGAGACCCAGCCGCGACAGCCCCTGCACTTCGCCCAGCCGATGTCCCAACGGGCTCCAGCCCCCTTCACCGCGCACCACCAGGACGGCCGTATCCAGCACCAGGGCGATCATCCCCATCGGCGCGGCCACGACGCTCCAGCCGCCGCTCTCGAACCGCATCAGGGCGCCGGCGGGCCGGCCGCTCCACGCCGTCCCTGCGGCGCCTGGCGGCAGAATGTAGAGATCGCCGTCGAACGGCGCGGCCGGCTGGGTCGTCAGGGTCCGGCTGACCACCGCCGTCTGCAACAGGGCGTCCAGGCGCGTCAGGGCCGCGTTCAGGGTCACATGCTTCTGCATCTGACCGGCTGCGAGATAAGGCAGGGCTAGCCGCGCGGTGAAATCGTCGCTCATCAGGATCTCCGTTGTTGTCGGAGATCAGTCTGCAGGCGCGGTCAGATCAGGCGGGTTGAACGGCGAATTTATCACTCAACCCACGGTATGAGTTGAAGAAAATCGCCAGAATTAGGTGATCAGGGCGCGGCTTGCGCCCGTAATTCAGTCGTGCAGATAGACGATGCGGCGCAGCTTCTTGTCGTTTCGCACCGTCTCCAGGTGGCGCTCGTGGTCGCCGCTGGCCCTGGCGTTGGCTTCGGAATCCTCGACCCAGTGGCTGGTCTCGATATCCTTCTGCAGCGCCTTGGCCGCCAACAACTGACCGGGGAAGAAGGTGTCGACCACGTCGCCGGCGATCGGCACCGTGCCTGTCGCCGTATCCACCGCCATATAGGCCGCCATCCGCGCCAGGGTCGCCGGCGACGCCTTGGCGCGTACCGCCTGCATCACCAGCCAGGCCCCGGTTCCGACCGTATAGACCGTACCCACCACCGGGACCCAGGTCAGCAGTCCGTCCATGCCGATGCCGAACGGTCCTATGCCGATCACCCGGTCCGACAGCTTCTTGATCCCCTCGACATTGGACCAGATCTTCTCGATATCCGTGATGGACCGTCTGATCATGTCGCGCCTCTCCAAGCGTCGCCCTAACGCGGTATAGCCGACACCGTTCACCAAGAAAGGCAATAAGCCATGTCCCTGCTGAAGCCGGCGAGCAATGCGGCGGCCAGCCTCGTTCTGATCGGGCTGTCGGGCTTCGGCGTGGCTGGTCTCAGCGGGATCGGCCATCGATGGGTGGACATCCTGGCCCAGTTCACCGCCCCCGTGCTGCTGGCTGCGACGGTGCTGACCCTGGCCTGCCTGGTCCTGCGTCTGTGGCCGGCCTTCGTCGTAGGCGTGCTGGCCGGCCTTGTCCTGCTGGCCGCTGTCTGGCCCCAGTGGATGACGCCCCTTGGCCGTCCTCAACCCGACCAGCCGATAATCCGCCTGTACTCAGCCAATCTCTGGGTGGACAACACCGACGTCGCCGCGATCCGACGATCCATCGTCGACGCCGACGCCGACATCGTCGTTCTGGTCGAGGTCGGAGATGCGCCGGCGGACCGGCTCGACGAGGTTCTGGCCGGCTATCCCAATCGGGCGGTCATGGGCCGCATCGAAGACCCCAGCGGCCGGGCCCTGTCGATCGTCGCCTCGCGCTATCCGATCCAGGGCAAGCTGCCGTCGTTTCGCGACGATCTGGCGGCGATAGGCGCCGTCGTCGAAACGCCGGTCGGGGCCGTCAATGTCTTCGGCGTCCACCTGACCCGCCCCTGGCCGTACCAGTATCAATGGGGCCAGATAAACCAGGTCATGGCCCTGACCGCACGACGGGAAAAGGCGGCGCCTCATCCGACCATCGTCGCCGGCGATTTCAACAGCGTGTCCAGCGCCCGGATCGGCCGTCAGATCCAGTCCGACATGAACCTGTCGCCCGCTCCCGGCTTCCCCGGCACCTGGCCCAGCCGCCTGCCCGCCTTCGCCGGCATCACCATCGATCAGGTCTATCGTTCGCCGGACCTGGCCCTGATCAGCCGCCGTATCGGCGAACCGACCGGGTCGGACCACTATCCCGTCGTCACCGAATTCACGCGGGCGACGCCATAGCGGCCTTCAGCCGCGCCTCGTGACCGTCCGAGGGAAAATCGTCGGCGATCCAGCCCGTCTCGAAGGCGTTCAGAACACGGCCCGTCTCCGGGCCCGGCTTCAGGCCCAGCCGCGCCAGGTCCCGCCCGCCGACCGGCATTTTCGGCGGCGTCCACTCGGCCGCCAGCCGTCGCAAGGCCGCGCCGTCTCCGCCCGCCGCCTCGGCCCGTGTCAGCCGATCCTCGAAGGCGCCGCGTCCCAGCCGATAGATGGCCGCCCGCGCCTCGGCCTCGGTCATGTCGGGCGCCACGACCGGCCCCTCCGCAACAGCCGCCGCCAGCCGGTCCCGCGTCCCGTTCGACAGCCGCAGGCTCCCCGCGATCCTCACGACTGCGCCCTCATCCGCCGGCAACAGGGCCGACAGACGCAGCACCGGATCGCCTGTCAGTCCGCACATCGCCTCGAACAGGTTCAGCGGCTGCGCCTCGGGCAAGACCTGACCCAGAACGCCCGTCTCGGCCATCGCCCGCACCGTGGATCGCGGATCGCGCGCCGCCAGCAGTTTCAGCAATTCCTTGGACACCCGTTCGGCCGAAAGTTGCGCCATCCCGGCCTTCAGCGCCGCGCAGGCCGTCAGCCCGGACGCATCGGGCTCTCCCCGCCCGTACCAGGCCTGGAACCGGAAGAACCGCAGGATGCGCAGATAGTCCTCGCGGATCCGCGTCTCGGCCTCGCCGACAAAGACGATCCGCCCCTTGGCCGCATCCGCCAGGCCGCCGCCGGTCGGGTCGAACACCGTGCCGGCCGCATCGGCGTACAGGGCGTTCAGGCGGAAGTCCCGCCGCGCCGCGTCCTCGGCCCAGTCCTCGGTGAAGGCCACGACCGCGCGCCGTCCGTCGGTCTCCACGTCCCGGCGCAGGGTGGTGATCTCATAGGGTTTGCGCTCGGACACCCCCGTGACCGTGCCATGCTCCAGTCCCGTAGGCACGGCCTTCAGCCCCGCGGCCTGCAAGGCCGCCATCGTCTCTTCGGGCCTCAATCGGGTGGCGATGTCGATGTCGTCCACCGGCTGGCCCAGCAGACTGTTCCGCACGCAGCCGCCGACGAACCGGGCGCAGTCGGGGCCGCCGGCAGCCAGCAAGGCCGCCATGACCGCCCGTGTGGCCTTGGCCTCAAGCCAGGGCTGGCCCCGCATGGACACGGTCATGCCGCATCTTCCTCGGCGGCGACCTCGGGCGCCGGCTCGTCGCCGTACAGCCGGACATGCAGCGCCTTCAGGATCCCGGCCGTCACGCCCCAGATATAGCGTTCCCCCCACGGCATGGCCCAGAACCAGCGCCGCAGTCCCTCGTCCATGTCATAGAAGTCCTGGCGGTGGTTGGCCGCATCCATCAGGAAGTCCCACGGCGTCTCGAACACCTCGGCCACTTCGGCCGGCGCCGGCGTCGTGACCGGCGCCTCGTGCAGCCAGCCGATCACGGGCGTGACCAGAAACCCGGTGCCGGTCTCATAGGCGTCGGACAGGCCCAGCACCTCGACCTTCGCCGGGTTCAGGGCCACCTCCTCGTCCGCCTCGCGCAGCGCCGCCTGGACCGCGTTTTCGCCGGGATCCAGCCGTCCGCCTGGAAAAGCGATCTGCCCCGTATGCCGCACCAGGGTGTCCGCCCGCCGCGTCAGCAGCACCGTCGCCCCCTCGGGCCGCGCCACCACCGGGATCAGCACCGCCGCCGGCCGCAACTCCCGCATCGGCCGCGCCGCCTTGGGGTTCAGGTCGAAGTCGGACCGCGCCGCCAGCCCTTCCGGACGCCAGGCTTCGACCGGGTCCAGCCGCTGGACCAGCCGGTTCCTCAAGGTCGCCAGGGTCACGCCACAGCCCCCAGGGAAAACGCCCGCCCGCCGGACCGCACAACCAGCCGACCATCGACCTCCTCGGCCATCTCGACCAGTTCATAGAAAACCGAGCGCGCAATCCGCGCCCACAGGTCGCGCCGCACATGGACGCGCGGCGCCGGCTCTCCCGTCTCCGGGTCGGTCTCCACCACAATCGCGTCGGCCTCGCCCGCGCGCGTCTCGTCGCCGACGTCGGTGGTGAAGATCAGGTCGTCGCCCTCCCGCCGCACCGCCACGGCCCGAAACGGCAGATCCTCGACCGCGATCTTCAACTTCTCGACCGGCGTCACCAGATGATAGCCGTCCGGGTCCTTGCGCAAGACGGTCGAGAACAGCCGCACCAGCGCCTCGCGGCCGATGGGCGATCCCTCGTGCATCCAGACGCCGTCGCGTCGAATGACGATGTCGATCTCGCCGCAGTGTTCGGGGTTCCACAGGTGGACCGGCGGCAGGCCCCGCCCGGGCGCCTGTTTCGCCGCCTCGACGATCGCTTTCAGTCCCGGCTTCTGGTCATCCATGTGCGTCATATCGGACCATGACTTAGGCCCCGCCAAGGCCAGGCGAAAGATCAGCCGATGCGAACAGGCCCGGAGACGGTCTCGACGCCCGTCGCCAGCCACAGCACTCGACGACGATCCACCGGCCCCGGCATCTCGGCTTCGGGCGCGCCGACGAAGCCGAAACGTTCGAAATAGGCCCGGTCGCCGACCAGCAGCACCCCGCCGACCGCCAGGGTCCGCGCTTGGTCCAAACAGGCCTGCACTAGTTCGGCGCCCAGGCCGTCGCTGCGACTGGCAGCGTCCACGGCGATGGGTCCCAGGAACAGACCCGGCGTCTGACCGATCAGGACCGGCCACAGCCGCACCGAACCGACGATCCGGCCGTCCCGGCGCGCGACGAATCCGGCCGCTGGCCGCGAACCCTCACGCAGTCGCTCCGCCGTCTTGGCGAAACGACCCGGCCCGAAGGCGGCCAGAACCAGGGCCTCCACGCCGTCGGCGTCGGCCGGGATCTCGGCGTCGATACGGCCGGCGACAGCGGCCATCTGGGCAAGGGCGTGCGACATGGGCGCTCCAGAAAGAGGCGCGCGCACCTAGAACCAAAGCTGCGCCAAATCAAGGCGCAGTCTTGTGACGCTGGCGTCAGCCCAGCTTGGAAAAGTCCGGCGCCCGTTTCTGGGTGAAGGCCATGAAGGCCTCCATGGCCTCCGGGCTCTTCATCTGCGAACCGAAGGCCTCGCCCTCGCGCTGCATCAGCGCCCACAGGCCGTCGGCGTCGCGCATCAGCCGCTTAGTCTTGCGCAGGGAGTTGGGCGCGCGGGCCGCGACGCGGGCCGCCAGGTCCGCCGCCGTCGCCTCGACCTGATCGGCCGGAACCGCCCGGTTCGCCAGGCCCCAGGCCACGGCCGTCTTGCCGTCCAAGGGCTCGCCCAGGGCGAACATCTCGAACGCCCGCTGATGGCCGATCACGGCCGGCAGCAACAGGCTGGACGCCGCCTCGGGCGCCAGGGCCAGGTTGACGAAGGGCACGGACAGCAGGGCGTCCTCGGCCACCACCACCAGATCGCAATGCAGCAGCATGGTCAGGCCGATGCCGACCGCCCGGCCCTTCACCGCCGCCACCAGCGGCTTGTCGAGATCGGCCAGCGCCTTCAGGAAGCGGAACACCGACATGTCGAACGGCTGTTCCGTCTGGGAGCCGATGGCGATGAAGTCGCCGATGTCGTTGCCGGCCGAGAAGCTGTCGCCCTCGGCGCGCAGCAGCAGCACCCGCACCGTATCGTCGGTCCGTGCCTGTTCCACGGCCTCGGACAGGGCCGAATACATGGCCTGGGTGATGGCGTTCTTCTTGTCGGCCCGGTCCAGCGTCAGGGTCAGGACGCCGTCGGCCAGTTGGGTGCGGATATGTTCGCTCACGTCGTTTCCTCGTCCCATTTGACGGCTGTCCACCAGTCGACGCCGTTCTCGTCGCGCGTCCGCTCGGCGCGGCCGCGCTTTTCCAGATAGTTCAGGTGCGCCTGGGCCTCGCCCGTGGCCATGCCCAGCACCCCGTCTCCGACCGCCCGACCGAACACGGCCGGGAAGCCGTCGATCACCCTAGACGGTTGACGCAACGTCCGCTCAAGCCGTTTCAGCGCGACTTCATGCCCGCGTTTCAGCGCGTCCAGCCTGACGTGAACGCCGTGGAAGGGTTCGCCGTGCGCCGGCAGAACGAATGCGCCCTCAGGCAGCAGGTCCCGCAGCTTCTCCAGGGAGTCCATCCAGTCGCCCAAAGGATCGGCTTCAGGCTCGGTCGGCCAGACCGAGATATTGGATGAAATCCGGGGCAGGATCTGGTCTCCGGCGATGAAGACATCATCCGAGCGCCGCCACAGGCAGACATGTTCGGGACTGTGGCCGGATCCGACCACCACGGTCCAGTCGTCCCCGTCGATCTGGATCACATCCTCATCCGACAGCCGCAGATAGCTGCGCGGCATCGGCGACACCCCCTTGGCGAAACCGCCGTAGTCCGCGCGCCAGCGATCGATCTGAGCCTCGCTCCAGCCCGCAGCGCGATAATAGCGTTCACCGTCTTCGGGCGCGTCGCCACCCTCGGCCATCAACATCCGGGCGGTGACATATTCCAGCCGCGACATCAGCAGGGGCGCGCCGCTGCGCGCGCACAGCCAACCCGCCAGGCCGATGTGGTCGGGGTGCATATGGGTGCAGATCAGCCGGTGGATCGAGCGCGCTTCCAAAGGTCCGGCCAGCGCCGCCTCCCACGCCGCCACGGCGTCCGGCGTCCGCAGTCCCGTATCGACGACCGTCCAGCCGTCGCCGTCCCGCAGGACATAGACGTTCACATGGTTCAGCTGAAACGGCAGGGCGAACCGCAACCAGAACACCCCGCGCGCGACCTCGACCGCCACGCCGGGCACGGGCGCATCGGGCATGGGATAGGTCAGGCCTCGCACCTCCATCCCCTGGTTCAGGGCCGCTGCATCGTCCGCCAAGTGCGTCTCCAATAAAAACGATCAAACCTTAGTCAGGTCTTGCCCACGCCGTCCACAGCCGCCTTGACCCCGCCCGATTAGACCGCCACGAAGCCTTCAGCCGTTCCCAACCGAAGGTGTTCCATGAAAGCCCGCATCGCCGCCGCCCTCGCGGCGCTCCTGTTCAGCGCCATATCGGTCGCTCCCGCCTTCGCGCAACAGCAGCGCGGCCCCGAAAACCAGCCCGCCACTGTTGAAGGCGGCTCGCGCGCCTCGGCCTCTCGTCAACGCCGCGAACGCCGCCCCGCCGCCCCGACGGCCGAGCAGATCCAGGCTGCCGCCCAGGAGCAGGCCACCCTGGCCAACACCGGATGCCAGGTCAGCGAATCCAAGCTTCTCGGCCAGACGACCGCCAACACCACAGTTTATGAAGTCGCCTGCGCCGCCGGCCCGGGCTTCATCATCGAAGCCAAGACCCCGCCCGAGGCGGCCAGCTGCATCCTGCTGGCCCATTCGGCCGAAACCCTGCGTGCGCGTGACCCGGCCGCCGACCCTGGTCCCCAGTGCACGATCGCCGCCAACACCGACACGCAGAAATTCCTGCGCGAATACGCCGTCCAGGCAGGCGTCGCCTGCACGGTCGACGAGGTCAAGGTGCTGGGCAAGGCCAACGACGGCGGCGTCATGTACGAAGCCGGCTGCTCCGACGGCGCGGGCTTCTGGCTCAAGCAACTGAACAATACCTGGACCAAAACCCCCTGCATCCAGGTGCTGGCCGAAAATGGAACCTGCGCCTTCACCACCTCGGCCGAGAACGCCACCCTTGTGAAATCCTATTTCGCGGGTTCGGACGCCGCCTCCTGCGACGTGACCGAAGCCCGTCTGATGGGCCGCAACGCCAACGGCGTCTTCTATGAAGCCAAATGCGCGGCCGGCGACGGCCTCATCGCCCGCTTGAACACCGAGAACGTCGTGCAGCAGGTCTATCCCTGCGCCACCGCCCAGCAGATCGGCGGCGGATGCAAGCTGACGACGGCTCCGGCCGCCGCCCCGGCGCCCGCCGGCGGCCGTCCCTAAGCGACCACTGCAGACCAAACGAAGGGCCGCCGGAGCGATCCGGCGGCCCTTTTGTTTTGCGCGGCCTCTTTTCCGAAACCGAGACGCAGCCTAGCGTCGCCGTCATGCGCATCGCCACCTGGAACGTGAACTCGGTCAACGCCCGCCTGCCCACCGTGCTGGCCTGGCTGGAGCAGGCCGCCCCCGACGTCGCCTGTTTCCAGGAGATCAAATGCGTGGACGAGAAATTCCCGCGCGAGGCCTTCGAGAGCCTGGGCTATAATGTCGAGACCCACGGCCAGAAGAGCTACAACGGCGTGGCCCTGCTGTCGAAATACCCGCTGTCGGACATCCGGCGCGGCCTGCCCGGCGACGAGACCGATGAACAGGCCCGCTATCTGGAAGCCGTGATCGAGGCGCCCCGGCCGCTCCGGGTGGCGTCCATCTATCTGCCCAACGGCAATCCGATCGGGACCGAGAAATTCGACTACAAGCTGGCCTGGTTCGAGCGATTAAACCGTCACGCCCGCGACCTGCTGGCCTTCGAAGAGCCGCTGGCCCTGTGCGGCGACTATAACGTCATTCCCGAGCCGGAAGACGCCAAGAACCCCGCCGCCTGGACTGACGACGCCCTGTTCCAGCCCCAGAGCCGCCAGGCCTTCCGCGCCCTGAAGAACCTGGGCCTGGCCGACGCGCACGAGGTCGGGGGCGAACCGGCCGGGACCTACAGCTTCTGGGACTATCAGGCCGGCGCCTGGCAGAGGAACCACGGCATCCGCATCGACTTCGCCCTGCTGTCGCCCCAGGCGGCGGATCGGCTGCGGGGGATCGAGACCCATCGCGACGCGCGCGACATGGACAAGCCCAGCGACCATGTGCCGGTGGTGGTCGATATCGACCTATCGGCCGGGACGGAGGTCTGAGCCATGGCCGAGGTCGTGCGGGTGATCCTGCTGATCGCCTTGGCGGCGGCCCTGCTGACGACCCTGGCCCTGGCCCTCTCTTGGTGGATGGAGCCGCCCCGCCGCATCCGCCGCGCCCTTCTGAAGGCTCTGGGCGTCCCGCCTGAGGTCGAGGCCGTTTCGCCCCGCGAAGGCCGGGCCTGCGCTCTGAACTTCGACATCGAACAGGTTGTCGTGCTGTGGGCCAACGGCGCCCACGGCCTGGCCTACGCCTTCGAGGAGGTCGAGGGCGGCGAAATCATCGTCGACGGCCATGTGGTGGCCCGCATCCGGCGTGGCGAGGCGCGCAAGTCGCTGGACGTGCTGGCGCCTGACGCCGAACAGGTGGTGCTGCGGCTGATGTTCGCAGACGCCCGCCATCCGGAGTTCGAACTGGCCCTGTGGGACGCCGCCTTGGCAGGCGAGACCGGCTCGCCTGGCGAGGCGCTGCGGCTGGGCCGACGGTGGCTGTCGCACCTGGAAGCCCTGTTGAAGAGCTGACCGCCCCCCTTCCGATTGGGCGGCGAGAGGTCTAGAACCCCCGCTCATTCCTATCGACACGCCTTTTTACGGGAGGCCGCCTTGGCCCGCCTATTCGACGCCTATGTCGTCGCCGACTGGACCGCCGCCGAAACCAAGAAACTCGGCGACACCTCGCTGTGGATCGGGGTGGCGAAGCGCGACGTGCGGTTCCGCCTCTATACCGAGACGCACAATGTCGCCACGCGGGCCGAGGGCGAGGCCCTGCTGGCCTCGATCCTGGCGGATCACAGGAAGCGCGGCGACCGGGTTCTGGTCGGGCTGGACTTCAACTTCGGCTATCCGGTCGGCACGGCCGCGCGGCTGAAGCTGGACGGAACCCCCTGGCAAGCCATGTGGAAATTCATCGCCGCCAATGTGGTGGACAAGGCCGACAATACGAACAACCGCTATCAGGTGGCGGCCAAGATGAACCGGCTGATGACGGACGAGGCCTGGCCGCTGTGGGGGGCGCCGGCGAAACAGGCGCAGCGCTGGCTGACGACCACCAAGCCGCCCGCAGGCGCGGGCGCCGACATCCCCGAGTTCCGGGCGACCGAGAATGCGGCGCGCAAGGGCAAGCTTCAGCCCAAGAGCGTGTGGCAGATGCACGGGGCGGGCGCCGTGGGCGGCCAGACCCTGGTGGGAATCCCGGCTGTGCGTAGACTGTTGGAAAGCCTGGGGTCTTCGGGCGCCGTCTGGCCGTTCGGCACCGGCTGGCGCGAACTGACGCCCGAGGACGTCGAGCCCCTGTCGGCCCTGGTGGTCGAGGTCTGGCCGTCCATGTTCGACGGCAAGACCAACGAGGGCGAGTTCAAGGATCAGGCCCAGGTCCGCTCCACCGCCGAGGCCCTGGCCCACATGGACGAGGCCGGCGACCTAGCCAAGGCCTTCGGCCCGCCCAAGGACGCCACGCCCGAACTGATCGCCCAGGTGGAGCAGGAAGAAGGCTGGATTCTGGGGGTCTGAACCTGGAGAAAACCTCGACAAATTCTGGAGAATTTGTCGAGGTTCTCGATATCAGGACAGGCGGTCGCGGAACTCTGAATAGTCGAATTCGCGGACCAGCTTCAGCGCGTCGGTGTCGCTGTTCCACAGGGCGATGGCCGGCAGCGGCACCCCGTTGAAGGTGTTGGTCTTCACCATCGAATAGTGGGCCTGATCCAGGAAGGCGATGCGGGTTCCGGCGGTCGGCGCAGTGGCGAAGCCATAGTCGCCGATGATGTCGCCGGCCAGGCAGGACGGCCCGCCCAGGCGATAGGTCACACCCGCCTCGGCCTCGTTCAGCATGGCGGGGCGATAGGGCGCCTCGATCACATCCGGCATGTGGCAGGTCGCCGAGATGTCGGTGATGGCGATGGGCAGGCCGTTATGGAAGGTGTCCAGCACCTCGCCCACCAGTATGCCGGCGTCGAGCGCAATGGCCTCGCCCGGCTCGATATAGACCTGAAGCCCGTAGCGTTCGCCCAGGTCCTTCAGGAAGCCGACCAGGGCGTCGATGCGGTAGTCGGCGCGGGTCACATGGTGGCCGCCGCCCAGGTTGATCCACTTCAGGTCCGGCAACAGGGGCGCCAGCTTCGGCTCAACCGCAGCCCAGATCCGCTCCAGCGGCTCGAACCCCTGTTCGCACAGGGCGTGGATGTGCAGGCCGTCCACGCCGTTCAGATGCTCGGGCGTCAGTTGCGACACCGGGAAGCCCAGGCGCGAGCCCAGCTGGCAGGGGTCGTATTTGGCCACCTCGCCCTCCGAATGCTCGGGGTTCAGCCGCAGGCCGATATCGAACACCTGGCCCTCGGCGCGGGCGGCGGCGATCAGGTCGGCGAAGCGGGCGATCTGGTCCGGGGCGTTGAAGATGACCGTGTCCGACAGACGCAGGATCTCGGGCAGGTCGGCGGGCTTGTAGGCGGGGGAATAGGTGGTCAGGTGGCCCTGATAGAACTCCCGCGCCAGCCGCGCTTCCCACAGGCCCGAGGCGCAGACGCCGTCGAGGTATTCCCCGACGACATCGGCCAGCGCCCACATCGAGAAGGCCTTCAGGGCCAGCAGGACCCGCGCATTGCCCCGCGCCCCGACGTCCTGAAGGACCGACAGGTTGCGACGCACCGCGACCTCGTCCACCACGAAGGCGGGCGACGGGACGCGGTTCAGATCGAACCGGGCGAAGGCGCCCGGTCCGCCGGCCTGGGTCTGCATGACCATGGGCGTATCCTCAGAAGTCCAGCGGCGCGGACAGTTCCTCGACCGTCCACGGCAGGCCGTGCTTGTTCAGCATGTCCATGAAGGGATCGGGATCCAGCTGCTCCATGTTGAACACCCCCTCGCCCTTCCACTGGCCGGTCAGCATCAGGGCCGCGCCGATCATGGCGGGGACGCCGGTGGTGTAGCTGACGGCCTGGTTGCCGGTCTCGGCATAGGCTTCCTGGTGGTCGCAGATGTTCTTGACGTAGACCGTCTTGGCCGCGCCGTCCTTCTGGCCGGTGGCGATCGTGCCGATATTGGTCTTGCCCTTGGTGATCGGGCCCAGCGACGAGGGTTCGGGCAGCAGGGCCTTCAGGAACTCGATCGGGATGATCTCGCGGCCCTGGAACATCATAGGCTCGATCGAGGTCATGCCGATGTTTTCCAGCACTTCCAGGTGCTTGAGATAGGAGTCGCCGAAGGTCATCCAGAAGCGGATGCGCTTGATTTCCGGATAGAATTTGGCCAGCGACTCCAGTTCCTCATGATACATGAGGTACATGTTCTTGGGCCCCACGCCCTCGAAGTCGAAGGTCTGCTTGTGGCTCAGGGCCGGGCCCTCGACCCACTGGCCGTCGGCCCAGTGACGCGACGGGGCGGTCACTTCGCGCAGATTGATCTCGGGATTGAAGTTGGTCGCGAACGGCAGGCCGGTGTCGCCGCCGTTGCAGTCCAGGATGTCGAGCGTCTCGATCGAATCCAGCAGGTGCTTCTTGGTGTAGGTGGTGAAGACCGAGGTCACGCCGGGGTCGAAGCCCGAGCCCAGCAGGGCCATCAGGCCGGCTTCCCTGAAGCGGTCCTGGTAGGCCCACTGCCACTTGTATTCGAACTTGGCCTCGTCGCGCGGCTCGTAGTTGGCGGTGTCGAGATAGTTGACCCCGGCGGCCAGGCAGGCGTCCATGATGGCCAGGTCCTGGTACGGCAGGGCCAGGTTGACGACCAGGGCGGGCTTGACCGCCTGGATCAGGGCCGTGGTCGCCGCCACGTCGTCGGCGTCGATCGCCGCCGTGTCGATGGTCACGCCGAAGCGCGACTTGACGGATTCGGCGATGGCGTCGCACTTGGACTTGGTACGGCTCGCCAGAGTGATGTGCGAGAAGATGTCCGCATTCATCGCCATCTTGTGGACGGCGACCGAACTGACGCCGCCGGCGCCAATGACCAGCACCCTGCTCATGTGTGCTTCTCCTGAAGACTGAAATGCTCTGGCGACATCGCCGCCCGTATAAAGGGCGGGGCTCTTAGCACGATGATGACAGGACCGCTAATGCGGGGGGCGTTGGGGACGAATTCGGGGGGTGTTTGGCCGGTGGCCAGCCGCCCCTCCCCTTTCCGCCGTCCCAGGGCTTGTCCCTGGGATCCATACGCCAGGTCCCCAGAGCGCGCGCCCGTCGAACACCGGGAGTCCGAATCCTCGCTACAAAGGCGAAGATGATGGGAATAGGAGAACGGTGGTCGGCCGAATGGGGTTTCAAATACGCAAGTATTTGAACATACTGTCTATACTCAGCGACATTATGATAGCTGTTCGACTGAAAACGTCGTCTTACCTGATGGGAGTATGATGTACCGAATGGTCAGCGCGTCACTCAAGGCACCTCGGCTGTCATCCGCGATTTCGAGAACCTGAACTGCAGCGTAGAAGCCATCAGTATTGCGGAGTACAGCGATCTCCCCGATCTTCACCGTTCTTGACCGTGATGTGAAATCGTAGGACGCGGCATCCACGATATCCTCAATGGCTGTTGCCCCACGCGCAAGCGCTATGCCATGGATTCCTACTGGATCATTGTAGAGACGGATGGCAGTGTTGCTTCCCTTCGACCAAGCAGTTTCGAAAGCGCTTGCACCCGATCCGATTACATACCGGCCGTTGTAGGCACCGTAATCGAATGTGACTTCGCCAGACATCGCGCTGGATGACGGTGGCGGGACATGAGACGCCTTCCCATCGTTGGGGTTTACACCTACCTTTTTGGCGATCTCAACCGCGAGCTCGGCAGGCGTGAAGTTCTTGGCTGAAAGATACTGGATGGTATCTGGGAGGCCGTCCACTTCGGTCTGATCAAATCGAACCGGCAATATGTATTCGCCGACTTCTTTCATCTGACGGCTAATCGCTGATCTCCGCTCATGACGAGTCCACGCTTTGCTAACGTATTCAGCGGAAATGAACATAACCACAAACTGAGTGTCACGCGAATAAATCCGGTGAAAATGCTCCGCTCCGTCAGTGCCCCAAAGCGCATTTGACTGGAACTCGTCATAGAAGACTGCGATGTGACGCGCGGCTAATGCGCTGGCAACATCGCGAACATAATCTCTTTGCTCACCCGCGAAGGACAACGCGACCTGGAATCTCCGGCTGTCGGCTTCGATGGTCCGGACAGGTGTTGCCACCGTTTGCAGCAAAAACGCAGAAGAAGAAGAAGACGGAAAGAGCGCTGCCTTCAACGCGTCTGCTTGATCGCGAATATCCTGGGCGCGGGTTCCTGCCCAATGCCCTCGATCCTCCTCAGACGGAAAGTTCACGCCGTCGCCACGCAGGATGCGATCCTTCTCCACGGCGGCGCGGCGTATGGCATCCGCAAAGCTCGCTAAAAGATCGGCACTTTCGTTTATGGCCTGAATGGCGACGCTTCGCTCGTAGCCCTTGGCGGCCTCCTCGACCCAACTGAACTGGTCGAGAACTTCTTTGCACAAACCTCGCGAGACCGCGTCCCAATATACTTCTCGGGGACTGCCCCAAAATTTGAGTCCACCTAGACTGGTGAACCGACCGTCGAAAAGGTCGATTTCGATGGGCTGACTACCGCCGATATGGTGCCATTTGAAGAACCATTGATTGCGGAACCAGGACATGCGTTCGCTCAGCCGTTGCTGCAGCCGTGTCGCCGTTGGTGTCATTGTAGCTCCACTCGCCAAGCCAACTCGATCCAGTCCCACATCGAACTGCCTGAACTGGTAGGCGATCCTCTCATCCAAACGCGCGAGTCGCTTGTTGATTTCGTCCCGCGCCATAACACTCCCCACCGATTTTAGCCGGTCGTCGAGTTGGGCGGCGTCGCGCAGCACCGGCAGGAGGTCTCGGGTGCGCAAAAACGCTTGGTCACGGCAGGCTTGACGATCAATTCCAGGGACGGCTTGAATATGCCTTAGCACCATGAGCACTTCGGCCTGCGCCTTATCCAAGGCAGCTTCTATTAGCTTCACGAGCTCTTTAAGCGTCTTGCCGGATTGGAGCATTCCCTTTGCACTGTTGTGGGCCAAAAGTGCTCTGGCCTCCTCCCTGACGGAGTCGGCCGTTGTGTCACGGATCACGTACAAGCGATCCAAAAGGTCGTTTATGGTTGGCTGGCCGTCGTTCGACATGTGGTCGATATAGACGATCAGACGTGGATCACGAGAGTGACGAAACCTGACCGGTGTCTAGAAGATACCGGATCCGCCATTTCTCGCGGCTTAGTCAAACTCCCCCTACCCGATCAACGCCCGCGCCGCCGCCCTTGCCTCATCGGTGATCTCCGCCCCCGACAGCATCCGCGCGATCTCTTCCTGACGCCGCGCGTCGTCCAGGGCCACCACCGTGGTGGTCGTCATCCCCTCGTGGTCGGCCTTCATCACCTTCCAGTGGGCGTGGCCGCGGGCGGCGACCTGGGGGCTGTGAGTGACGACCAGGACCTGGGCGCCGGTGGACAGGCGTTTCAGGCGCGAGCCGACGGCCTCGGCCACGGCGCCGCCGACGCCCTGGTCCACCTCGTCGAAGATCATCACCGGCTGGCGCATGTCCTCGCGGCTGGCCAGGGCGGCCTTCATGGCCAGGGCGAAACGGGCCAGTTCGCCGCCTGACGCAATGGCGTCCAGGGGGCCGAAGTCGGTTCCGGCGTTGGTGGCGATCTGGAAGCGGACGGTCTCGACCCCGTCGGGGCCGCGCCGGCCCTCGATCGGCTCCAGCGCCACGCGGAACCGGGCGCGCTCCAGCTTCAGCGGACCCAGTTCGCCCATGACGGCGGCGGTCAGGCGGTCGGCCGCCGCCTCGCGCGCCGAGGTCAGGAACGCAGCGGCGAGGTCATAGGATTCGGCCGCCTCGGCGGCCTCGCGGCCCGCATTGGCCAGGGCCTCCTCTCCGTCCTCGATCAGGCGCAGCTGTTCGCGCAGGCGGATGCGCAAGGACGGCAGGGCGTCGACCGTGGTGTTCAGTTTCCGCGCGGCGGCGCGCAGGGCGAACAGCCGTTCCTCGGCCTTGTCCAGGCGGCCGGGCTCATAGTCGAAGGCGTCGGCGGCGGCGTCCACGGCGGCGACCGCCTCGGCCGCCTCGACCATGGTGCGGTCGATGGCCTCGACGGCGGCGGACAGTTTGATGATGACCGGGTGGTCGCCCTCGGCCCCCGCCTGGCCGGCGCGCTGGCGGGCGTGTTCGACGGCGCGCAGAGCGGCGCCCAGTTTCTGGCTCAGCTTGTCGCCGCCCAGCTGGGTGCGAGCGTCGGCCAGGTCGGCGATGGCTTTTTCGGCGGCGCCCAGCAGGGCGCGTTCGCCGGCCAGTTCCGTCTCTTCGTCGGCGCGGGGGTCCAAGGCGTCGAGTTCGGACAGGTTGAGGCTGATTTCCTCGACGCGGGCGGCGGCGTCGGCGGCCTGGGCCTTCAGCTCGGCCAGTTTCGCCTCGGCGGCCTTCAGCTTGGCGGAGGCGGCGGCGACGGCCTGCAATTGAGGCTGGAGACCGCCATAGGCGTCCAGCGAGCCCCGGTGGGTGCGCCAGTCCAGCAGGCCGACGGTCTCATGCTGGCCGTGAACCTCGACCAGGGCGGCGCCGATCTCGCGCAGGGCCGTGACCCCGGCGGGCTGGTCGTTGACATAGGCCCGGCTGCGGCCGTCGGCGTTCAGCACCCGGCGCAGGATCAGGTCCTCGCCCGGCTGGACCTCGAATCCCTTTTCGGCGATCAGGGCCAGCAGGTCGGGATCGTCCGGGGCGCTGAAGATGGCGGTGGCCACGGCCTGTTTGGCCCCGTGGCGCACCAGGCCGGCGTCGCCGCGCCCGCCCAGGGCCAGACCCAGGGCGTCCAGAATGATCGACTTGCCCGCCCCCGTCTCGCCCGTCAGCACGGTCAGGCCGGTCTCGACGTCGAGATCCAGCACGTCGACCAGGACGACGTCACGGATGGAAAGGGCGGTCAGCATGGGCGCACGCGATTCGGCATGGGGCGCAGTCTAGCGCGCGGCGGCGTGAAAGGAATCAGAGACCGGAGGCCCGGCGCAGGGCGGCGTTGATGCCCGATTGCCAGCCCGGCCCCTGGGCGCGCCAATGCTCCAGCAGATCGGCATCCAGACGCAGGGTGACCTGTTGTTTGGGCGCGTCGGCCTTGGGGCGGCCGGGGGCGCGTTTGAACTGGTTGAGGATGTAGTCGGGCAGGACTTCACGTGCGGGGCGGAGTTTGGCCGCGCGCTCTGCGGTCAGCTCCGGCGTATCGTCGTCGTCGAGAAAGGGCTCAGTCGCCGCTTCCGACACCCCTTTGTTCTCGGACATATCTCCGCTCCCGGTCATTGGCCTTGCGCAGACTGATGGCCCGCACCCTTGCGTCTCGAACCGTGAAGGCCAGAACGTGCAGCCGCCCGTCCAGTTCGCCATAGGCGATCCATCTGGGTTCGCCGTAATCGAAGCGATCATCCACCTCGATCAAGGCTTCTTCCATCTGGATTTCGTCGGCTCGCAACAGCGAGACGTCGTGCTTGGCGATATTGGCCTCATCCTTCGCCGGGTCGAAGACGATCATTTATGTAACTACATAAATCTGACCGTCAAGGGGACGATCAGCCGGGGATGATCCGCTGCAGCCAGGATTCGCGCTTGGCCTCGGGGGCTTTTTCCGGGGTCTGGCCGTTTTCGGTCAGCAGGGCGTAGGCCTCGGCGTACCAGGGGCTGCCGGGGAAGTTGTAGCCCAGGACGGCGCCGTTGCGGGTCGCCTCTTCCTTCAGGCCCAGCTGCAGATTGACCTCGACCAGGCGGTACAGGGCCTCGGGCGTGTGGGAGGTGCGCTGGAACTCGGGGTTGGCGATGACGGCCTTGTAGCGGTTCAGGGCCGCCAGCGGCTGGTTGGCGCGCTGGTAATAGCGGCCGATGTTCATTTCCTTGCCGGCCAGCTGGTCGTTGACCATGTCGATCTTGACGGCGGCGTCGCTGGCGTAGGGCGTGCCCGGATAGCGGCGCGCCACGTCCTTCAGCCCGGCCAGGGCGGCGTTGGCGTAGCCCTGGTCGCGACCCACGTCGGTGATCTGTTCGAAGTTGCAGACCGCCTTCATGTAGAAGGCGTAGGCCGCCGAGGGATTGCCCGGGAACAGGGAGATGAACCGGTCCGAAGCCGCGATGGCGTCCGCGTAATTATTGTTCTGATAGAAGGCGTAGACCTGCATCAGGATCGAGCGACGCGCCCAGTCCGAATAGGGATGCTGGCGTTCCACCTCCTGGAAATAGTCGACGGCGTCGGCCCAGCGGCGCTGTTCCAGGCGCTGGTAGCCGGTGTTGTACAGGGCCTCGACCGGCCGTTCCTCATAGGCGAGCTTGGGTCGTGCGTTGCCGGCGCAGCCCGCGATTGTCATTGCGGCGGCGGCCGCAGCCATCAGCACCAGGCCGGAACGGATCTTGGAAACGGACAAGGATGACCCCATGACGAGCAAAGACAGACCCTCGGCCTGGCTTCGGAAACGAACGCGGCGTTCTCTAGCACCCACGACCGGACCGCGCCATGCCGACGAAAACTCTCCGCACACGACTTGCCCTGCCCGGCACCGCTGGTAAAGAGCGCGCCAACCGACCGCCGTTCATGGGGGTCGGATGACGGCGAAAGGATGACCAGCCGATGAAGCTGCTCTCAGGCAACTCCAACCGCGGCCTCTCTCAGGCTATCGCCGACCATCTGGACGCCCCCTTGACCAAGGCCCAGGTCAAGCGGTTCGCCGACAATGAGGTCTTCGCCGTCATCGAGGAGAACGTCCGCGGCGAGGACGTCTTCATCCTTCAGTCGACCAGCTATCCGGCCAACGACAATCTGATGGAGCTGCTGATCATCACGGATGCGCTGGTGCGCGCCTCCGCCCGTCGGATCACGGCCGTCATGCCCTATTTCGGCTATGCGCGTCAGGACCGTAAGACCGGCGGTCGCACGCCCATCTCGGCCAAGCTGGTGGCCAATCTGATCACCCGCGCCGGCGCCGACCGGGTGCTGACCATGGATCTGCACGCCGGCCAGATCCAGGGCTTCTTCGACATTCCGACCGACAATCTGGTGGCCACGCCGGTCCTGGCCCAGGACATCCGCGAGAATTATGCGCGCGGCGACGACCTGATGATCGTCTCGCCCGACGTGGGCGGCGTGGTGCGCGCCCGTTCGCTGGCCAGCCGCCTGAACGCCGACCTCGCCATCGTCGACAAGCGTCGCCCCAAGGCGGGCGAAAGCGAGGTCATGAACATCATCGGCGACGTCGAAGGCCGAAGCTGCATCCTGTTCGACGACATCGTCGATTCGGGCGGCACCCTGGTGAACGCGGCCAAGGCGTTGATTGATCAGGGCGCCACCGAGGTCTCGGCCTATATCAGCCACGGCGTTCTGTCCGGCCCCGCCGTGCAGCGCATCACCGACGGGCCGCTGAAGGAACTGGTGATCACCGACTCCATCGAACAACCCGATGAAGTCCTGAAGTGCCCGAAAATCCGCAGGGTTTCCGTGGCTCCGCTTATCGGTGAAGCTATCCGGCGGATCGCCAACGAAGAATCCGTGTCGAAGTTGTTCGATTAATCTTCGGCAAACCACTTTCCTCACGTTATAAGCGGCTTCAAGTACACGCCCCGTCCGGGGCCATAGTTCTGTGGACGCGCCCCTATGCCCAAGGCCTTCATGACCCGCGGCCTGTCGATCGCCGCCCTGGCAGCCGCTGTTTTCCTGGCGAGTTGCACCACCAAGGAGCCAGAGGCGCCCCCGCCTCCCCCGCCGCCTCCGCCGCCGGTTTCGCTGAACGAGGGCGTGGCCCAAGCGGCCTCGATCTATGTCGCCTTCCTGCGGGAGGCCGAGACCATCCAGCCGGGCGGCTTCCCGGACGCCGAATCCATCCAGGCCGCCATCCGCAAGGGCGCCTCGTATGAGCCGGCCCAGTTGTCGCGCGGCCTGATCGCCTACGGCTCGATCATCGCGCTTCAGTCGCCCGAGTTCGTGGCCGGGGTGCGCCAGTTCGCCGCCGATCCCGTCCAACGCCAGCAGATGATCGCCCAGATCGTCGCCGATCCGGCCTATGCCGCCACCCTGCCCGGCGCCGACGCTGCGGCGGGCCTGATCACCGCCACCATCGGCAAGGACGCCGTCGCGATGCGCGCCATCGCCGAGGCCGTCGAGGCCGACGCCTATACGGTTCAGGAACGCAACGATCCGCGCCGTCGCTGGGCCGTCACCCACGTGCCCAACCGCGAAGTTCGGCTGGAGGGCGCCAAGACCCTGTCGGCGGCGACCATGCTGCCTTCCGGCGATGAATCGAGCCGTCTGTTCACGGCCGCCAACACCGGCCAGGGCCTGTCGGTCGAGGCGTCGCGCAAGGCGCCGCCCTATACGCCGGCCCTGACGCGGTCGCTGGCCATCGCCGCCCTGGCCGCTCTCGGGGCCGCCGGCGACGAGGCCCGGGCCAATACCGACGCCTTGGTGGTCGAGACGAACAGCGAATTCTGCCTGAACATGTCCAAACTGATGCTGTTCCAGTGCCTGGCCGCCTCGCGCCCCGCCTATGAGGACATGTTCTGCCTGGGCCGTCACGTCGCACGCGACCTGGCCACCTGCACCACCCAGGCGGTGCTCACGACCTCGATCACGGTCGGCGATCCCGAAGAAACCAGCACGCCCCCCGCCGCGGTTTCGCCGGTTTCGGTCACCCTGACGCAGACGCCCGCGCCGTCGCCGACGGCCTCGCTGAACACCTCGCCCTCTTCGTCTCGCTAAATCCGTTCAGACGGACGAAGGCCCGCCCCGAGCGATCGGAGCGGGCCTTTTCCTTGCGCGGGACGGCCTATTCGTAGCCGTGCGCGGCCTCGTTGATCACCTGGGACGGCATGGACGAGAAGTCCACGGCGATCGGCTTGGCGACCTTGGCCTGATAGGTTCGAAGCACATGGGTCATGCGACGGCGCACCTCGCGTTCGGCCTCGGTGCCTGTGTCGAGCGCCAGGGGCGCCAGGCAGAAGTCGATGATGGCTTCGGTTCGGGTCAGCGGTTCCATGGAGGTTCCTTTCCTTAAGCTGAGGGGGCCTTAAGCTGAGGGGGCCTTAAGCCGCGTGGGTGAACTGGGCGGTCTCGGTCGAGTCCTTCAGCGCCGTCGTCGAGGACGTGCCGTTGGAGATGACCGTGGCGACCTGATCGAAATAGCCTGTGCCGACTTCGCGCTGGTGACGCGTGGCGGTGTAGCCGGCGGCCTCGTTGGCGAACTCGCGCTGCTGCAGCTCGGAATAGGCCGCCATGCCGCGATCGCGATAGCCGTCCGCCAGCTCGAACATCGAGTTGTTCAAGGCGTGGAAGCCGGCCAGGGTCACGAACTGGAACTTGTAGCCCATGGCCCCCAGCTCACGCTGGAACTTGGCGATGGTGGCGTCGTCCAGCTTGGCCTTCCAGTTGAAGGAGGGCGAGCAGTTGTAGGCCATCAGCTTGCCGGGGTGCTTCTTCTGCACGGCCTCGGCGAACTTCTTGGCGTCGTCCAGGTCCGGGTGCGAGGTCTCCCACCACAGCAGGTCGGCGATGTTGGCATAGGACAGGCCGCGCGCGATGCAATGATCCAGGCCCGTGCCCTCCTTCAGGCGGAAGAAGCCCTCGGGGGTGCGGTTTTCGCGGTCGATGAAGGGCTGGTCGCGCTCGTCGATGTCCGAGGTGATCAGCTGGGCGCTTTCGGCGTCGGTGCGGGCGACCGTGATGGTCGGCGTGCCCATGACGTCGGCGGCCAAACGGGCGGCGACCAGATTGCGTTCATGCGCCTGGGTCGGGATCAGCACCTTGCCGCCCAGGTGGCCGCACTTCTTCTCCGACGCCAGCTGGTCCTCGAAGTGGACGCCGGCGGCGCCCGCCTCGATGAAGGCCTTCATGATCTCGAAGCTGTTCAGCGGGCCGCCGAAGCCGGCTTCCGCATCGGCGACGATCGGGGCGAACCAGTCGCGCTTGGCGCCGCCCTCGGCGTGCTCGATCTGGTCGGCGCGCTGCAGGGTGCGGTTGATGCGGCGGCACAGTTCCGGCGCGGCGTTCGCCGGGTACAGCGACTGGTCCGGATACATGGCCGAAGCGGTGTTGGCGTCGGCCGCGACCTGCCAGCCTGACAGATAGATGGCCTTCAGCCCGGCGCGGACCATCTGCATGGCCTGGTTGCCGGTGACGGCGCCCAGGGCGTTGATGAAGGGCTCGTCGTGCAGCAACTGCCACAGACGGTTGGCGCCGCGCTCGGCCAGGGTGTGGGTGATCGGCACGGAGCCGCGCAGGCGCAGAACGTCCTCAGGGGTATAGGGACGCTCGATGCCGTCGAAACGGCCGGCGGGCGAAGGAACCAGGTCGGCGAAGGTGGTCATGGTCGAACTCGGTCTCTGAATGGCGCGGCCGCAGCCGCCGTCTCAGGGACAAGAACACGCAGAAGTCACGAATAACACAGCACCGAAGCGCCTATTGATGTCAGTTTGTCATATCATGACTTTGCATACCCAGTCATAATGTGACATTCTCCAACCATGGAAATTGCCGCCGATCGCAAGCTTTTCCTCGGCGCCCGGCTGAAGCGGCTGCGGCGCGACCTGGCTCTGACTCAGACGGCCATGGCGGCCGACCTGGGCGTTTCGCCCAGCTATCTCAACCACATAGAACGCAATCAGCGGCCCGTTTCGGCCCAGCTGCTGCTGCGATTGGCTGAGACTTATGACGTCGATTTGCGCAGCCTGAACCAGGGCGGGGCGGCGGACGAGGCACGGCTGGGCGAGGTTCTGGCCGACCCTCTGTTCGCGGGCCTGTCCCTGCCCCGTCACGAACTGGTGCAATTGCTGGAAGAGGCGCCCGGCGTCGCGGACGCCATGCTGCGCCTGTACCAGGCCTTTGACGACGGCCGCGCCCGGGCCCGCGCCGCCGCCGAGAACGGCGAAGGCCTGGTGGACACCAGCCCGGCCGAATGGGTTCGCGAATATATCCAGTCGCGCGGCAACCACTTCCCTGAACTGGACCAGATGGGCGAGGCCCTGGCCGAGGCCCTGGCGGCCGAGGCGCCGGCCCACGCCGACGGTTTCGAACCCGCCGCGCGCCAGCGGCTGGCGGCGAAACACGATCTGGGCGTCCGCACCCTGCCGGCCGAGGTCATGGTGGAATGGACCCGCCGCTACGACCTGCACCGCCGCCGCCTGCTGCTGTCCGAGGCCCTGGGCCCGTCGTCGCGCGCCTTCGCCATCGCCTATCAACTGGCCCTGGCCGAGCAGGGCCCGGCCCTGAACGCCATGGTCCAGGCTGCGAACGCCCCGGACGGCCCGACGCGGTCCCTGCTGAAGGTGGCCCTGACCAACACCCTCGCCGCCGCGATCCTGATGCCCTACGCCGCCTTCCAGCGCACGGCGGAAGAGACCGGATATGATCTGGCGCGGCTCCAGGCCCGGTTCGGGGTCAGCTATGAACAGGCGGCGCATCGGTTGACCACCCTCTCGCGGCCGACGGCGCGGGGCGTGCCCTTCTTCCTGATGCGGGTCGATCAGGCGGGCAATATCTCCAAACGCTATGCCGCCGGCGCCTTCCCCTTCTCGCGTTTCGGCGGCGCCTGCCCGCGCTGGCGGCTGCACTCGGCCTTCCGCACGCCGGGCCGGATCATCACCCAGATCATCGAGACGCCAGATGGCGGGCGCTGGTTCACCTTCGCCCGCACGGTCGAACGCCAGGGCCAGGACGGCTATGGCGACGCCCACGATCTGGCCGTCGGCCTGGGCTGCGAGCTGCGCCACGCCCATCGGCTGGCCTACGCCCACGGCCTGGATCTGGAACGGCCCGAGGTCACGCCCATCGGCCCGGCCTGCCGCCTGTGCCACCGCCACCCCTGCGCCGAACGCGCTGCGGCGCCCATCGACCGGCCGCTGGCCGTGGACGACTGGTCCAAATCGGTCAGCCCGTACCCGTTCGCAGCGATGTGAGTTCACAACTACTCATAGTTGTGACAGACTGCGGATCATGGCCGATCATGTCCTGACCCTGCCCCTGACCGACGAGGCGCTTGAGCGGCTCAATGCCGCCGCGCATGCGGCGGGCATGACGCCGGAAGCCTATGCCGTCGCTGTCCTGGACAGGGCGCTTACAGAGAACTTATGTGGCGTCAGAGAAGACCAAGTTGCTTTCGAAGCGGGGCTGACCGGGCTTCACGCCGCGCCTCCAGAGGGTCCGACCGCGGCGGAAGCTCTGGCCGAATATGATCGCACGGGCGTCCACGAAACCTTCGAGGAATGGTCGACGGCGTTCGAAACGGACCTGAAAGCGCGCCTCGACGACCGACGGTGAAGCTCCGCTTCTCGGAACAGGCGGTTCGTGACAGGCGACGCCTCGCCGCCTTTCTGGCCGACCGCAATCCACGCGCCGCCCTGCGCGCGTTTCGGGTCATCACCCGGTCCGTATCCCTTCTACCCCGCACGCCGTTCATGGGGCGGGAGATGGGAGATCACCGCGAGCTTTATATCCGCTTCGGCGACAGCGGCTACGTCGTCCAATACCGCGTCGATGCGGACGTCGTCGTGGTCGCCCGCATCTTCCATGCGCGAGAAGACCGCTGAAGCGTCAATGGCTCAGCAGCAGCCAGGACTGGCTGCGGTTCAGCAAGGCCTGGGTGACGCCGCCCAGCACCCATTCCCGCATCCGGGAATGGCCCCAGGCGCCGGCGACGATCAGATTGGCGCCGGTCTGTTCGACAAGGGCCAGGATGCGGTCGCCGGCGGGGCGTTCGTCGCGCACCTTGGCCTCGCTTTCGGCGACGACGCCGTGGCGGCGCAGCCAGGCGGCGACGTCGGCGACCCGCGCGGCGGCGGCGGCGGCGTCGGCCGACGCGCAGATCTCGACCACCTTGACCTCGCGCGCCTGTTTCATCAGCGGCAAGGCGGCGGCGACGGCGCGCTGAGCCTCGCGCCCTTCCTTCCACGCCACCAGGACGACCCCGTCGACCGGCGCGGCCGAGGCCCGGGGCGGCGCGACCAGGACAGGCCGGCCGATGTTCATGATCAGGTCGCCCGCGTCCGGCGCACGATAGGGCAGACGCCCGGCGTCACGCCCCACCAGGATCAGGTCGGCCGCCCGCGCATGGCGTGCGACACAGGAGGCGGGATAGCCCGTCTCCGCCCGCCATTCGTGATCTATGCCGGTGTCCTTCATGGCTTCAAGGAAACGGGCCTTGGCGGCGGACAGTTCGCCGTCGGCCTGGTCCCGGCGCAGGGCCAGGATTTCACCGGCCATTCCCCCGGCGACATAGGCGTCGACCAGCGGCGGCTCGGGCTCGCTGACGGAGATCCCGATCAGGGTCGCGTCGTGAATGGCGGCGAGATCGCGCGCGAAACCGATCCGCGCGACATTGTCGGCCTCGTCATCCACATAGACCATCAGGCTCGCATAGGTCATGGCGGTGCTCCTTGTTGCCGGAGTCTGGATGCGCCCTTCGGCCCCGTCCCGCCTTGATCCGCGTCAAACCGTCAGATCAGGATCACCCGGCCGTTGTCGAGGCGGAAGGCGACGCCGGTGCGCTGGAACAGGCGGGCGATGACAGCGGAAGGATTGGCGACGCCCTTGTCCAGCATGGTCGAGATGTCGTTGGCCAGGGTGGGGTCGCGCGACAGGCGGGTCAGGGCGCCCAGCCATTCGTCGCGGCTCAGCACCCCGTCGTCATTGTCGCGGCGCTGAAAATCGGCGACCACGTCGAAGAAGTCGCCGCCGCCCGCGCGTCGTTCCGCCGCTTCGATGACCAGGCCCCAGACGGCGCCGCAGGCGTAATAGGCGCGGTTGTCGCCCCGGTCGCCGGCCGAGGCCACGGGCTTGCCCGCCGCCAGGGTGACGCAGTCGTCCACCTCGCGCTGCAGTTCCGCCCGGTCGTCATAGGCGGGGTCGATGGCTTTCAAAGCGCGCACCGCCATCAGGTCGGCCCCGCCCTCGGTGATCCAGGCCTCGCGGGCGTACTGGTATTTCAGCCCCTGAGAGCCCAGCCAGAAATGCGCCGCTTCGTGACCGATGAACCAGTGGGCGCGGGCGAGGGCCTGGGCGTCGGGGTCCAGCACCCCCTCCCCTTCGAAATTCATCGAGATCAGACCCGGCAGAACGCTGCCGCCCATGCTGGACAGGGATCTGGTCGGGCCGGTCCAGCTGACCATCAGGGTCGGCGCCTCGCCCTGAGCCCGACCCAGGCGCTGGGCGTAATAGGCCATGACGCGGGGTGTGAAGCCGGCCAGTTCCTCGCCCAGCCAGCGCGGCAGACCGGGATCGATGACGGTGGTGATCCCTTCGCCCCGGCGGGTCGTGGCGTCGCCGAACAGGACATAGGTCTGGGCGTCAACGGCCGTGACCTGGGGCGCGCGCTCGCCCTTGAACAGCACCGGTCCGGCGCGGTCACGCCAGGTCACGCTGGCCGGGCCGCCGGGCACATCGACGCCGTTCAGGTCGCGCGGCAGGGCGCGGGCGGCGGCGGCGGACTCCAGCGGGATGACGTCGAACTGACCGGAGAACAGCGCCACCGTGCCGTCCGAGAACACCAGGGCCGGATCATATTCAGCCTCCAGATCGCCGGGGCGCGGCGTCATGGCGATGCGGACATTGCGCGGCACAGGGCCGCCGTCGGTCGAGCGCAGCACGTCGTAATCGCCGATCCGCTCCAGCACGACGCCCGGCGTCTCCACCCGCCACCAGGCCGGCCGCCACGGCTGGCGGCTCTCGCGCAGCAGGGCCGAGCGGAAGAAGGCCCAGGCCGGGGCGTCACGATCCAGCACATACTCCGCCGTCCAGCGATCACCGTTGCGTTCGACCGACACGTCGACGCGGCCGTCTCCGGCCATGCTCGGGTCTTGCGACGCGACGACGGCGGGCGAAGCGCAGGCCGCAACGGTCGAAAAGCCGACAAGGGCGGCGCATATGAGAGCCGTCTTCAGACGCATGAAGTTCTCCAACAGGTCAGGCCTGCGATAGCGAGGGCCGGCGACAGCGTCACCTTAAGCCTTCGTCATCCGCGAGCCGCGTCCAGAGCGCGCCCGGCCGCCGCCAGTTCCCCGGCCATGACGGCCTTAAGCCGCTCGGGCGCCAGGATCATGGCCTGTTCGCCCCAGGTGAACAGGTGCCAAGCCAGTTCGCGCATGCCCGAGGCGCGGAACCGGACGATGACGGCGCCGTCCGCCTGATCCTCGAACGACTGGGTCGGGTGCCAGCGCCAGCTCTTCGCCTCGGCCGCACCCTCGGGGGCGATACGCAGCACCACGTCCTCGATCTCGTCCTGATAGATGCCGAAGGACTGGCTGGCGAAGACGCCCAGGTCGAAGTCGGCGGGTGGAACCGCCACCCCGTCCTGTGGGGCGACGCTGCTCATCCGGTCCAGGCGGAAGGTCTGGATACGGCCGGTCTCGCGGTCGGCGGCGACCAGATAGTTGGCGCGGCCGAACATGACACCGCACGGCGCGACGGTACGCCTGCGCGGTTCGGCCCCCGGCCGGGAATAGGTGAAGCCCAGCGGCTGTTGCGCGAGCACCGCCCCGCGAATGGCGGTCAGCAGGCCTTCGTCCGCCGAG
Source organism: Brevundimonas sp. GW821-FHT10A07 (assembly GCF_059415785.1). NCBI lineage: Bacteria > Pseudomonadati > Pseudomonadota > Alphaproteobacteria > Caulobacterales > Caulobacteraceae > Brevundimonas > Brevundimonas sp. GW821-FHT10A07. The sequence continues at coordinate 71,369 of NZ_JBWKNX010000008.1, forward strand.
GGGCGCGGCCCGGCCTGGACGGCGATGGTCTCGGCCCGCACCAGGGCCTCCAGATCCGGGGCCATCCGGTTCAGGGTGGTCGAGCGCATCGCCGCCTTCAGCTTGCGCTCCAACCCCTCCAGCGCCGCCGCCCGCGCCGGTTCGCCCGCCGTGCGCAGGGCCGTGGCCGCCTTGGACAACTCCAGCATCTCGGTCGAGGTCGGCGCCTGTTCGAAGGCCGACAGGCCGCCGCGGATGCGCCAGCGTTTCGACGGCGGGTCCGACACCTCCTCGACCGTGGGAAACAGCATGAAGACGGCGTCGCGCATCCGCTCGGCGGTGCGGCGGCTGACGCGCATGTCGCGCGCCATCTCGTCCAGGGTCAGGCCTTCGGCGCTGGCGGCCAGCCGCCGCGCCAGGTCGATCACCATGGCCGCCTTGTCGTGTCTCACCGTCGCTCCTGAATGATACGTCCGTTTCTGACGCATCAGTGCGCCATAACACCATCATCGACAAGAGGCCGACCGCTTCAGGAGATCATCACATGGCTCGTTTCCAACCCACCAACGCCGTCAACGCCAACCGCTATCTGATCGTCCCGTGCGAAGCCGACGGCTCGTCGGACCTGGCCGTGATCTGGGATCGGCTGGAGGAACAGGTGGTGGACGTCATCTCCGCCGCCGCCATCGCCCGCTATTCGGACGAGGACGCCCTGTGGGACGAGGCGCGGTCGGACCCGGCGGAAACGCCCTGGCTGATGGCGGCCTGAATTCAGGCTGTTTTCGGTTTGGTCCAGCGGTCGATCAGACGCTGGGCCGGCCGTTCGACCCGATTGTGCGCCACGACCGCGATCACGACGATGAAGCCGAACAGACCCAGCGCGAACAGGTCGTTCAGCCAGACCGAGCCGAAATCGACGCGCCGCCCGCCGGGCAGCCAGTCCAGCTTGCGTGCGATGATCAGCATCACGGTCAGAATGAACATGTGGACCATGTAGATGGAGAAGGACCAGCGCCCCAGGGTCACCAGGGCCGGGTGGTCCAGCAGCCGCGACACCCGCCCCTCCTCGCCCGCGAACACCCAGACCAGGACGACGAAGACCAGGGTCACGGCCACCGTCACCGGCCCCTGGGCCCAGGCCACGAAGACGCAAGTTCCGACGACGGCCGCGATCTCCAGCCCCGTGGCCGCCAGCCCCTTCAGGCGCGGGATGTTCATCCATAGCCCCTGCAAAAGGCAGCCCAGGAAGAAGCCGTAGACCGCCCGCGGCACGGCGAAGTCATAGGTGGTGTTCATCCAGCGCCGGGCGTAGCTGACCACCAGAATCCCGCCGATGACGGCCAGGACCAGGCCGATCCAGCGGAACCGCTTGGGCGCCGCCAGCACCAGACCGGCGAAGATCAGATAACAGGCCCATTCAGCGCTCAGCGTCCAGGACGGGCCGTTCCAGGTCAGGTGCGGATGGACGTGCCAGGCCTGGATCAGGGCCAGATTGGTGAAGATGGCCCACACCGACCGATCCCCGGTAAACGGCGCCGCACTATCGAAATGGAAGGCCAGCCGCGCCAGCTCCAGCCCGACATAGGCCGCCAGCATCAACACGTGCATCGGCCAGATCCGCCCGAACCGCCGCACCATGAACCGCCCGGCGTCCGCCCCCGTCTTCAGCCGCTCGGCATAAGCATGGGCGATGACGAAGCCCGACAGGACGAAGAAATAATCGACGAACAGATAGGCGTGCTGGATGAAGTCCCAGCTCCGCCAATGGCTGGCGACCGGCATGTGGAACATGACGACCAGGATGGCGCACACCCCGCGCAGGGAATCGAGCGCCTCGAAACGGCGATGGGCGACGGGAGCGGGTTTGGACAGGGCGTTCACGACCGCGTGATAGCGCCGGTCAAGCTCGGGCGATAGGCCCATCATCAGCCGCCAGCTCGAAACCGGCGAACTCGAACCCCGGCGCGACCGTGCAGCCGACCAGGGTCCAGTCGCCCAGGCTGCGCGCCGCCTGCCAGGCGCCGGTCGGCACCACCGCCTGCGGCCTCTGCCCCGCCGTCAGATCGACGCCCAGGGTCAAGACGCCCTGCCCCTCGATCTCCAGCGCCAGAGGCGCGCCCGCGTGGAAGTGCCAGATCTCGGCCGCGTCCACCCTGTGCCAGTGCGACCACTCGCCCGCCGCCAGCAGGAAATAAATCGCCGTCCCCGCCGACCGCCCGTCGACCATGCGCGGATCGCGGAAGGTCTCGCGATAATGCCCACCCTCGGGATGGGGCTGGAGGCCGAGCAGGCGGATGATGTCGGCGGCGGCTACGCCATCAAAACTAGACACGAACACAATCCTTGATGATCATTAATCATGCCTATCATATCGATCTTCTTCGGCATCGTGGTGCGCATCAACTTCTTCGATCATGCGCCGCCGCACATCCATGCCCTTACGGCGACGCCGAAGCGCTGTTCGACATCAGGACGGGCAAGGTCATCGCGGGTCGCCTGCCGCGACGCGAAACCCGCTATGTGGTAGAGTGGTTGGTGAAGAACCGCGTCGATCTGATGCGGAATTGGGATTTGGCCGGTGTCGGGACAGCCGACGTTCAGGATCGGGGGTCTGTCGGATGACTGAGATCAAGATGGTCCGGGCCCGCCGCGTTCGGGCATTGGCCGACCACCGACTGGAGATCGTGTTCGATGACGACACCCTGGGCGTCGTCGATCTGAGCGAATTCACGGCCCTGGGGCCGATGACCGAGCCCTTGAAAGACCCCGCCTTCTTCGCCCGCGTCTTCGTCGAGATGGGCGTTCCGACCTGGCCCAACGGCTGCGACATCGATCCGATCAACGCGCACAGGCTGATGCGTGAGGCGGGGACGTTGCGGCCGGTGAGCGAGGCGGCGTGAACATGCGCCTTAGAACTTTCGTCCCCGCGGCTCGGCGACGAGTTGATGCTCATCCTGCCAGACAACAAGGCCCGGATCGCGAGTAGTCAGGACGTCGACGTGAATGCCGCAGGCCTCCAAGGCCAGCTTCAATCGGTGCATCTGACGGATGTGCTCCTTGGCCACAGGCTTGAACCAGGAGAGTCCGGGTTGCCCGTAGCCCTTATGTCCGCCTGCTGAGAAGGTTTTTGGAATTGCGAGATTCGCGTTGAACCAAGCGCTCAATGCTCGCGCCTCAACAACTGCCCAACTCGGCGCGTGATCGCTTTCCACCGCTTCGGCGATGGCCTTGAACAATCCAAGGCGGCTGCGCTGACGGCCGATGTTCTGAAAGCAGACGAACCGCACATAGGTCCGGACTTCGGCGCTCACAGCGCCTTCACGATCCCCTCGACCATCTTCTTGGCGTCGGCGAACAGCATCATGGTGTTGTCGCGGAAGAACAGCTCGTTCTCCACGCCCGCATAGCCCGAGCCCATGCCGCGCTTGATGAACAGCACCGTCCCGGCCTTTTCCACGTCCAGGATCGGCATGCCGTAGATCGGCGACTGGGGGTCGGTCTTGGCGGCGGGGTTGGTGACGTCGTTGGCGCCGATGACGAAGGCGACGTCGGCGGTGGCGAACTCGGCGTTGATGTCCTCCAGCTCGAACACCTCGTCATAGGGGACATTGGCCTCGGCCAGCAGGACGTTCATGTGGCCGGGCATCCGGCCGGCCACGGGGTGGATGGCGTATTTCACCTCGACCCCCTCCTCCTTCAGCTTGTCGGCCATTTCACGCAGCGCATGCTGGGCCTGGGCCACCGCCATGCCGTAGCCGGGCACGATGATGACCTTCGACGCATTCTTCATGATGAAGGCGGCGTCCTCGGCCGAGCCCTGTTTGACCGGGCGGGTCTCCTTGGCGCCGGCCGGACCGGCCGCGGCGTCCGCGCCGCCGAAGCCGCCCAGGATGACGCTGATGAAGCTGCGGTTCATGCCCTTGCACATGATGTAGCTCAGGATGGCGCCCGAACTGCCGACCAGGGCGCCGGTGATGATCAGGGCGATATTCTCGAGCGTGAAGCCCAGGGCCGCCGCCGCCCAGCCGGAATAGGAGTTCAGCATCGACACCACCACGGGCATGTCGGCGCCGCCGATGGGGATGATCAGGGTCGCGCCCAGCACCAGGGCGATCAGGAAGACGCCCCAGAAGGCCCAGGTCGCCGCCCCGCCGGTGCCGATCAGAATGCCGATCAGGAAGACCAGGCCCAGACCCAGGCCGACATTGATCAGGTGCCGCGCCGGCAGGATGATGGGCGCACCCGACATATTGCCGTTCAGCTTGGCGAAGGCGATGACCGAGCCGGTGAAGGTGATGGCCCCAATGGCGACGCCGAGCGACAGTTCGATGATCGACAGGGTTTTGATGCCGGTCCCGTCCTCGGACAGGATGCCGAAGGCCTCGGGCGCATAGACGGCGCCGATGGCGACCAGGCAGGCGGCCATGCCGACCAGGCTGTGGAAGGCGGCGACCAACTGGGGCATGTCGGTCATGGCGACGCGCCGCGCGATCAGGGCGCCGGTCCCGCCGCCGACGATGACCCCGCCCGCGATCAGGGCCAGGGTGACGGCGTCCAGCGCCCCGGTGGTTCCCAGGGTCAGAAGGGTCACGCCGATGGCCAGGGCCATGCCGATCATGCCGAAGGTGTTGCCCTGGCGGCTGGTCTCGGGACTGGACAGGCCGCGCAGCGACAGGATGAACAGGACGCCGGAAACCAGATAGGCCAGTGCGGCCAACGATGCGTTCATCACGCCCCTCCCCTCAAGACGTGCGCGCCAGCCGCCACAGGGCGGCGGCGATGAACAACGGGCCGATGAAGAACAGGGCCCATTCAAAAACACCCAGCGGCCGCTCCTGGCTCATGACCCGGACCAGTATGGCCGAGAAGACCAGGGCGATGCCGCAGTCGTGCAGCCGCTGACGCTTCAGCGGCAGTTTCGTCCCGAACCAGCCATACAGCCACAGGCCGAAGCCGACGCCGGTGGCGATCCAGGAGCCGGTTATGGCGATCTGCGCGGGATCGATCATGCTGCGCCCTTGGGAGCCGGCCGCTCCTTCTTCTTGTACATGGCCAGCATCCGCCGGGTGACCATGAAGCCGCCGAAGATGTTGACGCTCGCCAGGGTCACGGCCGCCACGCCTGCGCCCTTGGCGATCCAGGCGCTGGGGCCGGTCGCATCGCCCGACACAGCCGCCGCCGCGATCAGGCCGCCGACGATGATGACGCTGGACACCGCATTGGTCACGGCCATCAGCGGCGTGTGCAGAGCCGGCGTCACGCTCCAGACGACGTAATAGCCGACGAAGATGGCCAAGACGAAGATGGCCAGGCGGAAGACGGTGGGATCGACATGTTCCATGGTCAGCCTTCCGCGCGAGGGAGATTGTCAGACTTAGGCTTGGGCTCTAGCCCGGCGGCCTTCGCCGTATAGACCGCAAGCCCTATAGCGACCGCGACGGCGAGCGGCGCCCATGCAGATCCGACCCAGATCAGAACCGCTGTCGCCGCCACGGCTATGCTCAGGCCCGCGACCACAAACGGGAGCATCTTTGGCAAATGAGGCTTCGTCAGCCGATCGAAAACCTCCTGCCCCGCAAGCACCAGCATCAACCCCAGCCCCAGAACAACAACGCCAATCACCAGCCGCAATGCTTCTTCCCCCGCAAACATCCATACGGACGCTTCAGGTTGCGTGCTTCTCAAGTCCGACCACCGCTCCCAGAAGCTCTGTGTGGCCATGGCGAGGACCAAAATCCAAATGCCCGCTCGTATCCATCGAGAGAGTTTCATCCCCTTACCCCCTCATGCACCACGGCCCCGCCGTGCGTCACAACGGCCGCCTTCAGGATCTCGTCCTCCAGATCGACCGCCAGAACCCCGTCCTTGACCATCAGCCCCACGAAGGCCGTCAGATTGCGGGCGTACAGGGCGCTGGCGTCGGCGGCGATGCGGCCGGACAGGTTGGACCAGCCGACGATGGTCACGCCGTTCGCCGTAGTCACGACCTCGTTCAGCTTCGAGCCCTCGACGTTTCCGCCCGCCTCGACCGCCAGATCGACGATGACCGAGCCCGGCTTCATCGAGGCCACATGGGCCGCCGTCAGCAGGCGCGGCGCCGGGCGGCCGGGGATCAGGGCGGTGGTGATCACCACATCCTGTTTGACGATGTGAGATGCGGTCAGTTCGGCCTGCTTGGCCTGATATTCCGCCGACATCTCCTTGGCGTAGCCGCCGGCGGTCTGGGCGTTCTTGAACTCCTCGTCCTCGACGGCCAGGAATTTGGCGCCCAGGCTCTCGACCTGTTCCTTGGTGGCGGGACGGACGTCGGTGGCGGTGACGACGGCGCCCAGACGTCGCGCCGTGGCGATGGCCTGAAGCCCCGCGACGCCGACGCCCATGACGAAACATTTGGCGGCGGCGACCGTGCCGGCCGCCGTCATCATCATCGGGAACCCCTTGCCATAGGCGTAGGCCGCCTCGATCACCGCCCGGTATCCGGCCAGATTGGCCTGGGACGACAGGACGTCCATGACCTGGGCGCGGGTGATGCGGGGCACGAATTCCATGGCGAAGGCGGTGGCGTTGGCGCCGGTCAGGGCCTCGACCGTGGCCTTGTCGCGCCAGGCGTCCAGCATGGCGATGACGATGGCGCCGGGCTTGAGCGCGCTGGTCTCCTGGGCCGTCGGGCCGCGCACCTTCAGCACGATGTCGGCGCCGTCCAGCACCGCGCGGGTGTCGGGCTTCACCGCCGCGCCGGCGGCGGCGTAGTCGGCGTCGGGAATGGAGGAGCCCAGGCCGGTCCCGGCCTCGACCGTGACGGTCGCGCCCAGGGCGATCAGCTTCTTGACCGTCTCGGGCGTGACGGCGCAGCGCGTCTCGCCTTCGCGACGTTCACGGGTGGCGGCGATAGCGACGGCCAAGCGAATCCCCTTGTTCCTGTATGGGACGCGAGACTAGGCCGGTTCCGAAGACGCCGTCAAAGCGCGTCGTTATTGCATCGTTGCGGACGGAGGCTCAGTGGCCCGCGTCGGCCTTGGGCTTCAGGGCGAAGAAGCCGACGCCCCCCAGCACCACTGCGCCGACCAGGGCCGCCATCAGGTTTCCGCCCGGATGGAACCACAGGGTCAGGAACAGCAGCAGGCAGGCCACGGCCAGCGAGCCCCATTTGGCCAGATCCATGAACAGCTTGAAGGTCGCCGCCTGTTCATTGATCTGCATCCCGCCCCGGACATAGGCGGTCGCGTCGGCGTCTGCCTCGGCGGTGGCGGGATTGTGAGCGTCGGCCATGAGAACTCCCTCGGTCTTGTCGTTGAGGCGACTATAGCGCGGGTTCAGCCGGGCGCCAGCCTCTCACCCCAGCGCTTCGAACTGATCCACCAGACGTTCCAGCCGCTTGCAGCCCACGCTCCAGAAGGCCGGATCGCGCGGATTGAGGCCGAAGGGCTTCAGCGCCTCGACATAGGTCTTGGCCCCGCCGCCGGCCAGCAGGTCGCGGTACAGGGGCGTGAACCCGGTCGGATCGGCCCGCCGCGCCTCCATCAACGCCGCCACCAGCAGGTCGCCGAAGGCGTAGGCGTAGACGTAGAAGGGCGAGTGGACGAAGTGGCTGACATAGGCCCACCAGTGCTCATAGCCGGGGTTTAGCGTCACCGCCGGCCCCAGCGAGGCGCCCATCTCGGTCAGCCATAGCTCATTGATCCGCTGCTGCGAGACCTCGCCCTTCTGGCGCTCGTCGTGGAAGCGGGTCTCGAACCGGTGGAAGGCGATCTGGCGCACCACCGTGTTCAGCCCGTCCTCGATCCGCCCGGCCAGCAGACCGCGCTGCTCGCGCTTGGGCGCCGTCGCCAGCAGGCGATCAAACGTCAGACCCTCGGCGAAGATGGAGGCGGTCTCGGCCAGGGTCAGGGGGGTGTCGGCCAGAAGCGTGCCCTGGTCCGCCGCCAGGGTCTGGTGCACCCCGTGGCCCAGTTCGTGGGCCAGGGTCAGGACGTCGCGCCGCTCGCCCATCCAGTTCAGGAAGACATAGGGGTGGCGGTCGGCGGTGACCGGGTGGGCGTAGGCGCCCGATTGCTTGCCCGGTCGGGCCCGGCCGTCGATCCACGGCTTGTCGAAGAAACCGGCGGCGCGCTCCGCGAACTCGGCCCCAAGGTCGGAGAAACTGTCCAGAACGATCTCGCGCCCCTGGCTCCAGGTGAAGGCGCGCGGGGCGGTGGTCTCGATCGGGGCGTTGCGGTCCCAGTGGTCCAGCCGCGCCTTGCCCATGGCCTTGGCCTTCAGCGCATAATAGCGGTGCGACAGCTGCGGATAGGCGGCGGCGACGGCCTCGGCCATGGCGTCCACCGCCTCGCCGTCGACCTCGTTGCCCAGGTGGCGGCTGTCGGCGGGGCGTTTGAAGCCGCGCCAGCGATCCTCCATCGCCTTGTCGGCGGCGACCGTGTTCAGCACCAGGGCCAGGGTCGGGGCGCGGGCGGCCAAGGCCTCCGACAGGCCCTCGGCGGCCGCCTTGCGCCGCGCGGGCTTGGCGTCCGACAGCCGGTTCAGGGCCTCGGCCAGGGTCAGGCTTTCATTCCCGGCCTTGGCGCGCAGGGCCGCCAGCTGTTCGTCGAACAGGCGCGGCCACTGGGCCGTGATCGGGCCGCGTTCGGCGATGAAGGTCTCAAGCTCGCTGGACAGTTCGTGCGGCTTCATCGCCCGCACCCGCCGCAGCCACGGCCGCCAGCGCGATGCGCCAGCGTGGGCCTGAAGCGCGGCCTCCAGCGCGGCGTCGTCGATCTGGTTGATCTCCAGCGTCAGCCAGACGGTCGGGGTGGCGATGGCGGTGATCTTCTCGCGCACATCCGCTTCGAACCCCTGCGCCCCTGCGTCGTCCCGCGCCGTCGAGGCCGCCAGGAAGGCGTAGGCGCCCAGGGCGCCCAGCACGTCCGAGGCCTGTTCATACAGGCTGATCGCCCGATCCAGCGCGGCGCCCAAGGAAGCCGGATCGCCGCCCTGCCCCGCCAGCCGGCCTTGCAGGCCGTTCATCTCGTCCACCAGGGCGCGCGCCCGATCCAGGTCGGCGGCGATCCGGGCGTCGTCGCGCGAACCATAGAGGTCGGTCAGGTCCCACAGAGGGGCTTCCGCAGGGTCGGACTGGGAGAGGGCTTTGAAGGGGGCGTTCATGCCTGCCTTTGTGGGGGCGCGGCGAGGCCGATGCAACGGCCGGAAGCCGCCAGACGACACGCGCGGATCATCGCAAGCAAAGGACCTCACCCCGGAGATCCCAAATGACCTACCGTATCGAAGCCCTGCCACTGGCGCCGTTCTCGCCCTATTTCGCCATGTCCGATAAAGACTTAGCCGCCGTCGGCGCGCGCCGCTGGGTCGCCGACGCCCCCGGCCGCGCGCCCTGCCGGGTCAGTCTGCGCGACGCCGACGCCGGCGAGGCGCTGGTGCTGGTCAATCACGCCCATCTGACCGACCCGACCTCGCCCTATCGCGCCTCGGGACCGACCTTCGTGCGCGAGTCGGCGGTGGAACAGGCGCCGATCACCGGACCGGCGCCGGAGATGCTGACCAAACGACCGCTGTCGCTGCGCCTCTATGACCGGCGCAACATGATGCTGGAGGGACTGGTGATCGACGGCGCCGATCTGGACGCGCGGCTGGCCGAGGCGTTCGACCATCCGGCCCTGGACCAGGTCCACATCCATTTCGCCCCGCGCGGCTGTTATCTGGCGCGGGCGTGTCGGATCGAGGCGCCGCTTCCCTGAACACCCCCGATCCGGCTAGATGGCGCGCCCAGGTCGGGCTCCGAACCGGACAAAAAGGGCGCGTCATGACCACCGAAGCGGCGAATATTCTCGGCACGGGCTGGGGCGGGACCACGCCGGACGGCGACCGCCGCCGGATCGCCATCGTGCGGCTGACGGTCGGCCTGTTGCAGGGGATCGTCCTGTACCTGCTGCTGCGCGCCACCGAGGGCGACAGCGCCAGCTGGTCGCAGCGCCATCCCGACCTGTTCGCGCCGGCCCTGCTGACCGCCCTGTTCCTGCCCGCCGTCCTGCTGTCCGGCGTCGGCAAGCTGAGGCTGTGGGTCTATGTGGTCTGGAGCCTGATCGCAGGTTTGGTGCTGGCCCTGCTGGCTTGGCACGACATCGCCCGTCAGGCCGACGGCGCCCGCGAGGCGACCTTCCCCCTGTTCGTCTTCGCGGCGGCGGCCCTGTTCATCGCCCATCATCTGGTCGTGCCGGCAGACCGCGAGCGCCGGCTGGCGGCCTCCTATCCGGCCTATTTCGACGCCGCCTGGATGGCGGGGGTGCAGGGGGTGCTGTCCATCGGCTTCGCCGGCGCCTTCTGGCTGCTGCTTCTGCTCGGGGCCAGCCTGTTCAAGATCATCGGGCTCAGCTTCCTCAGCGACCTGCTGCAAGAGAGCTGGTTCTCCCTGCCGCTGACCAGCCTGGCCTTCGCCACGGCGGTGCATCTGACCGATGTGCGCGACGGTCTGATCCGGGGCGTGCGGACCGTGGCCCTGATGCTGTTGTCCTGGCTGCTGCTGGTGATCACGGTGCTGGTCGGCGGCTTCCTGCTGGCCCTGCCCTTCACCGGCCTGGACGGCCTGTGGCAGACGGGCAGCGCGACGGCCCTGGTGCTGTCGGCGGCGGCGGCCCTGATCGTGCTGATCAACACCGCCTATCAGGACGGACGTCCCGACCATCGCCCCCCGGTGGTGCTGCGCTACGGCGTCCGGGTCGCCTCGGCCCTGATCGCGCCCCTGGTCGGCCTGGCCTTCTGGGGCTTGGCGCTGCGGATCGGTCAGCACGGGCTGACGCCGGATCGGATCATCGCGGCGGCCTGCGCTGTGATCGGCGCGGTCTATGGCCTGGGTTATCTGTTCGCCGCCGTCCGCCCCGGCCCCTGGATGAAGCCGCTGGAGCCGACCAACATCCTCGCCGCCGTCCTGTCGGTCGCGGTCATCCTGGCCCTGTTCAGCCCCTTGGCCGACCCGGCGCGACTGTCGGCGGCGGATCAGGTTGCGCGGCTGGAGCGCGGGGCCGTGGCGGCCAAGGATTTCGACTTTGACTTCCTGCGCTTCGACAGCGGCAAGGCGGGGCTGGCTGCGCTTGATCGGTTGATACAGTCGCCGGACGCGGAGATCGCCGAGCTGGCGCGGGCGGCCCGCGTGCGCGTAGATCGCGAGGCCTATTCTATCCAGGACCGGAACGAACGGCTGGCGGGCATCCGGATCCAGCCGGTCGACGGCCAGACGACCCCGCCCAGCTTCACCGCCCAGCTGGGTCGCCAGGACGCCCTGATGTACACCTGCAACAGCGAGGCGCCCTGCCGCCTGCGCACCCTGGACCTGGACGGCGACGGCCGGGTCGAGGTTCTGCTGGCGGCGCCGGGGTCCATCATGGCTTTCGCCCAGGACGCCGGGGGGCAATGGTCGCAAACCGGATCCTACAGCGTCATGTGCGGGAAGGCATCGCCGAACGACCTGCCCAAGGCCTTCGCAGAGGCTGTGACCGTCGCCCCCGCCAGCCTGCCAGACCTGGTCGTGGGCGATCAGACGCTGAAGGCCCAGCCGCAGATTCGGTGCGCGACGGCGTTACCTGGTTAACGTCCCGGTCACCACGCCCTCTCACCCGATTTTCACCTCGTCCCCCTAGAAATCGTCCCGAAACGGGCCAGTCCGCACCACGGGCGGCCTATCGGTGATGACAAGGGGCTCCCATGGCCAAGACCGTTCTGGTGGTCGACGACGATCCGACCCAGCGCCGCCTGCTGCAGGCCGTGCTCGAACGCGACGGCTACGCCGTGGTCCATGCGGCCGGGGGCGGCGAAGCCATTGACCGCATGCTCCGGGGCGGCGGCGCAGACATGCTGTTGCTGGACATGGTGATGCCCGAGATGTCGGGTCTGGAATGCCTGGCCGAGCTGCGCAGCGCGGGCGTGACCACCCCGGTCATCGTCCTGACGGCCAACGGCGGCATCGACACCGTGGTCAAGGCCATGCAGGCCGGCGCCCAGGACTTCTTCGTCAAGCCGGTCGGACCCGAGCGTCTGCTGGTCGGGGTGCGCAACGCCCTGAAGATGACCCAGCTGACCGCCGAAGTCGGCCGACTGACCAAGCGCGCGCAAGGGCGCGCCAGTTTCGACGATATCATCGGCGACAGCGCCCCCATGCGAATGGTCAAGGCTCTTGGAACGCGGGCCGCCAAGTCGTCCATTCCGGTGCTGATCACCGGCGAAAGCGGCGTCGGCAAGGAGGTCATCGCCCGCGCCCTGCACGGCGCCAGCGACCGGGCCGGCAAGCCCTTCGTCGCCGTCAACTGCGGCGCCCTGCCGGCCAATCTGGCGGAATCCATCCTGTTCGGTCACGAGAAGGGCGCCTTCACCGGGGCGGTCGACAAGACCCTGGGCAAGTTCCGCGAGGCCGACGGCGGCACCCTGTTCCTGGACGAGATCGGCGAACTGCCGCTGGACCTTCAGGTCAAGCTGCTGCGCGCCCTTCAAGAGAGCGAGATCGATCCCGTCGGCGGCAAGCGGCCGGTCAAGATCGACGTCCGCATCGTCTCGGCCACCAATCGCGACCCGGCCCAACAGGTCAAGGACGGCGCCTTCCGCGAGGATCTGTTCTACCGCCTCAACGTCTTCCCGATCGAGGCCCCGTCCCTGCGCGACCGCCGCGAGGACATCCCGGCCCTGGTCGATCACTTCATCGCCCGGTTCAACGCCGAGGAAGGCAAGCGGATCGTCGCCTGCGCGCCCGAGACGCAGGCGATGCTCCAGGCCTTCGACTGGCCCGGCAATGTGCGCCAGCTCGAGAACGCGGTGTTCCGCGCCATCGTCCTGGCCGACTCGCCCTTCCTTCAGCCCTATGATTTCCCGTCCATCTCGGGCGTGGTGGCGCCCATGCCGGAGGCGACGACGGCTCTGGCCCAGACCGCCCCTTCCTACGCCGACCTGCCGCCCCTGCCGGAACAGCCGATCCGCATCCTGGACGACCGCGGCCATCTGCGGACGCTGGAAGACATCGAACGCGACCTGATCCAGCACGCCATCGAGGTCTACGCCGGCCACATGAGCGAAATCGCCCGCCGCCTCGGCATCGGCCGCTCCACCCTGTACCGCAAGGTCCGCGAACAGGGGCTGGAGGGGCAGCTGAAAGAGGCGGGCTAAGATCCAGCCGGCGGAGGACCGTAGCGATTCACCGTCTTCTTGCCGTCCAGCACAAGCAGGATGACGAGACCGATCAGGCTGGCCATGTAGAGGACGTTGTTGAGAAACAGCAGCATGAACAGGCCTATGTCCGGCGCATCCTCCTGCATGAAGCTGGTCATAACAGCGGGAAACGCCGTCAGGCCGATCGTCAGGAACACCACAGGCGGCAGACCCCAATAGCCCGCCCGGCCGGTGTCATGCAGACGGCGCGTCACGGCGGCGGCCAAGAGGATCACAACCGCTGCCACGCCGATCCTCAGAACCAGGAAAAACGGGCCCATATCCGGCATGAAGGTCGGATCGTGGATTTCGACCGAGTAGTGCCCCGGGCCGCTGACAACGGTCGCTGCCTCGGGGTTTGTCGCTGCGGCCGCAGACGCCTGTTCAAACACGGCGGTCATCGTCGGGATCATACCCAACCAAAGCCCGACGAAGGACAGTCCGACAACGGCAAGGGCATACGGCCAGAACTGCGATCGCCTGTCCCGTCCTTTGAAATCCGCCAAGCGGCGAAAGCCGGCTAGGATAGCGTACATCAGTCTTCCCCCGTCGTGTTGCCGTCATCCTGAGGTCGATTCGAGCCAGACGTCTTGCTGCGTCCCCAACGCTTCGGCTCCTCGCCCTTCGCCTTGGCGGTGATCTCCTTCAGCTTGCGGCCTTGCATGGCCGACAGGGCCTGACCGGGCGCGCCCTTTTCGGGGTCGGCGAAGGCGCGGCCGTGGGTCTTGACCCGCTCGCCGACCGAATCGAGGAACTCCCCCTCCCATTCGGACAGAGAAACGCCCGCCTTCTCTGCCGAGCGGCGGGCGCGTTTCAATGCGTTGAGTGCGGCGCGCTTGGCCGCTTCGCGCTGGATCTCAAACGGGCTCGGCGGAGCTTTCTTGGGCGCGCCATCGCCCTTCGGGCTGCTTGAGCGCGTGTTGAACCCGCTACCGCCCTTCAGCCCGCCTGAGCGCGAAAGGCCGCCGCCTGGCTTGAAGGGGGTGCGCTTCAAGCCGGGTCAGCCTCAGATCTCGCCCAGGGCCGACATATAGAGGTCCAGGATGGCGTCCTCTTCCTGGCGCTTGGCCTTGTCCTGCTTGCGGATGCGGATGACCTTGCGCAGGATCTTGACGTCATAGCCCTCGCCCTTGGCCTCGGCGAAGACTTCCTTCATGTCGGTCATGACGGCCTGCTTGTCTTCCTCGAGGCGCTCCAGGCGCTCGATGATGGTGCGCAGCCGGCCCTGGGCCGTCGCGGTCAGAACATCGGACGAGGCGTCGAAGGCGGCGTCATCGGCCATGGGGAATACTCCAGAAATCAAGCGCGGACGCTAACCACGCCCAGCGGCGCGGCTCAACCGCCGAACACGAAAAAGGCCGCGGACAAAGCCCGCAGCCTGTGGATCGTCAGAGCTTTTGTCGCGCTATCGCCCTTCGGGCGACCTAAGCGCGGCCCTGCGTGCGCACGCCGCCAGAGCGGCGCGCCGCGAACGCAGCTTAGCCCTGCTTCGCCTTGAAGCGCGGGTCGGTCTTGTTGATGACGAAGACCACGCCCTTGCGACGCACGACCTTGCAGTCGCGGTGACGGGTCTTCAGGGACTTGAGCGAGCTGCGGACCTTCATGGTCGGACGTCCTGAGAGAAGCCAATAAGAAAGCCGCTGACCCGGTCGGATCGCGGCGGAGGCGGTCGTATAGAGAGCGGTCCGGAGAAGGTCAACCCGCTACAGGCCAAAACCCTATAAAAGCCAGTCCCAGCCTGCCCGAACCACCTTCCCCACCCCGTGCTCAAGCAGCGCGAAGCGCGGTAGCACCCAAAACATGGGCTCAAGCAGCCCGAAGGGCGATAGCACCAAAAAAAGATGGAGGCCTGACCTCCGAGTCGAACGGAGGGTTTCCGGGGTTGCACGCCCGTCGCGTCGCCACTCCGCCATCAGGCCGTCAGAGGACCCTGCGCCAATACGCCGCAGTTCGTTAGCGCGTCGATGAAATTGAGGGTTAACGACGTCAATAGGGGAGTCTCCCGGCGCCGCTTTCGCGCCACAGGCGCTTTGTGGCGCGTGAAAGTCATTCGCGCGGATGTCATTTCACCTATTACCTCGGGGGCTGTAGTCTGAATCTCATGCGCTTTTCCTATCGCCTACTCCTCATCTGCTGTGTCGCCGCCTGCGCGCCGATGCTGCCCGAGCCGCCCGTCAATTTGCCGACGCCGACGCCTGACTCGGGCGCGCCCGTCGCGGCGCCGACGCCCGCGCCCCAGACGCCGCCCCTGGCCGCCTATGACCAGCAGGGTTTCGAAGGCTGGAAACAGGGATTCCTGGCGCGCAAGGGCGGGGGCCGTCGCGCCGACTACGAACGCGAACTGGCCGGGCTGACGCCCGACGCCTCGGTCGTGCGGCTGGACCGCAATCAGCCCGAATTCTCAAAGCCCGCCGGCGCCTATATCCAGAATGCGGTGACGCCGGTGCGAATCGCCCAGGCCAAGCAGCGGATCGACCGCGTGCCGTGGCCGGTGGTCCAGCGCTTCGGCGTGCCGTCCGAAATCCTGGTCGGGGTCTGGGCTCAGGAGAGCGCCTTCGGTCAGGTCCAGGGCGACTATGACGTCATCCGCTCGCTGGCGACCCTGGCCTATGACGGCCGCCGCCGCGACTGGGCCGAGGCCCAGCTGAAGGACGCGCTGGACATCGTCGTCGACGGCCGCCGCGAACGCGCAGGCCTGAAGGGCAGCTGGGCCGGGGCCATGGGCCAGACCCAGTTCATGCCCGACAACTATCTGCGCCTGGGCGTCGACCAGGACGGCGACGGCAAGGTCGACATCTGGGGCGACGACGCGGACGCCCTGGCCTCCGCCGCCAATCTGCTGGCCCAGGCCGGCTGGAAGCGCGGCCAGGGCTGGGGCTACGAAGTCGTCCTGCCCGCAGGCTTCAACTACGCCGAGGCCGAAGGGCCGAAACACAACTGGGCCCACTGGGCGGCCAGGGGCGTGCGCCTGGCCCAGGGCGGCACGCCGAACGGCGCCGAGGCGCTGGAAGAGGCGACCATCCTGCTGCCCCAGGGCGCCAACGGCCCGGCCTTCCTGGCCCTGCCGAACCATTATGTGATCCGGCGCTACAACAACTCGGTCTCCTACGCCCTGGCCATCGGCCTGACGGCGGACGGGATCATGGGCAAGCCCGGCCTGACCAAGGCCTGGCCCAACGACGCCTCCATGTCGCGCGAACAGCGGATCGGCGCCCAGGCCGCCCTGACGCGGCTGGGCTATGACACTCAAGGGGTCGACGGGGTCATCGGAACCAACACGCGCACGGCCCTGCGCCGCTGGCAACAGGCCAACGGCCGCATCGCCGACGGCTATCTGACCGCGGCCCTGGCCGACGAACTGATCCGCAAGGCGAACTGAGGGGCGACTTCACCTCCCCGCGCGCGAAGGCGCGCGGGGAGGTGAGCCAAAGCCTCAGGCCGCCTTGTCCCAGTTCAACACCACCTTGCCCGACTGGCCCGACTTCATGGCCTCGAAGCCTTCGCGGTAGTCGGCGTAGTCCAGGCGGTGGGTGATCAGCGGGCTCAGGTCCAGGCCGGCCTTCAGCAGGCCCAGCATCTTGCGCCAGGTGGTGAACATCTCGCGGCCATAGACGCCCTTGATCGTCAGGGCCTTCAGGATGATCGCGCCCCAGTCGGTCTCCATCGGCTTGCCGGGAATGCCCAGCATGGCCATGCCGCCGCCCATGATCAGGGTGTCGACGCACTGTCTGAAGGCGATCGGCGAGCCCGACATCTCCAGGGCCACGTCGAAACCGACCTTCAGGCCCAGCTCCTTCATGACGTCGTGGATGTCTTCCTTGGTCGTGTTCACAGTGCGCACGCCCGGCGCCACCTTCTGCGCCAGCTCCAGCCGGAAGTCGTTGATGTCGGTCAGAACCACGGTGCGCGCGCCCGCGTGGCGGGCCACGGCGGCGGCCATCATGCCGATGGGGCCGGCGCCGGTGACCAGGACGTCCTCGCCCAGCAGGTCGAACTGCTGCGCCGTGTGAACCGCATTGCCGAACGGATCCAGGATCGAGCCGATCTCATAGGGCACGTCGTCCGGCAGTTCGATGACGTTGAAGGCCGGCGCCACCACGAACTCGGCGAAGGCGCCCTGGCGGTTGACGCCGATGCCGCGCGTCTTGGGGTCCAGGTGGAAATGGCCGGCGCGGGCCGCTTCGGAGTTCAGGTCGATGACATGCCCCTCGGCCGAGACGCGCTGGCCGATCTTCAGCGGGCGATCCACATCCTTGCCGACGGCGACGATCTCGCCGGCGAACTCGTGGCCGGTGATCATCGGGGTCGGGACGTTCTTCTGGGACCACTCGTCCCAGTTCCAGATGTGGATGTCGGTGCCGCAGACGGCGGTGCGATGGACGCGGATCAGCACATCCTCCGGTCCCGCCTCAGGGATCGGCGCGTCGATCAGTTCCAGGCCGACGCCCGGGGCGGTCTTGGCCAGGGCTTTCATCGTGTCGGTCATAGTCTCAACTCCCTGAAATTATGGCCTCGGCTTGTTCCGAAGCCCGCGGCTGAGGCCCCACGCCTCCTCACCGCTTGTTCTTCGTCGATGGCGCGCGAAGAGGGCTAAATGACGCCCAGTTCTCGTCCCGCCTGCGTAAACGCCGCCACCGTCCGGTCAATCTGGTCGAAGCTATGCGCCGCCGACATCTGGGTGCGGATGCGGGCCTGGCCGCGCGGCACGACGGGGAAGGAAAAGCCGATCACATAGACGCCCAGCTCCAACGCGCGCGCTGCGAAATCCTGGGCCAGTTTGGCGTCGCCCAGCATGACAGGGATGATCGGATGTTCGCCGTTCAGCAGGTCGAAGCCCGCATCGGTCATGGCCATGCGATAGCGGTGGGCGTTGGCCGACAGACGGGTGCGCAGGGCGTCGCCCTCCGCCCCTTGAGCGATACGGATGGCCTCCAGGCTGGAGCCGCACACGGCCGGCGCCAGGGCGTTGGAGAACAGATAGGGCCGCGCCCGCTGCTTCAGCAGTTCGACCACCGACTTCTTCGCGCAGATGAAGCCGCCCATGGCGCCGCCCAGGGCCTTGCCGAAGGTGCCGGTGACGAAATCCACCTCGACCCCGTGATGGGCGAAGGAGCCCTTGCCTTGCGGACCCAGGAAGCCGGTGGCGTGACAGTCGTCCACCATGATCAGGGCGTCGTACTTGTCGGCCAGCGCCCGGATCTCGTCCAGTTTGGCAATATAGCCGTCCATCGAGAAGGCGCCGTCGGTGGCGATGATGATGTCGCGAGCGCCGGCCTCGCGCGCCTCCTTCAGGCGGCTTTCCAGCTCATCCATGTCCGAGTTGGCGAAGCGATAGCGTTTGGCCTTGCACAGCCGCACCCCGTCGATGATCGAGGCGTGGTTCAGGCTGTCCGAGACGATGGCGTCGTTCTCGCCCAGCAGGGGCTCGAACAGGCCGCCGTTGGCGTCGAAGGCGGCGGCGAACAGGATGGCGTCCTCGAAGCCCAGATAGCCGGCGATGGCGGCTTCCAGCTCCTTGTGGATCTCCAGCGTGCCGCAGATGAAGCGGACCGAGGCCGTGCCTGCGCCCCACTTCTGCTGAGCGGCGATCCCGGCCTGGACGACACGCTCGTCGCCCGCCAGGCCCAGATAGTTGTTGGCGCAGAAGTTCAGCACGTCGCGGCCGGCGACCTGGATCACCGGCCCCTGACGCGAGGCGATGATGCGTTCGGGCTTGGTCAGGCCCTGGGCGTCGATCTCGGTCAGTTCGCCGGCGACGCGGTCATAGAAGCTCTGGGTCATGGGCCGCGACCTACGCCGATTTCGACCGGGTTTCCACCCGTCTTAGGTCGCCATCTCGGGATCGGCCTCGGCCCGGATCGGGCTGACGCGGACCTTGCCGCCGCAGGGCTGGAAGGCGAAGGCCAGGCTGACCGCCGCCGTATCGTTCGGCGCCGTGACCCGTAGGGTCGCCGCGCTCGGACAGGTCTTCTGCATCGTCTCGTCCGGCACGACGCTCCACGCCATTTCGAAATAGGCCTTGGCCCGGGGCGCCAGCTCCACCGGCGTCGGCGCCTGGCCCTGGCGGAAATAGCTGCCGGGGCTCTGGTCGGCGCGGATCGAGGTCAGGGGCCGCCCCTGCCCGTCCAGCAGGGTCACGCCTGGATAACCGGTCAGGCTGCACGCCTGGGCGCCGAGGTTCTGGAGGCTGAAGTTGCGCACCCGGTTGCCCGCCCCGGCGTCGCCGCCCTCGGCCGCCAGCTTCAGCTGCGGTCCCTTGCAGGGCGTGGACGCAGGCAGCACCCCGCCCGGCGCGGGCGTGGTCGTCTGGCCCGGCAGGCCTTGCGGAGCCGGGGCGGCGGTCGCCGCCGTCGCCACCGGCCGCGCGCATTGCTCCAGCACCGCCACCCCGACCTCCTCGTTGGGGCCGAGGCGGCTCAGGGTCGCCTTCTCCTGGCCGTCGCGGGGGGCGGTCCACCATTCGACGCCCGAGCCGACATAGCGGGCGCCGCTGGCCGCCTCGACCGAGCGCAGATCATAGGTCCGCCCCTTGTAGGCCAGTTGCGCCGTGGCCGTGTCGGGATACCGCGCCTCGACCATCGCCCCGCTCTCGCAGGCGTAGCCGACAGCCGGAACGGCCGACGCGGCCGCCGGCTGGGGCTCGACCGGGGCGGTCGGCTGCTCCGGCTCCGCCTGCTGACAGGCGGAGACCCCGGTCAGGGCGGCGAGGACGACGAAAGCGGTCAGGCGGCGCATCATGGTCAGGTCTTCCATTGGCAAACTTAACGGCGAAGCTGGCGAAAGGCTCCAGCGATCAGTGCGCGCCTTTCGGCGTCTCCATCAGCTCGATCAGCACCCCGCCCATGTCGCGCGGATGCAGGAAGACGACCGGCGTCCCGTGCGCCCCGATGCGCGGCTCGCCCGTGCCCAGGATTGTGACGCCCTTGGCCCGCATCTCGGCGACGGCGGCGTGGATGTCGGCGACCTCGAAACAGACGTGGTGCTGGCCGCCCTTGGGGTTCTTGGCCAGGAAGCCGACGATCGGGCTGGTGTCGTCATAGGGTTCGATCAGCTCGATCTGGGCCGTCGGGGTGTCGATGAAACAGACCTTCACCCCCTGCGCCGGCAGGTCGAACGGCTCCCCGATCTTGGTGGCGCCCAAAATGTCGCGATACAGTTTGATCGAGTCCGCGATGGACGGGGTCGCGACCCCGACATGGTTCAGGGCGCCGATCATGCGGTCTCCTTAGGCGCGGGCTGGGCGTAACCCAGCCGCTGGTTCAGCTTCTCGATCAGGTCCACCGCCGTGTCGGCGATGGCCGAACCGGGCAGATAGACGGCGGCCGCGCCCATATCGAGCAGGGGCTGGACGTCGGATGGCGGGATCACCCCCCCAACCACGATCATGATGTCCGGCCGGCCCAGCTTCTCCAGCTCGGCCTTCAGTTCCGGCACCAGGGTCAGGTGTCCGGCCGCCAGGGACGAAGCGCCCACCGCATGGACCCCCTTGTCCACCGCATCGCGCGCGGCCTCTGACGGGGTCTGGAACAGGGCGCCGGCGGTGACGTCGAAGCCCAGGTCGCCATAGCCTGTGGCGACCACCTTCTGGCCCCGGTCGTGCCCGTCCTGGCCAAGCTTGGCGATCAGGATGCGCGGCGGCCCGCCGTCATTCTCGACGAAGGTCGCCACCATCTCGCGGGCGCGAGCGAAGCGGGGATCGGCGCCGGCCTCCTTGGCGTAGACGCCCGACACGGTCTGGACCGTCGCCACATGGCGCCCAAAGGCGGCCTCCAGCGCGTCGGAGATTTCACCCACCGTCGCCTTGGCCCGCGCCGCCTGCACCGCCAGCTCCAGCAGATTGGCGCTGCCCCGCGCGCCGTTCGTCAGCGCCTCCAGCGCCGCATCGGTCGCCGCCTGATCCCGCTCGGCCCTCAGCCGTTTCAGCTTGTCGATCTGGGCGGCCAGCACCGCCGCATTGTCGACCTTCAGCATCGGAATATCGTCAACGACGGGGTTCAGATATTTGTTCACCCCCACCACCGTCTGCTGGCCGGTGTCGATCCGGGCCTGGGTCTTGGCGGCGGATTCCTCGATCCTCAGCTTGGGGATGCCCGCCTCGATGGCCTTGGCCATGCCGCCCAGGGCCTCGACCTCGGCCATGTGAGCCCGCGCCCGTTCAGCCAGTTCGTGCGTCAGCCGCTCGACATAGAAGCTGCCGCCCCAGGGGTCGATGACCTTGGTCAGCCCCGTCTCCGACTGCAGCAGGATCTGGGTATTGCGCGCGATCCGGGCCGAGAAGTCGGTGGGCAGGGCCAGGGCTTCGTCCAGCGCATTGGTGTGCAGGCTCTGGGTCTGACCGCCCGCCGCCGCCATGGCCTCGACCATGGTGCGCGGCACATTGTTGAACACGTCCTGCGCCGCCAGGCTCCAGCCCGACGTCTGGCAGTGGGCGCGTAAGGACAGCGATTTCGGATCGACCCCGCCCTCTTTCCGCACCGCCTCGGCCCACAGCAGGCGGCCGGCCCGCATCTTGGCCACCTCCATGAAATAGTTCATGCCGATGGCCCAGAAGAAGCTCAGCCGCGGCGCGAACCGATCGATCGGCATCCCCGCCGCCACGCCCGCCCGCAGATATTCGATCCCGTCCGCCAGCGTATAGGCCAGCTCGATATCCGCCGAGGCTCCCGCCTCCTGCATGTGATAGCCGCTGATCGAGATCGAATTGAACTTCGGCGTCTCCTGCGCCGTCCAGGCGAAGATGTCGGCGATGATCCGCATCGAGGGTTCGGGCGGATAGATGTAGGTGTTGCGGACCATGAACTCCTTCAGAATATCGTTCTGAATGGTCCCGGTCAGGGCCGCGTGCGGCACGCCCTGTTCTTCCGCCGCGACGACATAGAGGGCCAGGATCGGCAGCACCGCCCCGTTCATCGTCATCGACACCGACATCTGGTCCAGCGGGATCCCGTCGAACAGGGTCCGCATGTCATAGATGCTGTCGATGGCCACGCCCGCCATGCCGACGTCGCCCTTCACCCGCGGGTGGTCGCTGTCATAGCCCCGGTGCGTCGCCAGATCGAAGGCGATGCTCAGCCCCTTCTGACCCGCCGCCAGATTGCGGCGATAGAAGGCGTTCGACTCCTCGGCGGTCGAGAAGCCGGCGTACTGGCGGATGGTCCAGGGATTGCCCGCATACATGGTCGGATAGGGCCCGCGCACAAAGGGGGCGAACCCCGGCAAACCGTCCTGGTGATCCAACCCCTCCAGCGCCTCGGCGCCATAGGCGGTCTCGACGGTCAGACTCTCGGGCGTCAGCCACGGCTCGCGCGTCGGCCCCTGCCCCGTCGGCCCTAGGTCCAGAGCGATCTTGCTGAAGTCGGGGAAGCTCCCAAAAGCGCTCATTGGCCCGCCTCCTCAAAGGCCGCCGCAAATCGGATCGGCGTCAGGGGTTCGCACGCCCGCTCCACCGCCGCAGCCGCCTCATCGCCCGCCTCGACCGGGGCCGGCCGCACGTCCGCGTCCACATATTTGGTCACGCCGATGATCTGGGCCGCGCCGTTCGCCAGGGCCGCCTCGCGCAGAGCGCGGGCGCGGGCGATGCGGGGCTGGATCACCGACCCCTTCAGGGCCTCGACCAGACCGCCCTCGGCCTCGATCATCTGGAACTCGGCCCAGCCCGCCTCGGCCAGATCCCGCGTCCGGGCGTCCAGATACCAGCTCCCCGCCGCCGGATCATCGACCCGGCCCAGGTTGGCCTCCTCCATCAGCACCAGCTGGGTATTCCTCGCCTGCCGCCGAGCAAAGGCGTCGGACCGCCCGGTCGCGCGGGTGAAGCCCTCCAGCACCACCACATCCGCGCCCCCCACCGCGCCCGCAAACCCCGCCGCCGTCAGCCGCAGCAGATTGGGCCAGGGATCGCGCGCCGCCAACATCCGCCGCGACGACCGCGCCTCGATCACCGCCGGCGCCTCGACCCCGAAGGCTCGCGTCAACGCCGCCCAGATCAGCCGCATGGCCCGCACCTTGGCCAGGCTGTCGAAATATTCCGCATCGACCGACAGGCCGACCACCGTCCCCGTCAGCGCCGCCTCGACCGACATCCCCGCGTCCACGGCCGCCTTCACATGGGCCACCACGCTGGCGGCCGCAAAGGCCAGCTCCTGCGCCGCCGATCCGCCCGCCTCGTGCGCCACGCGCCCGCTGGCCATGAAGAAGGTCGCGTCGGGATAGGCGCCCGCATGGCGCGCCGCCGTATTGGCCGCCAGGCTCAGATGCTCTTCCACCGAACGCGGCGCCCCGCCCGCCTCGGCGAAGGCCGAGACCGGGTCCATGTGGAACCTCAGCTTGGCGCGCGGCGAGCCCTTGGCCACCACCGCCAGGGCGTTCGCCGCATCCGGCCCGTCGATCCCGGCCTCCAGCGCGACCGGCGCCAGCTCCAGAGCCACGCCTTCCAGCGCTCGACCCAGCGGCGCTGAATCCGCCAGCACCCGCCCCTTCAGCACCACCGAGGCGGCGCCGTTCTCCAGATCGGTCAGGACGGCGTCGTTCACCGCCTCGGGATCATCCCCCTCCACCAGGGTCCGCAGGTCCCAGGCCCGGCCTTCGGAATCGGACGGACGCGGCGCGAAGATCGGCTGCACGCCCGTCGCTCCGGCGTACAGCGGCCGCGTCACCAACTGGTCGGCGTCGAGGGACATCAACGCCTCGATCGGCCGATCCTTCAGCGCCTTCTGGGCGGACTCGCGCCATTCGAGGGGGGTGGGGATGGGGAAGCTCATGCGCCCGCCCCCCCTTCTTCTTTCGTCATCCTCCGGCAAGCCGCGCAGCGGCGCAGACCGGGGGACCCAGCGGCGCGCGAAAGCGCGAACCTGCCGCACACGCCGGCCTGCCCGTCGAGGCGCTGACGCGCCGCCCTGCGGGCTTTCGCCTTCGCTTCGCTACGGCGCCGCTGGGTCCCCCGGTCGTTCCTGCGGAGCGCCGGAGGATGACGAAAGAAGAGAAGGGCAGGCATCACCCGAACTCCACCAGCACATCATCCGCCGCCACCGGATCCCCGTCCTTGGCCCCCACCGCCTTCACCACCCCGTCGCGCTCCGCCTTCAGGATGTTCTGCATCTTCATGGCCTCGATGATCGCCACCGTCTCCCCGGTCTTGACCTCCTGGCCGACCACGACCGGGATCGACACCACCAGCCCCGGCATCGGCGACAGCACCATCTTCGAGGTATCCGCCGCCACCTTCTCCGGCAGGCGCGCATACAGTTCGGCGACGTGCGGCCTCAACACCCGCACCCGCGCCCGCACCGCCCGGTGACGAATATCAAAGCCGTCGGCCACGCGTTTGACCTCGGCGGTGAAGGCCTCGCCGTCCAGCTCGGCCTTGAACTGGGCCAGGCCCGGCCGCCAGTCGATGTCCGACAGGCGGATGTCGCCCCCGCCCGTCAGGGTCAGGATCATCTCCTCGTCCTCGTCATAGGACAGGCCGACGCCGTGCGGAGTCTTGTCGATCATCACGATCCAGTCGGTGCGATCCGACGGGTCGCCGTCCTGTTCGGCGATGACCTCGTGCATGGCCAGGGCCGAGGCGATCAGGATCCGCTCCTGGTCCTGCGTCGGGCGCAGGCCGTGAAAGCCGTCCGGGAACTCGTCCTTGATATAGCTGGTCGACAGGTTCCCCGACTTGAATCGATCCTGGTCCATCACCGCCGCCAGGAAGGGCACATTATGCCCCAGGCCCGACAAATGGATGTCCTCCAGGGCGCGGGCCATGCCCGTCACCGCATCCTCGCGCGTCTCGCCCCAGGCGCACAGTTTGGCGATCATCGGGTCGTAGAACATGCTGATCTCGTCGCCCTCGCGGACGCCGGAATCGTTGCGAACGGTGTAGTCCCCCTGGTCGCCTTCCTCGGGCTGCTCATAACGGACCAGCCGCCCAATGGACGGCAGGAAGCCGCGATAGGGGTCCTCGGCATAGATCCGGCTCTCAATGGCCCAGCCGTTGATCGACAGGTCCTTCTGCTCGAACGCCAGGGCCTCGCCCCAGGCCGAACGGATCATCTGTTCGACCAGATCGACCCCGGTGATCAGCTCCGTCACCGGATGCTCGACCTGCAGCCGGGTGTTCATTTCTAGGAAGAAGAAGCTCTTGTCCTGACCGGCCACGAACTCGACCGTGCCGGCGCTGTCATAGTTGACCGCCCGGGCCAGGGCGACGGCCTGCGCCCCCATGGCGGCGCGGGTGGCCTCGTCCAGCAGGGGCGAGGGCGCCTCCTCGATGACCTTCTGGTTGCGGCGCTGGATCGAACATTCGCGCTCGAACAGGTGGACCACATGGCCGTGCTTGTCGCCCAGCACCTGGATCTCGATGTGGCGCGGGTCGATGATGAACTTCTCCAGGAAGACCCGGTCGTCGCCGAAGGCGTTCAGCGCCTCGGCCTTCACCGCCGCGAACCCCTCGGCCATGTCGGCGTCCGAATGGGCCACGCGGATGCCCTTGCCGCCGCCGCCGGCCGAGGCCTTGATCATGATCGGATAGCCGATCTGGTTGGCGATCTTCACCGCCTCGTCCGGCGTCTCGATCAGCCCCATATGCCCCGGCACGGTCGAGACCCCCGCCTCGGCCGCCAGCTTCTTGGAGCTGATCTTGTCGCCCATGGCCTCGATGGCCTCGGGGTTCGGCCCGATGAAGGCGATCCCCTCGTCCCTCAGCCGCCGCGCGAACCCGGCGTTCTCGCTCAGGAAGCCAAAGCCCGGATGCACGGCCTGCGCCCCCGTCTGGCGCACCGCCTCGACGATCTTGTCCGCCAGCAGATAGGACTGTGCCGCCGGCGCCGGCCCGATCAGCACCGCCTCGTCGGCCATCTCGACCGCCAACGACCCGGCGTCGGCCTCCGAATAGACCTGCACGGTCTGGATGCCCATGCGGCGGCAGGTCTTGATGATCCGAACCGCGATCTCGCCCCGGTTGGCGATAAGGATTTTGGAGAACATTTAATTCCTGCCAGCAGAGTGAACTAGTTGGAAACTCACCTAGTTCGGCCCCGTTAAAAGTTTAACCGCAACAGGCGCTGCTAAAGTGAGAAGATTTCCACCAGCTTCGAGTAGCCCATACACTCTAAGAACATCATCGATTACATCTTTGACGGCCGATTTGCTATTTTCTGGATTTCTCTGCAACTCAACAAATATTCTGCCCATGGAAGACATTACTGATATTCGGAAAGGACCAACGCCAGTTTCCGAAAAACGAAGCAAAGAACGCTCCATTAAGGAAAGCTGAGCATCAACAACCAGTTTTGATGCATGACTAAGCCCATCAGATTTGTGAATCTTAACACGAAAATCGTTTATTTCTTGCACTATATCTGTAGTGCTAGCCGACAAAGATGATGAGTCGAACCGTATGTCTTCCAGTAACGGCAAAATCGCTTGGACAAACAGTCGGTCCACTTGAGTAGAACTCAGAAAGCTTTCGCAATTTAATGAAAGATTTTTCGGCGAAAAGATCGTTTTGAGGCGATCAACTACACTGATGGCGGCACTTTTCCGCCCCGCCTCTGAGAACTGCTCTTCAATTAACGGCGAGATCGAATCGACCGCACTCAATAGCCCCAATAGACCGTCGTACTGGCTACCTAGATTCCCAAGACGTGAGAATTCAGCCGCCAAAACAGTCGCCGCAGGACGTTTCGCAACGTTTCCGCTCATGTCAGACTCGACTGAGTCTAGAAGTGCCTTTAGTCGCGCGATTTCTGGAAGTGCTTCACTCATAGCGGAATATTGTCGTGCTTCTTCCAGGGATTGTCCTGGACCTTGTTCTTCAGCGTCCGCAACGCCTTCACCAGCCGCCGCCGCGTCCCGTGCGGCATGATGACATCGTCGATGTAGCCCAGCCCCGCCGCCACGAACGGATTGGCGAACCGGTCCTTGTACTCCGCCTCGCGCGCGGCCAGGGCGGCCGGATCGCCGGCCTCCTTGCGGAAGATGATCTCGACCGCGCCCTTGGCGCCCATGACCGCGATCTCGGCGGTGGGCCAGGCGTAGTTGACGTCGCCGCGCAGGTGTTTCGAACTCATCACGTCATAGGCGCCGCCATAGGCCTTGCGCGTGATCAGGGTCAGTTTCGGCACGGTCGCCTCGGCATAGGCGAACAGCAGC
This sequence comes from Brevundimonas sp. GW821-FHT10A07, assembly GCF_059415785.1. Lineage (NCBI taxonomy): Bacteria > Pseudomonadati > Pseudomonadota > Alphaproteobacteria > Caulobacterales > Caulobacteraceae > Brevundimonas > Brevundimonas sp. GW821-FHT10A07. Next base: position 98,666 of record NZ_JBWKNX010000008.1, read on the forward strand.
TTGGCCCCGTGTTTGATCAGGGCGCCGTATTCCTGCTTGGTCCCCGGCATGAAGCCCGGCACGTCCACGAAGGTGACGATCGGAATGTCGAAGGCGTCGCAGAAGCGCACGAACCGCGCGGCCTTGCGGCTTGAATCGATGTCCAGCACGCCCGCCAGCACCTGGGGCTGGTTGGCGACGATGCCGACCGTCTGGCCGTCCAGCCGCCCGAAGCCGCAGATGATGTTCTTGGCGAAGTCGGCCCCGATCTCGAAGAAGTCGGCCTCGTCGACCACCTTCAGGATCAGCTCCTTCATGTCATAGGGCTGGTTCGGATTGGCCGGGATCAGGGTGTCCAGCGACGGTTCGTCCCGCTCGGGCTCGTCATAGCTCTCGCGCACCGGCGGCTTTTCGCGGTTCGACAGGGGCAGGAAGCCGATCAGGCGGCGCACCTCCGACAGAGCCTCCAGATCGTTCTCGAACGCCCCGTCGGCCACGCCCGACTTGCCCGCATGGACGCGGGCTCCGCCCAGGTCCTCGTGGCTGACCACCTCGTTGGTGACGGTCTTCACCACGTCGGGCCCGGTCACGTACATATAGCTCGTGTCCTTCACCATGAAGATGAAGTCGGTGATGGCCGGCGAATAGACGTCGCCCCCCGCGCACGGCCCCATGATCACGCTGATCTGGGGAATGACGCCGCTGGCCAGGGTGTTTTGCAGGAAGATGTCGGCGTAACCGGCCAGGCTCTCGACCCCCTCCTGAATCCGCGCCCCGCCCGCGTCGAACAGGCCGATGATCGGCGCGCCGGTGGTCAGGGCCATCTTCTGCAGCTTGACGATCTTGGCCGCATGGGCGCCCGACAGGCTGCCGCCGAACACCGTGAAATCCTTGGAGAAGACATAGACCAGACGCCCGCCGATGGTCCCGCGCCCCGTCACCACCCCGTCGCCGGGGATGCGCTGATCCTGCATCCCGAAGTCGTGGCTGCGGTGCTCGACGAACATGTCGGTCTCCTCGAAGGAGCCCTCGTCCAGCAGAACGTCGATGCGTTCGCGCGCCGTCAGCTTGCCCTTGGCGTGCTGGGCGGCGATACGCTTTTCCCCACCGCCCAGTTTGGCGGCGGCGCGACGACGCTCCAGTTCTTCAAGGATGGCTTGAGTCATGATCGGTTTCGGCCTTGTGTTCGAACGGCAAGGAGTGGCGGCTTCATCGCAATTTGGCAAACGCAACTTTGCAAAAGGTGCGGAACTGCGCGGACTTGCAAAGGTGGGAACGATGAACTGCAAACTTGCGAATGGCTGAGAAGCTTTTCCTGGGCGCCAAGCTGCGCAAGCTGCGCGAGGCGCGCGGCTGGACGCTGGAGGCCTGCGCCGAGCGGCTGGGCCTGTCGCCCTCCTATCTGTCGCAGATCGAGACCAATCAGCGCCCGGCCACCGCCCGCGTCCTGATCGCCCTGACCCGCGCCTTTCATATCGACGCCAGCCTGTTCGATCTGGAGGGCGACGCCCGTCTGATCGCCGACCTGCGCGAGGCCACCACCGACATCGCCGGCCCGGTCAGCGGCGGGGCCGAGCCCCCGACGGCGGCCGAGCTGAAACAGGCCGTCGCCAACACCCCGCGCCTGGCCCATCAGTTCCTGGCCCTGCACCAGGCCTTCCGCCAGTTGGACGAGCGGGTGAAGGCGCTGGACGACACCCTGGGCCGCGACGAACTGGGCGCCCGCGTCGCCCTGCTGCCCTATGAGGAGGTGCGCGACTTCTTCCATTACCGCGACAACTACGTCGACAGCCTGGACACGGCGGCCGAGGCCCTGGCCGCGGCGGTCCCCCAGGACGGCCCGATCGAACGGGCGCTGGAGACCCTGCTGGCCGACCGGCACGGGGTCCGCACCGTCTATGTCGCGGGTCAGGAGGCCCTGCGCCGCTATGATCCGGCCAGCCGGATCCTGAGCCTGGACGCTTGGCGGCCCGGCGCCACCCGGTCGTTCCAGCTAGCCCACCAGCTGGCTCTGCTGTCCTTCCGCGACCGGATCGAGACCGAGCTGGACCAGGCCGCCTTCCGCACCCAGGCCGCGCGCGACGTGGCTCGCGTCGGCCTGGCCAACTACGCCGCCGGCGCCCTTCTGCTGCCCTACCGCGCCTTCCTGGAGGCGGCACGGACGGAGAAACACGACATCGACCGGCTGCGCACCCGCTTCCAGGTCAGTTTCGAACAGGTCTGCCACCGGCTGTCGAACCTGCAACGGCCCGGCTGGCGCGGCGTGCCCTTCTATTTCGCCCGCGTCGACATGGCCGGCAACATCACCAAACGCCACAGCGCCACCCGCTTCCAGTTCGCCCGCTTCGGCGGCGCCTGCCCGCTGTGGAACGTGCATGAAGCCTTCGCCACGCCCGACCGGATCGGGGTGCAGCTGGCCGAGATGCCCGACGGCTCGCGCTACATCTCCATCGCCCGCAGCGTGTCCAAGCCCAGCGGCTCCTACCTGGCCAACGACCGCCGCTACGCCCTGTCCCTGGGCTGCGAGGTCGAACACGCCGGCTCCCTGGTCTACGCCGCCGGTCTGGACCTGAACGGCCCCGCCGCCCGGATCGGCGTCAGCTGCCGCATCTGCGAGCGCACCGACTGCACCCAGCGCGCCTTCCCGCCCCTGGACCGCGCCCTTCACGTCCCCGAGAACGAGCGCGGCGTGGTGCCCTATGTGCTGGATGGCCCCCGCCCGGACCGCTATTGATCGAGGCATGACCTCTCACGCACCCATCGGCGTCGCCGTCGTCGGCTACGGCCTGGCGGGCCAGACCTTCCACGCCCCCCTAATCGCCGCCACCCCCGGCCTGCACCTGACCGCCGTCGTCTCGTCGCGGCCCGAGGCGGTCCACGCCGACCTGCCGGACGTCGATGTCCTGCCCGATCTGGACGCCGCCCTGGCCCGCGACGACATCGGCCTGATCGTCGTCGCCACCCCCGACGCCCTGCACGCCGAACAGTCGATCGCCGCGCTTCAGGCCGGCAAATCGGTGGTGGTGGACAAGCCCTTCGCCGCCACCCTGGCCGACGCGCAAGCCGTCGCCGCCGTGGCGGCCGCGTCGCCCGGCGTGTTCAGCGTCTTCCAGAACCGCCGCTGGGACGCCGACTTCCTGACCCTGCGCCGGCTGATCGCGGATGGGGAACTGGGCGATGTCGCCGTGTTCGAAAGCCACTACGACCGCTTCCGCCCCACCGTCACCGACCGCTGGAAGGACCAGCGCGACGGCGGCGTCTGGGCCGACCTGGGCCCCCACCTGATCGACCAGGCGGTCCAGCTGTTCGGCCCGCCCCTGGGCGTCTACGCCGACCTCCAGGCCCAGCGCGTCGGCGCGACCGCCATCGACTACGCCCACGTCCTGCTGCGCTACGACCGGCTGCGCGTCATCCTGAACATGAGCCACCTCGCCGCCGAGGCCAGCCTCCGCTACGTCGTCCACGGCACAGGCGGCAGCTTCATCAAACACGGCCTCGACGCCCAGGAGAGCCAGTCCAAAGCCGGCCTGCGCCCCGGCGACGCCGACTGGGGCCTGGACCCCTCGCCCGGCGTCCTGACCCAACAGATCGACGGCCAAACCCTCGGCGCCACACCGCCCCCCGAACGCGGCGACTACCCCGCCTTCTACGCCGCCGTCCGCGACGCCATCCAGGGCAAGGGCCCGCCGCCCGTCCCCGCCGCCCAGGCCCTGACCGTCATGCGCATCCTCGACGCGGGTCTCCGCAGCGCGGCGGAAGGCCGCGAGATGTCGCTCTAGCCTTCACCTCCCCGCGCGCGAAGGCGCGCGGGGAGGACAGGTCGCGCTTGCGACCAGGAGGGGGCGACTCCGGCGGTGGTGATGACCGACCCAGCGTCTGACACAGAGTCGCCCCCACCTGGCGTTCGCTGACGCTCCCGCCTGTCCTCCCCGCCGGCCTTCGCCGACGGGGAGGTGAGAGCGCCCCCCCACCCTACCGCGAGTTCATCCCCCCGCCTCATTCCCGCCCCAATCCGCTACGCATGTAGCGCTACAAATGTAGCGCCAACAGCCACGGGAACAGCCTCATGATCGAATCCCTGCCCCGCCGCGAACGCGAGATCTTCGAGACCCTGTGTCGGCTCGAGACCGCCGCCGCCGCCGCCGTCCGCAACGCCCTGTCCGACCCGATCAGCGACTCCGCCGTCCGCACCCTGCTGTCGCGGCTGGAGGCCAAGGGTCTGATCGAACGCGCCCCTGGCCCCGACGGCTATGTCTACAGCCCGGTCCAGCGCACCGAGGCCGTCGCCGCCGGCGCCCTGCAGCGGATGATCGACACCTTCTTCGCCGGCTCGGCCGCCAGCGCCGCCACCGCCCTGCTGGGCCTGGGCCAGAAGCTGACGCCGCAAGAGGCCGCCGCCCTCGAACGCATCATCGACGAATCCGTGGAGCGCAAGTCGTGACCTGGGCCCTTCTGCTGTCCCTGCTGGTCAAGTCCAGCCTGATCGCCGGCGCCGGCCTGGCCTGTTCGCGTCTGCTGGCCCAGCGGCCAGTCGACCGGGTCGACATCCTGCGCGGCGTGACCTGTCTGCTGCTGGCCCTGCCGGTGATCATGGCGGTCCTGCCGTCGCTGAAACTGGCCCTGCTGCCCGCCGCCGAGCCCCTCGTGACGCCGCAAACCCTTCCCATGTGGCAGGGCGAGGTCGGCCCCGTCGCCGGGGTCGAGATCTCCGGCGCCCTGCCCTGGCCCACCCCCGCGCTGATTGTCGGCCTGATCTGGCTGATCGGCGTCGCGGCGGTCGCCGGACGGCTGCTCTTGGGCCTGCACACCCTGGACCGCTGGACCCACGAAGGCCGCGCGGTCAAATGCCCCGCCTGGCGCACCGCGCTGGACACCCAGACCACCGGCCAACCGCCGCGCCTGATCGCCAACGACCGGCTGTCCGGCCCGCTCAGCTGGGGCGCCGCGCCCGGCGTCATCCTGGTCGATCCGACCAGTCTCGCCGAACGCCAGGCCGCCCCGGCCATCCTCGCCCACGAACTGGCCCATCTGCGGCGCAAGGACTGGGTTTTCCTGGTTCTGTCGCGGCTCAGCCTGGCCCTGTTCTGGTTCAATCCCCTGGTCTGGGCCCTGCACCTCGACCTGGTCGCCCGCTCCGAAGAGGCCGCCGACGCCGACGCCCTGACCACCGTGGACCGTCAGGTCTATGCCCGCGCCCTGGTCCGCCTGGCCGCGCATCCCGTCCCCCGCTCCATTCCCTGCGCCGCCAGCCCCATGGCCGCCGACGCCCGCACCCTGAAGACAAGGATCGCCTGCATCATGTCGAACACAAACGCCCGCCGTCGCCCGCTGACCGTCGCCCTGACCGTCGCCGCCCTCGCCGCCGTCGCCACGCCGCTCGCCGCGCTCGAGCTGAGCCGCCAGGACTACGCCAGTCCGCCCGAAGCGCCCGTGCCCCCGGCCCCGCCTGCGCCGCCCGCCCCGCCGTCGATGGTCGTCCCGCCGGCCCCGCCGGCCCCGCCCGCGCCTCCGGCTCCGCCGGCGCCCCCCGCTCCCCCGGCGCCGTCCGTCTTCCGCTCAAGCTACACCTATACCTACAACGGCCCCCTCTCCCCGGAAGAAGAACGCGCCGCAGCCGACGCCCGCGCCGAGGCCGAACAAGCCCGCGCCCACGCCGCCGAGGCCCGTCGCAACGCCGCCGAAAGCCGCCGCCAAGCCGAAGAAAGCCGCGCCCAGGCCGAAATCGCCCGCCTCGACGGCGACCAGGCCCGCGCCGCCGCCGCCCAGGCCCGCGTCGAAGGCGAAAAGGCGCGGCGCATGGGTGAACAGGCCCGGTTCCAGGCCGCCAGCGCCCGCGTGGACGCCCGCCGCCAGATGGCCCAGGGCGGCGAACAGATGCGCAAGGGCGCCCAGGACCTGCGAGCGGAAGCCGTCCGCCTTCGCGACCCTGCCTATCGCGCCCGCCAGATCGCCGAGAACCGCACGCGCGGCAACCGCGTCACCGACGCCGAACTCCTGGCCGTCGCCGCCAGCCTACCCGCCCAGGCGGACGAGATGGACCGTGACGCGGCCCGCTTGGCGCGCGACGCGCGCCGTCAGGATTGATCCGGACACGACCCTATCGCGAACTTTCACGACCTAAGATTGACTTCTCCGCCCAGATGCGACACTTTAAGGTTGCACACAGGGAGCAAACACTATGTCAGTCATCGTTACGCTTCACATCTTCTCTGGTCGTCCGGACCCGGTTTGGGAATTGGCGGATGACCAGGTGCTTCAACTCACGGAACGGCTCCGATCCACGCAGGAGCGGTCACTTCTTCGCCCCCCCGGCATCGCCGGCGCCCTGGGCTATCGGGGCTTCAGCATCCTCAGCACGGGCGAGAAGGCGCTGGATTCGCACATCTTCGTCCACCAGGGCCTGGCCGAGATCGGCGGCCTCAATATTTCGCTCAACCTCGGATCGCCCGAAACCGAACTGTTCCTGCTCGAAACCGGCCGGGCGGCGCTTCCGGACGATCTCTACGACTATGTCACGGGGGAAATCGGCGGCGAGGGTTTTAAGGCGGAGGCCGCGCCCACGGTGTTCGCCGCGCCGCCCTATGATCCCGGGAAGTGGAACAACAACCCCTACATCATGGCGAACAACAACTGCTACAACTACGCCAACGACAAGATCACCAACAGTTTCGCACAGCCCGGGCGCGGGTCCGGTCAGATGTACACGACGTTCAGCTGCGACAACGTCGGCGCCGCCTCGCAGCGCGACGGCCAGATCCTGATCCCCAATCCCAACGTCACCCCGGCGGCGGGGCAGATCATCTGCCTGGTCATCTGGCCCGGCAATGACTTCCACTGGTACCGAAGGGACAGCAACGGCCTGTGGTCTCACAAACCTGGCAGCACGCCGGCCAAGAACACGGACAACTCCGGAAACCTGATCCAGAGCCCGGCCACCTGCAATCGCGGCCCCTATGTGAACCTCTGCAGCTATTTCAACAGCATTCCCGCCCAAACCCAGATCTGGTGAAAAGGGCGTGGCGCCTGGACGGCTCGGGCCTTCGTCCCGCGCCGTCCAGGCCTCAGCCTTGGGTCAGCCGACGAAATGACCGACCCGCCCTGACGGTCCCAGAACCCAGAGGTCGTATCGTCCTCCATCGGGCGCCAGCGCCCATACGCCCGTCAGGCTCTCGCCCGCCCCGACGGTGTAGCGACGAGGAATTCGGTCCAGGTGCAGCCGGTCGTAGACATGGAAGACAGCGGCCAACTCGCCCTGAACCGAGAAGGTCAGCGTGGCCTCGCTCCTGTCCGCATTCACGTCGCAGGTCGCCTGGAGCCGATATCGGGTCGGACGGGCCGGCCTTTCGCCGGGCTCCTGAGGCGGTCGACTGTGATCGGCGGGCAGGACGGGCGTCGGTTGATGCGGAATGGCCGCGGCCCGCAACCGGGCGTCCGTCGTGTCCGGCAACAGCCGGGTGAAATCGGTGTCGTTGGGCGTCGCGAAATCGAATGCGGTGGTCAGGTCGCTGCACACCGCGCGTCGCCAGGCCGAGATATTGGGCTCCATCACGCCGAACCGGCGCTCCAAAAAGCGGATGACGGAGGTGTGGTCCGCGACTTCCGAATGGACCCAACCGCCCCGCGACCAGGGGGACAGGACATACATGGGCACGCGCGGCCCCAGACCATAAGGCCGACCCCGGAACTCCGCCGTGTCGCCGTCGGCGCCGGGCGCGGGCAGGCGGTGGTATTCGCCGGCCGTCGAAACGGTCGAGGCGCCGGCGAAACCGCCGGGCGCCTGCGGATCGGGCGAAGGCGGCGCGGGCGGCGGCACATGATCGAAGAAGCCGTCGTTCTCGTCGAAATTGATGAACAGCACGGTTCTGGCCCAGACCGCCGGATCGGCGGTCAGGGCGTCGATCACCCGCGCCATATAGTCCGCGCCCTGGGCCGGGCTGGACGGGCCGGGGTGTTCTGATCCCTCTGCCGTGCCGATGATCCATGACACCTGCGGCAGTCGGCCGCCCAACACGTCAGCCTTCAACTGGTCCAGATCGCGCGTCGACAGGGCGCGATCCTTCAGCGCCGGATCCGAGCCGGGCTCGTCGCGCCAGGCCCGCCGGTAGGCCATGAAGTTCTGGACGGGGTTGTCGCCGAAATTGTCGGCCAGATTCTGGTAGTGGCGCCAGTCGATCCCCGCCGCCTGCAGCCGCTCGGCGTAGGTGGTCCAGTTATAGCGCGGCTGGTCGTCGTCAGGCTTGTTCAGGTCGTCGTCGACATTGTCGACCACCGGCCCGCCAGCGAGACCGTGGGGATCATTGGTCCCGCTGAACAGGAACAGCCGGTTGGTGTTGGTGCCGGTCTGGACCGAGCAGTGATAGGCGTCGCAGAGGGTGAAGGCCTCGGCCATGGCGTATTGGAACGGAATGTCCTCGCGCCTATAATAGCCCAGAGCGCGCTGGGTCTTGGCCTCGGGCCAATGCGCCATCCGCCCCTGATCCCAGGCCGCCTGGGCGTCGGGCCAATGGTGGGGCGTGCCCTCCATCCGCATCAGGTCGAAATTCGCCGCAGTCGACAGATGGAAGGGGCCGATGTCCGCAGGTGGCTGGACCGTGCGGTCGGTCTGGGTCCAGACGTCGCGCGGCGCGCCGTCGGAGCCGGCCGCGACAGGAATGGGATGGGCGTCGCCGAAGCCCCGCACCCCCGCCATGGCGCCGAAATAGTGATCGAAGCTGCGGTTCTCCTGCATCAGGATGACCACATGCTCCACATCCTCGATCGTGCCATTGCGGACATCGGCCGGAATGGACAGGGCCCGCGCCAGAGACGCCGGAAGGCCCGCCGCCAGGGCCGCGCCCAGGCCGCCCGCCAGAAGGGATCGCCGATCGACAGACATGGTGTGTTTCCGAAAGAGGGGCCCGCGCCGATCTTATGACCGGCGCGGGCGACAGGCTTACGACGGTGAGGCGAGCCGCCTCAGTGACGCCAGGTCAGGCCCAGACCCAGCATGCGCGGCGCGGTCTGATAGCCGATGGTGTAGCGTTCCGACTTGCCGCGCGTAGCCCAGTAGCCGGCCTCGCCCGTCAGGTTCTCACCATAGAGGCTGAGCACCAGTTGGTCGGTCAGTTGCAGACGCGCGCCGAAGTCGAGCGTCGCCTGGGGCTGGATATATTCGTCCAGGGCGTTGGCGCGCAGGGTCGCGATGTAGCGGCCCCGGTAGCTGTAGCCCAGGTCGGCGTCGAACCGGTCGCGCTTGTAACCGATTCCGATATTGCCCAGCACCTCCGGCGCATTGGGCAGGCCGACTTCGACGCCGTCGCGCCAGGCGATGCCCGGATCCGCCTTGCTGGGCTGATAGGTGTAGTTGGCCCAGGCCGAGAAGCCGGCGATCAGGTCGCGACGACCGGCCAGTTCCAGACCCCAGATGCTGGCGTCCTTGCCGTTGGCCGAGGTCGTGATCGGCACGCCGTCTTCGCCCACGATGACCTGAGATCCGGCCGACTGATAGATGAAGTTGTCGATCTCCTTGCGGAACAGGCCCGCCGAGAAGAAGCCTTGGTCGCCGGAGTATTGAACGCCCAGGTCGAAGTTCAGCGCCTCGGCCGGCTTCAGATCGGGATTGCCCTTTGAAATCGAGACGATCCGCGGCCCGTTGGATTCGACGTTGATCCCCTTGGAGATGTCGGTGAAGTTCGGACGGGCGAACGAGGTCCAGACGGCGGCGCGGACGGTCCAGTCGGCGTTGGGGCGCCAATCGACGTGCAGGCTGGGCAGAAACTCGGTGTAGGTGGCCTCGGTGGTGCCGGTCGCGCCGCCGAACTCGCGTGTGACGACGCCGGTGACGGCGTCCTCGGTCGTGACCAGCGCCTCATTGTGGACGTCCGTCCGCTCCAGGCGCGCGCCTGCGGTGGCCGACCAAGCGCCCCGCTCCAGCACCGCCATGGCGTAACCGCTGTAGCTGGTCTCGTGGCCTGTGGAGTCGTTCAGGTTCCAGGGATATTCCGCGTCGGTCACGCGGGGCGCAGCCTGAAGCAGGGCCAGAACCCGGTTCATTTCCATGATCGTGCCGAAGCGGGTCCGGTCGCGATAGTGGTCGTCGTCGAAATGATCGATCGAGCCCGCGATCAGGTCGGTATGGCTCGAAAGGGGCGAGCCGCCGGCCAGTCCCGGAATGTCCCGCGTGCCGCTGTCGACATCCTGCTGCTGGTCATAGTCACGCTGGGACCGGCGGAAACGGAAACCGCCCTTAACGGTCTTCAGCGGACCCTTGCCCTCGGGAGACCAGGTCAGATTGGTCGTGGCGAAGGCCTGGGAGTCTTCGGAAATCCGGCGATACAGTTCGGCGTAGTCGAACTGCAGGTTGGCGGGGTTCAGCATGGCGGTAGACTGCGCCTCGCTCATCCCCCAGGTCGGGTGTTTGCTGTCCGAGGCGTCGAAGCTGATCGGCGTGTCGAAGATCGGCAGGCTGCTGTCCGTGACATACTCAATATACCACTGGTTCGGCGTCTCGGTCCGGCCGTAGGTATAGGCGATATCGTAGTCCAGCTCGAAGGCGCTGCGGACGTGGCGGCCGCCGAAGTCGACCATGGCCAGCCGGTTGTCTTCCTGCTTCACCTCGGCGCCCATCAGGGACGAGAAGCCGTCGATCGCGCCGGCGGCATTCAGGCTGGTCTTGACGTCGATATAGTCGTGCAGCTGATCATTCTTCCACTGCGAATAGAGGCTGCGCAGATGCAGGGCGTCGTCGGCCGAGGGGCGGTATTCCAGAGTGAAGTTGCCGCCGGTACGATCAATGTCGTTCACGAACCGGTCCAGGCCGTGCGAGACCAGCCGCAGCTCGGTGCTCTCCGGCAAGACGATATTGTCGGCGGGCAGGACGCCGTCCGGACGCCAGCTGGTGTTGTAGCTGATGTTCTCGTTGCGCTCGCCGGTGATGGTCCGCTCGGTGTGGAAGACGACGCCATAGAGACCCAGGGTCTTGGCCTCGTTCAGGAAGGTCGAGAAGGCGCCGGTCAGGTCGGTCGCCGTCTTGTCGGCGATGTTTTCCCGGCTGGCGCGCACCGACAGGCTTGCGAGGTTTTCGTCGAAATCGAAGGGGCTGGGCAGGCGGAAGTCGATGGTGCCGCCGACCGCGTCGCCGTCGAGATCCGGCGTCACGCTCTTGACCACGCGCACGGTGTCCAGGCCGTCCGGCGGCAGCAGATCCAGGGCCACGGCGCGGTTGTCGCGGCCCGAGGTCGCCAGGCGCACCCCGTTCAGCGTGTAGACGTTCAGGGCGCTGTCCAGACCGCGAATGCTGACGTAGCGCGCGTCGCCCGTGCCGCGGTCGTTGACGGTGCTGACGCCCGGAAGCCGCTTCAGCGCGGCCGCCACGCTGGTGGAGGGAATGGTCAGCAGTTCATCGGCGGAGATCACCTCGGACACGATGTCGGCCTGACGTTGCTCCGCCTCGGCGCGACGCGTGGCGTTGCGTGAGCCCGTGACGATGATTTCGGCAAGATTGGCGGGCTCGCCCGACGTCTGGCCCTGCGTGGTCTGGCCCTGGGCGTTCTGGGCCAAGGCGGCGGCGGGCAGAACCGCGGCGAGCGCGACGCCGCACAGCAGGGCGCGCGCGCCGAAGCGCGTGTTTGAAAGAACCATGATGACATCCCCTGATCTTGGACGGCGCCAAGCCGTCTCAGTGGATGATCTACGCCATCCCTGTGACACGGATGTGAACTATTGTGGCATTTTGTGTTTTTATGTGGTTTTTGACGGCGAAGGGCGTCACATGCCACATAGTATGCATTGCAGGGGGACGCCTTGAACCAGACGGCCAGGCTCGACGCCATTCTTTCAGCCCTGTCGGATCAGGGATCGTGCACGATCGCCGACCTCGCGGCGGCCTTCGCCGTCTCGGAAGAAACCGTGCGTCGCGACATTCGGCGCCTGGAGCAGAACGGTGCGGTGCGAAAGGTGCATGGCGGCGTCCGCCTGCGCGACCGGCGGGCCGAGGCGCCCTGGCGTCAGCGGCTCAATGTCAATGCGGAGGCCAAGAAGCGGATCGCCGCCTGCGCGGCGGACTTGATCGAGCCCGGCATGATCCTGTTGCTGGATTCCAGCACGACGGCCTTCTGGATGGCGCGCGAGATCGCGTCGGTGACAAACCTGACCGTGATCACCAACAGTCTGGAAACCGCCGGCGAATTGTCAGCGACGTCGGATGCACGACTGTTCCTGGCGGGCGGCGCCGTCAATACGACCTATCGCGCGGCCTTTGGCGCCGAGGCGGCGGCCTACGCCAACCGGTTCGTGCCCGATCTCGCCGTCTTCTCCATTGTCGCCATAGACGCCGCGCGGGGTTTTCTGGACCACGAGCCGGAAGAGGCCGAATATGCCAGGGCGGTCCTGCCGAACGCCCGCAAGACGATCTGCCTGGCCGATGCTTCCAAGTTCGAAGCGCCCGGCCGGATCATTGCGGCGGAATGGTCGCAGGTCGATCTGATCGTCACCGACCGCACGCCCTCTCCCGACATCGCAACCGCCGCGCGGGAAAGCCGCACCGACATCCTGGTCGCGGACTGACCCGACGCGCGCTGGGTCAGGATTTCAGCGCTTCGCCGGACTAAGGCTCGGTCGCCGGACGCCTAGCCCACCCCCGATCGCAAGATCGGGGGCGGGCCGGCGCTTCGTCTTCAGATCAGTAGGAGTAGGCCAGGCGGACCAGGAAGTTCCGACCGGGCTCCATATAGTCCTTCTGGTACGAGGGGCTCTCGCCCTTGGTGGTGTAGTAGCGATGGCCGTCCAGGATGTTCTGGACGTCGAAGTCCATCGTCAGACCGGGGCGGAAGTTGTAGCGCGAGTGGAAGTCCAGGCTCTTGTTCGGCTGGACCCATTTATCCACGGCGTTATCGCGCAGGTCTTCGATATAGGCGCCCTGGTACTGGTATGACAGGCGGGCTTCGAAGCCGTATTTCTGATAGGTCAGAGAGGCGTTGTAGATCAGATCCGGCGCCTGGATGAAGGAGATCGACCGACCCTTGCGATAGTCTAGGCCGGTCTCCGCCTCGCTGACCTGACGGGTCAGGTTGGCCTCGACGCCGAAGCCGTCGAAGGGCGCGCCCATGCCCTCGAACGACTTGATCAGGTTCAGTTCGACGCCGGTGATCTTGGCCGTCTCGCCGTTCTTGGGTTGGCTAATGGTGATTGTGCCTTCCTGGGTGTCGGCGTCGACCGCGCTGCCGTTGGTGAAGATGAAATGGTCGATCTTCTTGTGGAAGAGGCCGATGGAGACCAAGCTGGAACGGTCCGGGTAATATTCAGCCGAAACGTCCAGGTTTAGGGCCTCGGCCGGTTTCAGATCGGGATTGCCGCGGCTGATCGAGACGATGTCGCCCAGGGTTTGGCCCGGACGGGGCTGAGCCCGGCCGACGCTGACGCCCCGCGAGATATTGCTGAACTCGGGCCGGGAGAAGCTGGTCCAGATCGCGCCGCGATAGACGAAGTTGTCCGACGGGCGATAGACCGCCGTCACGCTGGGCAGGACGTTCGTGTAGTTGCTGTCGGTGTCGCCGAAGCCGGTCTGGGCCTCGTCCTCGATCCAGTTGGTGTTGCTGACCTCGGTGTGCTCGACCCGCACCCCGGCGACCACGTCCAGATCGTTGAACTGGAAGCTGGCCAGGCCGTAGCCGGCGTAGATGGTCTCTTCGCCGCGCTTGTCGCTCGAATTCAGATCGGCGTAGGAATAGTCGACCGGATTGGCCTTCTGGGCGGCTTCGATGGCGGCGATCACCTTGTCCCGGTTCAGGATGGCGCCGTAGTAGTAGCGACCGTTCAGAACGGAGCCGACCTCGCGGTCGATCAGGCCCGACTGACCCAGGCTCTTGCCCTCCAGGGGCGTGTTGTCGAACGAACCGCCCCAGATCGGGGTGGCGTCGTATTCGCGCTCGGACCGCAGGACCTTCACGCCCGCCTTCAGATGACGAACCACGCCTTCCATCTCATAGACGGCGTCGAACTTGAACGCCGTGCGCGCGTCGGTCTGCTTGTCGCGGCTGCGCCCGCCCCCGTCATAGGGCAGCAGATTGGGATCGTTCTGCGCGTTCTGGGCGAAGGCCGGCAGCTGCGGCATGGGGAAGCGGGGGTCGTAGGACGACCACAGCAGACCCGTCTGATTGAACGGCGCCGAACAGGCGTCGCAGTTGTAGCCGATCGAGAAGCTGTCCGGTCCCCCCTTCTCACCCGCGCTGTAGCTGAGGTCGTAATCAAGGGTCAGGCGGTTCAGACGGCTCTGGCCGCCCAGGTTGATCGTGCCCAGGGTCGAGACCTGGTCCAGGGTCTGGAAGGTGCGGGCGAACTGGAAGGTCTCGGGGCTCCACACGCCCGAGCGTCCGAACAGCGACCAGTAGGACGAACTGCTCTTGCGGTCAGCGTCGGTGATCACGCCGTCGGCGTCGAAGTCCTTCATCTGGGCGACGGTGTAACTGTAGATACGGCCTTTGGCGCCGAAGCCGACGACGGCGTTGTCGGGCTGGATCAGGCTCGAGTTTTCCAGATCAACCTGCTGCAGGCGCTTGGTCTTACGGCTGCGGAAGTCGGTGTAGTCGTTGGTGCCGGTTCGTTCCAGGCGGCTGTACTGGCCGCGCAGATAGAAGTCGTTCGCCTGACCTTGATAATCCAGCGAGAAGTTGCCGCCGAAACGCTCCTGTTCGATACGACGGTAGTCGAGGTCGATGCCCGGCAGATACATCGAGCGTTCGTCGATCGCCTCTTCGCTGTCCTTGCGCCAGCGATAGGGCTCCCACTCGCCGTCGTTTTCGGTTTCTTCGTTCAGGCTGTTGCTCTTGCCGTAGTTGAACGAGACGAAGGCGCCGAAACGGCTGTCGGACGACAGGCGGCTGGCGAAGTCCATTTGGATCTGGCCAGAACCGTCTTCTTCGCCCTGTTCCTGGGCGCGGTCATTGACGCCGTAGCTGAGGAAGGCGCGCGCAACCGGCTTGGTGAAGTCGAAGGCCGTCGGGGTCTGGAAGTTGACCGAGCCGCCGATGGCGTCCCCGTCCATGTCCGGCGTCAGGGTCTTGGAGACGGTGATGCTCTTCAGGCCGTTGGGCGGCAGGACCGTCATCGACATCTTGCGGCTGTCGGGGTCGGTCAGGGCGACGCGGACGCCGTTGATCGAATAGGCGTTGAAGGTGCCGGCCAGCCCCCGGACCGAGACATATTCGCCCTCGCCCGTTTCCTGGTTCACCACCACATTGATGCCGGGCGCGCGCGCCAGGGCGTCGGCGACGTTGGCGTCGGGCAGTTTGCCCAGGTCGTCAGACGAGATCACGCTCGAGACCACGCCCGACCGGCGTTGGGCCTCGATGGCGTTGGCGGTGCTGAGACGCTGACCCGTGACGACGACCTCGTCCACCTCGGCCGCTGCCGGGGCCTGAACTGTCTGAGCGTGGGCGGACGAGGCCGCCAGAGCGGCGGAACCCGCCAGAAGGACCGTGCGCAGATCGGCGCCGGCGAAGATTTGACGATGAACGGCCCGCGCACGGGCGATGACATGACGCGACATGACTGTCTCCATTGATCCTGATGTGATTTCGGTTCGACCGATCAGGGTCGGCGCAAGGCAGCCGTCAGCGATCAGCGACGCGCGTGCGCGCCCTGTCGGTGTCGATCACCCTGTTGGCCCCCCGGCCGATCGGTTCGGCTGTAGCGACGCCGCTTCAGGCGACGTCGGTCATTCTCTCGCTGGCCCGGCTATCCGGACCGGCGACGATGGAAACGCTCACTCATTCAACAACCCCCATAGTTGAAATGAAAACTAGGCTTCCGCCCTGCGGTTGATCAGGTCGCAGAGAAGCTCGCGATAGGCCTCGAAGCCGTCGACCTCGACGCCCTGGGCCTTGCCCAGTTCGTCGTAGCGCCGCAGCCGCAGCGCGGCCTCGGCCGCCGGCAGGGCCATGAATTCCTCGGCCTCGGCCGGGCTCATCGGCCCGCCCTGCAGGGCCAGGCTCTGAAGCGAGGCCGCGCTGAGCCGATCCACATAGCCGGGCGCGGTGGCGGCCAGACAGCGTTTGGCTGCGACGTGCAGCCGGACCGGCTCGGTCACCTCCGGGCCAAAGGCGCGCGACAGGTAGCCGGCGCTGATATGTTCGTGGCGGGTGTCGATGCCGCGGTCGGCGGCGTCCTCGCCCGCCTTCTGCATCATATGGCCGACGTCGTGCAGCAGGGCCGCCGCCACCAGGGCCGGCGGCGCCCCATCGACGCGCGCGTGATGCGCGGTCTGCAGCGCATGCTCCAGTTGGCTGACGTCTTCGCCGTAATGCAGTGCACCCAGTCGGCTGAACAGGTCCGACAGTTCGGTGAAGAAGGCGTCGGCATCCACGGGAGAAGTCATCGAAAGTCCGTCTGTAAGCTGGGTCGAAATCGGGTGGGCGGGCGTGGCGTCGGTCACAGGCGCATGCGTCCGATGGCCGGGTCGGTGCGGCTGGGACGACCGGTCTCCACATGGCCGGCCAGGCGCTGGATGAAGGTCGGATCGCCCGCCAAGGTCACGGTCAGATCGTACCAATGGTCGCTGCCGCGCAGATCCCAGACCGAATGCGCCGCCGTTCCGGGACGAAGGGTCAAGCGGCGGCGCGCCTCCCCTTCGGACAGGGGATAGGCGGCGTCCATGTCCAGCACCGCCTGCGCCGTCCCCTCCTGCGCACCGGTCAACTCGACGGTCAGAAGACCCTTGGCGTCGGTGGAGATCGTCACCTGGGGTTGGGGCCGCGTGGCGTCGCCGGCGAACCGACGATAGAAGCCGTTGGGACCGTGAACCGTCAGATCATAGACGCCGGGCCGGCCGTCGTTCCAATGTCCGGCCGCATAGGTCTCCCCGGATCCCAGGGTGAAGCGCCACGGTCCCGCGCGGTCGGTGTTGTCGAACACCTGGAAGACCGCGCCCGTCCGCCCGCTGTTGACCAGATCGATCAGGACCGCCCCATCCGCGACGCGGGCCGCGGCGGCCAGGTCATAGGGCAAGGGACGTGCGCCGCGCTGGGGGCCGTCCTGGAAGGCCGGCGTCTGGCGCTCCGGAATCCGCAGACTGGGCGCGGCCTTGGAACGGGCGACACGCTGCATGTAGTCGACCGTGGCCGGCAGGGACAGGGCCGACCAGTCCTGGTTCGGGCGCGCGAAGTCGAAGGCCGAGGTCAAGTCGCCGCAGACGGTCCGACGCCAGTCGCTGATGTTCTCTTCCCTGACGCCGAAGCGTTTTTCCAGGAACTGAAGCGTGGAGGTGTGATCGAACACCTCCGAACAGACAAAGCCGCCGCGGCTCCAGGGCGAAACCACGATGGCCGGCACCCGGATGCCGAGGCCCAGCGGATGGGCGCCGTGGTGGGGCCGTTCCGCATCCTGCCCATAGTCCTTGGCCTCGCCGGCGACGGACACGGTGCTGTACCCCTGGTCGGGCGTCAGCGGCGGCATGGGCGGCTGGACATGGTCGTAGAAGCCGCCGGCCTCGTCGTAGTTGACGATGAAGACCGTCTTGGAAAACACCTCGGGATGATCGACCAGGGCCTCGATCAACTTGGCGCAGACATGCTCGCCCTTCGACGGCTCGGCCGATGGATGTTCGGACAGATCCGCCGCCGTGACGATCCACGACACCTGGGGCAACCGCCCGCCGGCGATGTCCGCGCGGAAGGCCTCCACCAGCTGTTCGCCGTCCGAGCGGGTGCGATCCGCGCCGGTCTTGTCTTCCGACACCCAGGCGCGGCCGCGCTGATACAGGGGCGAGTCCTTCGGGCAGGGTCGGAACGGCTTGAACACCGACAGGATGTTGTCGCCGAAATTGTCGTATTCCTGATAGACCTTCCAACTGACGCCCGCCGCCTGGAGCCGTTCGGCGTAGGTGGTCCATTCGTGCGGACCGCGGGCCATCGGCCTGTCCTCGGCCATGTCGGCGCTGGGCGTCTCGTCCTCGCCGTAGTTGCTCATCTCGGGATCGCCGCCGACCTTTCCGCCGCCGTTGCAGCCGGTCCAGAGGTGCAGGCGGTTCGGATAGGTCTGGGTCAGGGTCGAGCAGTGGTAGGCGTCGCAGACGGTGAAGGCGCCGGCCAGGGCGTAGTAGAAGGGCAGGTCGGAGGCCTTGTAATAGGCCATCCGCTTGTGCAGCTCGCGCGAATGGCCCCACTGGTCATAGCGGCCGCCGTTGACGATGGTGATCGCCGCCGTATGGCCCTGATCCGCGCCATCGACCGTATAGGCGTTGGTGGTGCGGGAATCGCCGTGGAAGGGGGCGACGAAGCCGTCCGGATGCTCGGCGCTGGGCTGGCGCCAGACAGAGGCTCCGCCCGGCAGGCGCTGCGGCCGGGGATCGCCGAAGCCGCGCACCCCGTTCAGGGCCCCGAGATAATGATCGAAGGCGCGGTTCTCCTGCATGAAGATGACCACATGCTCGACATCCATGATCGTGCCCGTGGCGTTGTTGGCGGGAATGGCCATCGCCTTGCGCACCGTCGCCGGCAAAAGGTTCAACGCCGCTCCAGCCGCCACGCCGCCCAGAGCGCCCCGCAGGAAAGACCGCCGATCATTTGACATGGATCAAATCCCCCTCTTCAATTTTGGTATAGACCAGATGGAGGGAGATTTTCGGCGAAGTTTTCGTGAAGCTTGAGCGGCGAATGTCTGAACCGTCAGGGGGCTGATCCGGTTCACTTGACCCCACAGACACGACTTCTCATCCTCCGGTGGGGCGGGAATCGACCGTCGATCGAGCGATCCCATGACTCAGCCGGACAGCCTTCACTATCTCGGGGTGCGCGACGCCATCGCCACACGGATCGCGGGAGGAGAGTTGAAGCCCGGCGAACGCCTGCCCTCCGAACGTCAGTTGCAAGTGGGCGGCGGGGTGGCGCGCGGCACGATCCGGGAGGCCCTGTTCCAGCTGGAGGCCGAGGGGATCATCTATCGCAAGGACCGCAGCGGCTGGTACGTCTCGCCCCCGCCGGTGGTCTATGATCCGACCCGGTGGGAAGGCTTCATGTCCTATGTCGAGGCCCAGGGCCGCCGCCCGGAGACCGAGACCCTCAGCAAGACGGAAATCGCCTGCACCCCCGCCCTGGCCCCCATCTTCGGCCGCCCGGTCGGCGCGCCGATGTATCGCATTCGCCGACGGCGTTCAGTCGATGGCCGCGCCGTACTGGTGGAGACCATCGTCGTCGACGCGGCCCTGGCCCCGGACCTGCTCAGCCACCCGCTGGACGGTTCGCTGACCAGCGTCCTGAAGTCCGCCTATAATATCGCCGTGGCCCGCAACCGGGTGGACATGCAGCCGTGCGCCCTGACCCGCGGCGAGGCCGAGGCGCTTCAGGTCAAGTCGGGACTGCCGGGGCTGAATGTGGTCCGCACCAGTTATGACGCCCAGGGTCGCGTGGTCGAGTTCGACCGCGAATACTGGCGCCACGACGCCCTGAAGATCAGCGTCGATATCCGGGTGCGTTAGGAAAGGCCGGCGCGTCGGGCCGCCTCGGCCTCCAGGGCGGGGATCAGGTCGGCAACAGTGCCGATGACCAGATCGGCGCCGGCGTCACGCAGCCGGTCGGCGGCGGCCTTCAACAGAACGGCGCGTTCATCGCCGTCCAGATCGGCCAGGGCCTGGGCGGTCAGACCGACCATATTGCCTGAGGCGGCCACGCCGATGGTGAAACAGCCGGCATTGCGCCCCTCGGCGACGCCCACCTCCGCATCGTCCACCTTGACCACGCGCGACAGGGGCCAGACGCCCAGATCGGCGCAGGCCTTGTAGATCATCAGCGGCGAGGGTCGCCCCTCCGGGGTCTCGTGGGCGCAGACCACCAGGTCGGGCGCATAGGCCTGGGCGGCGGCGCGCGGCAGGATCGCCTGCATCATCTCGCGCGTATAACCGGTGCAGGAGGCGATCTTCAGACCCTGGCCGCGCAGATGCGCCACGGCGTCCGCGGCGCCCGGGATCAGATCCGCCGTCTCCTCGGCCAGACGGATCATCGGGGCCTGGAGTTCGGCCATGACCTGATCGACAGCCTGCTGGTCCGGCGCCGCGGCGTGGACCGCCTGCCAGGCCTGGTTGATCCGGGGCTGTTCGAACAGGGCGCGGACGTGGTCGGCCTTGGCCCGGCCCATGTCGCGGCGGGCCTCCTCTTCACTGACGGGCGCGCCGAGGACGGCGAAGGCCTCCATCAGGGCCAGCACCGGGGCGCGGCTGCCGAAATCGACCATGGTGCCGGCCCAGTCGAAAACGACCATGTCGAAGCTGTCGCGGATGGAGGTCATGGTTCGAACGTCTCCTGAAACAGGTCTGCGATCACCTCTTCGCCAAAGGCGAAGGCGGTGGAGGCGCCGTTGCCGGCGGTGATGAGGGCGAGGCGAACGCAGGGGTGCGGCGCGGCGACCAGGTCGGCGTGCGGACCGCGGGCATAGGTCCCCGTCCAGCGTTGCAGGACGGGCGGCGCGGGCCGGCCGGTGGCGGCGCGCCATTCATCCAGGATCAGTTGATCGACCGTCTCGTCGGCGAACGGATCGGGCGTGGCGGCGTCGTGATGGCTGTCGCCCACGACCAGGGCGCCGTCGGCGTCCTGCACCGCGATCAGGTGGACCCCCTCGGCCAGGGCCCGGCCCTGCTCCGCCTCCAGCCGCGTGCGCAGGGCGGCGGCCTCCGGCAAGTCGGCGTAGCCGCCGTAGCGAACCAGACCCAGGTCGGACATGACCGGCGCCGGCAAGTCGAAGCCGGGCGACGCCAGCCGCATCATCTGCAACTTGCAGCGCGCCAGGCCGGCGTCAGCCAGGCAATCCGGGAACAGGCTGACCAGATCGTCTCCGGGACAGACCACCACCCGCGCGGCCTCCACGACGCCCCGGCCCGTGACGACGCGCGGCGGCTCGACCGCCTGGACGACGGTCTGACGCAGAAACTCGACCCCGAAACGCCCCTCCAGCCACGCCGCCAGTCGCGGGATGGCCGTGCGGGAGTCCACACGCAATTCATGAGGGCTCCAGAGGGCGGCGACCGTGTCAGGTCCGGTCGTTTCCGGCGATCGGGCCCGCGCCTCGTCCGGCGTCATCAGCCGACAGCCTTCGCCCATCTCGGTGGCCATGAAGGCTTCCAGCACGGCTGCGGCCTCGGGCCTGCGCACGGGCAGCCAGAGGCCGTGTTGCAGGATCGGCACGCCCGCCTCGCCCGCGACCTCGTCCCAGACGGCGCGGCTGCGATGCGCGCGGCGCCACACCCGGCCGCGCGGCTGGCCGGTGACGGTGACGAACCCGAAGTTCCGGATCGAGGCGCCGTTCGCCTGGGCGTCACGGTCGATCACCACCACCGAAAGGCCGCGCCGTGCAGCGGCCAGGGCGCAGGCCAGGCCGACGATTCCCGCCCCCACCACGGCGACGTCGTACCGTCCCATCATCCCATCATCCTCGTCATTCAAGCGTCGCAGCAGTGGTCTAGACCACGCGGGTGCAACAGGATGATGTCAAACGATGAACCGGATGCGGCTCTGGCTGGCGAAGGCCAACCCCGTTGTCTTTGTGGCGTTCGCGGGCCTGGCGGGATTTTGCGCCTATTTCTCCATGTACGCCTTCCGCAAACCCTTCACGGCCGCGACCTTCGATGTCGTGGCCGGTTGGGACTTCGCCCTGGACTACAAGATCGCCCTCGTGATCGCGCAGGTGGCCGGCTACGCCCTGTCCAAGCTGATCGGGATCAAGGTGATCGCGGAGATGCGGCCCGAACGCCGAGCGGCCGCGATCATCCTGCTGATCGGCGTCTCCTGGATCGCTTTGGTCCTGTTCGCGGTCGTGCCTGCGCCATGGAATGTCGCGGCCCTGTTCCTCAACGGCCTGCCGCTCGGTCTGATCTGGGGCCTCGTGTTCGGTTTCATGGAGGGGCGACGCACCAGCGAGGTGCTGGGGGCGATCCTGTGCGCCAGCTTCATTCTGTCTTCCGGCGTCGTGAAATCGGTCGGCAAGGCCTTGATGGAGAACTGGCAGGTCAGCGAGTTCTGGATGCCGGCGGCCGTCGGGGTGGTCTTCATGCCTCTGCTGGCCATTTCGGTGCTGGCCCTCGCCACCCTGCCCGCGCCCAGTCCCGCTGACGAAGCCGAGCGCGTGGCGCGTCGGCCGATGATGGCCAGAGAGCGCGCCGCCTTCCTGGCCGCGCACTGGCCGGTGCTGCTTCTGCTGGTCGCCGCCTATGTGATGCTGACGGCCTTCCGCGACCTGCGTGACAACTTCGCCGCCGAAATCTGGCAGGCGCTGGGCTACGGCGACGCCGCCTCGGTCTTCACCGCCAGCGAAGGGCCGGTGGCGGCCCTGTCGCTGGTGGCGATGGGCGTGTTGATCGCGGTGAAGAACAACGGCCGGGCCCTGCTGTTCATGCACGGCGTCATTCTGGCCGGGTTCGCCATCCTGGGCGCCTCGACCCTCGCCTTTCAGCAGGGCCTGCTGTCGCCGATCGTCTGGATGATCGCCGGCGGCGCGGGCCTGTACCTCGCCTATACCCCCTTCAACGCCATGCTGTTCGACCGGATGATCGCCTATTCGGGCACGGTCGCGACTGCCGGTTTCCTGATCTATGTGGCCGACTCCACCGGCTATCTGGGCAGCGTGGCGCTGCTGCTGTTCAAGAATTTCGGCGCTGTGGACCTGCCTTGGCTGCCCTTTTTCGTGGGCGCCGCCTACGCCACCAGCCTGGCCGGCCTCATATTGGTCGGAGGCGCCGCAATCCTGTTCCTGCGAGGACGTGGAGATGGATCTCCCTCTCCCAAGGGCTCGGAGGGCCAAGAGCGCCCCTGAGGGCGACGGCGGTTAGACTAGTCGTGGTCTTCATCCACCGGCTGGTGGGTGAAGCCTTTGACGCCGCTCAGCGGTTTGGCGTCGCGGCCGATCTCGACGTCGCTTTCGGCATAGGCGACCAGAAGGCGCGCCAGGTCCGTTAATGCGCTTTCGTGGATGCGTTCATAACCGTGGCTGGCGTCGATGCCGAAGGTGACCAGGGCCGTCCGGATGTCGGCGCCCGATTCCAGCGCCGAGGCCGAGTCCGAGCGGTAGTATCGAAAGACGTCCTTCTGGTGCGGGATGTCATGCTCGCGCGCCAGCTGAACCAGTTTGCGCGACAGGTGCCAGTCGAACGGGCCCGTCTGGTCGGCCATGGCGATGGTGACGCCGAACTCGGACGAGTTCTGGCCCGGCGCGGTCGTGCCGTTGTCGACGGTGACCATGGCCGCCACGTCCGGGATCAGCACGGACGAAGCGCCCAGCCCCACCTCCTCCGCGATGGTGAACAGCCACCAGGTGTCGACCGTCGGGGTGCGCTCCTCGCGGATCATGCATTCCAGGGCGGCCAGCAGGGTGGCGACCCCCGCCTTGTCGTCCAGATGGCGCGAGACGATGAAGCCGGTGTCCATGAACTCGGGCTGGGGGTCGATGGCGACGATGTCGCCGACGTCGATACCCAGGGCCAGGGTGTCGTCGCGCCCGTGGGTCACGGCGTCGATGCGCAGCTCGATCTGGCGCCAGCTGACCGGCTGGGTGTCCACCTCCTCGTTGAAGGTGTGGCCCGAGGCCTTCAGCGGCAGGATGGTGCCGCGCCAGGTGCCGCCCTCGGAGAAGATCGTGGCCCGCGCGCCCTCGGCGAAACGGGACGACCAGTGACCGATGGCCACCAGCTCAAGCCGGCCGTTGTCCTTCACCTGTTTGACCTGGGCGCCCAGGGTGTCGACGTGGGCGACGATGGCGCGGGCGGGCTTGGCGGTTCGGCCCGGCAGCCGGGCCCGGATGGCGCCGCGCCGGGTCAGCTCATAGTCGAGCCCGAGCCGCTCCAGCTCGCGGCACAACTGCCACACCGCCTCGTCCGTATAGCCGGTGGGGCTGGGCGTGTTCAGCAGGTCGGCGAGGCGGGACTTGAGATAATCGAGATCGATCGCAGGACGGGCCAAGGGGCCTCCTTCAGACGTCGGCCCGGACCACGGCGCGCGCCGAGGTCGGGGCGGACAGGGGAAACAGCAGGTCGATGAAACGCTCGGCCGTCGGCTGGGGTTCGTGATTGGCCAGGCCGGGGCGTTCGTTGGCCTCGATGAAGGCGTAGTCGGCCTCGCGCGGCGACTTCACCATCAGATCGACGCCGGTGACGGGGATGTCGATGGCGCGGGCGGCGGCGACGGCGGCGCGGATCAGGGTCGGGTGCACCTCCTCCGTCACATCATGGATGGTGCCGCCCAGATGCAGATTGGCCGCCTTGCGCACCAGCACCTCCGCCCCCTCCGGCGCGACGTCGTCCAGCCGATAGCCGGCCTCGGCCAGCGTCCGCTCGGTCTCGCCGTCGATGGGAATGGTCGATTCCCCGCCTGTGGCGGCGGCGCGGCGACGGCTCTGGTGCTCAATCAGGGCGCGCAGGGTTGAGCGACCGTCGCCGATGACGCGCGGCGGGCGACGCAGGGCGCAGGCCACGACCTTGTAGTCGATCACCACCAGGCGCAGGTCCTCGCCCTGGACCTGTTCCTCGATCAGCACCTCCGAACAGATGCGACGCGCGCGGACCAGGGCCGTCTGGACCTCGTTCATCGTCGTCAGGCCGACGGCGACCCCCTGGCCCTGCTCGCCCCGCGCGGGCTTGACCACCAGGGCGCCGAACCTGGCCAGGGCGGTGTCGATGGCGGACGGGTCGCCGGGGTCGATCCGCTCGGGCACGCGCACCCCGGCCGCCTCGACTATGCGCCGCGTCATCCGCTTGTCGTCGCAGATGCTGAGCGCCACGGCCGAGGTCAGCTCCGACAGGCTCTCGCGGCACCGCACCGACCGGCCGCCCCAGTTCAGGCGGAACAGCCCGCCCTCGGCGTCGATGATCTCGGTATGGATGCCGCGCCGCCGCGCCTCGTTGACGATGATCCGGGCATAGGGGTTCAGGTCGTGATCGTCGGTCGGTCCGACGAACAGGGCCTCGTTGATCGGGTTCTTGCGCTTGACCCCGAAGAAGGACACGCGGCGAAACCCCAGCTTCTCGT
This sequence comes from Brevundimonas sp. GW821-FHT10A07, assembly GCF_059415785.1. Taxonomy (NCBI): domain Bacteria; kingdom Pseudomonadati; phylum Pseudomonadota; class Alphaproteobacteria; order Caulobacterales; family Caulobacteraceae; genus Brevundimonas; species Brevundimonas sp. GW821-FHT10A07. The sequence continues at coordinate 123,622 of NZ_JBWKNX010000008.1, forward strand.
ACAGGGCGATGGCCTGATCATTGTCGTGCATGACCGACAGGTCCATGTGGGCCAGGCCCTGGGTCTTGAAATGCTCGGCCAGACGCCGGACCAGGGCCTCCCCGACACCCGGCTGGGTCGCCTGGGGATCGACGGCGAGACACCACAGGGACGAACCGCATTCGGGATCGTCGAAGGCGCGGACATGATTGACGCCTGTCACGGTGCCGATCACCGCTCCGGTGGTCGTATCCTCGGCGACGAAATAGGTCAGGGTCCGGTCGTCGCGATGCGACCAGAAGAAGTCGGGCGGCACCGGCACCATCTTGCGCTTGGCGTAGATGTCGTTGACCGCCTGGGCGTCCATCTCGGACGTCAGGCGCCGGACGGTGAACCCCCTCGGCTGGCGACGGCTGGCGCGATAGGTGGCCAGGTCCAGCCGATAGGTGTGCGACGGATCCAGAAACAGCTCCTGCGGCGCCTGGGCCAGCAAGACATGCGGATTGCGGACATAGAAGGCGATGTCGCGGCGATCCGGCCCCTCGGCGCGCAGGGCGTCGACCAGCGGCTCGGCCGTGTCAAAGGTCTGGGCGAACAGCAGCCGGCCCCAGCCGCAGTCCAGCACGGCGTTGGGGCTGGGCCCCTCCCCCGTCCGCACCGGCGGCTTCAGCCCCTCATGACGCAGCCGCTTGAGCCGGTGCGCCTTGGACCGTTCAGGTCGGACGTCAGACGCCATGCTGTTGCATCCACATCTCGAGCACGGCGACCTGCCACAGCTCCGACCCGCGCAGCGGCGTGATATGTTCGGTCGGATTGGCGAACAGGGTGTCCAGATAGGCCTTGTCGAACAGGCCCCGGTCTCGCGCCGCCGAATTGGTCAGGGCTTCGCGCACCATCTCCAGATAGGGGCCCTGGATGTATTTCAGCGCGGGGACGGGGAAATAGCCCTTCTTGCGGTCGATCACCTCGGACGGGATCACCAGACGCGCCGCCTCCTTCAGCACCCCCTTGCCGCCCTGGGCCAGCTTGTGTTCGGGCGGGATCCGGCCGGCCAGCTCGACCAGCTCGTGGTCGAGGAAGGGCACCCGCGCCTCCAGACCCCAGGCCATGGTCATATTGTCGACCCGCTTCACCGGGTCGTCGACCAGCATCACCTGGCTGTCCAGACGCAGGGCCTGGTCCACCGGCGTCGCCGCCCGCCCTTGCGCGAAATGGGCCTCGACCAGGGCGCGGCTGACGTCGGTGTCGGCCATGTATGCGCCGTTCAGCTGGGTCTTCAGCGTCGCATGGCTGCGGTCGAAGAAGGCCTTGGCGTAGGTCTCGACCGGGTCGGTCGTCTCCAGCATCGGCGGGTACCAGTGATAGCCGGCGAACACCTCGTCTGCCCCCTGCCCCGACTGCACCACCTTGATATGTTTGGAGACTTCCTGGCTCAACAGGTAGAAGCCGACATTGTCGTAGGAGACCATCGGCTCCGACATGGCCCCGATGGTGCCCGGCAGGGCCTCCATCAGCCGCCGGTGCGGCACGAAGATCTGGTGGTGTTTGGTGCCATAGTGTTTGGCGATCAGGTCGGAATAGACGAACTCGTCGCCCTTCTCGCCATTGGCCTCTTCGAAGCCGACCGAGAAGGTCATCAGGTCCTTCTGACCCAGTTCGGCCAGCAGGCCGACGATCAGGCTGGAGTCGACCCCGCCCGACAGCAGCACCCCGACCGGCACATCCGCGACCATGCGGCGCTTCACCGCCTCGCGCAGACTGTCCAGCACCCGGTCGCGCCAGTCCTCGGCCGTCAGGGCCGCGTCCTCGGCATGGCGGGTCATGTCGGGCTGCCAATACAGCCGGTCCTTGGCCGTCCCGTCCGCCTCGATCACCCGGATCGTCGCCGGCGGAAACTTCTTCACGCCCTTCAGGATGGTGTGCGGCGGCGGCACCACGGCGTGGAAGGTCATGTAGTGGTGCAGACCGACCGGATCGATGGTCTTGTCCACGTCCCCCGCCGCCAGCAGGGCCGGCAGGGTCGAGGCGAACCGCAGCCGCTGGCCGCTCTCGGCCAGATACAGCGGCTTGATGCCGAACCGGTCGCGGGCGATCACGGTGCGGCCGGTATCCCGCTCATGCAGGACGAAGGCGAACATGCCCTTGAATCGCTCGACGCAGGCCTCGCCCCAGGCCTTCCAGGCCTTGATGATGACCTCGGTGTCGCCGTGCGAGAAGAAGCGGAACCCCATCCCCTGCAACTCTTCGCGCAGTTCGGGATAATTGTAGATGCAGCCGTTGAACGCCAGGGTCACGCCCAGGTCGGCGTCGACCATCGGCTGCTGCGCCGCCTCGGACAGGTCGATGATCTTCAGCCGGCGGTGCCCCAGCCCCACCGGGCCGCGCATCACTATGCCGGACCCGTCCGGTCCACGGGGCGAGAGCGCATCGGTCATGCGTTGGACAGCGCCGGCGTCGGCCGGCCGTCCATCGAAATTGATCTCGCCGCTAAGACCGCACATGGGTCCTCCTTGAATTGTGGAAGCAGCGTGTACAAATGGTTCGTGCACGAAAGAGTTCAACCGGATGAGCGATATTTCTCCCGACGCGGCCGAAGACCTGTCCACGTCCCTGCTCCGCTCGGTGCGGCGGATCGCCCAAGCGATCGACGTCCGGTCGCGCGAGATCGCCCGGCTGACAGGCCTGACCCTGCCGCAACTTCTTGTGCTGCAATCGATCCGCGCGATGGGCGAGGTGAGCACCAGCGCCATTTCACGCGACGTCTCCATGTCGGCGCCCACCGTGGTGGCCGTTCTCGACAAGCTGGAGGCCAAGGGGATGGTCATCCGCTATCGGTCCAGCATCGACCGACGTGTGGTTCACGCGCGCCTGACCGAGTCCGGCCGCCAGGCTTTGGCGGCGTCGCCGGGCCTGATGGGCCAGGACTTCACGACCCGGTTTGACGGCCTTTCGCGAGCGGATCGAGAGACCATGACCGCCGCAGCGGATCGCCTCGCCACGATGATGTCCGTCCGTAGCGCCGCCGCCGAGGATTAATTCCCGCCCTGCCCTATGGCCGGACAATTGCGGGCCCGGCCTTAGCCAGGCCGCCACTCGCTGAGCCCCTGGCCTTCGGCGTCCTCAAAGGCGACCCGGTCAAGCTGAACCGCGCCGATACAGACCGGGCGCTGATCAGGGCCATCGGCGCGACAACGAATGGCGCGACCGTCGGCGAATGCCGCCATACGCCCCTCCAGCACCAGCCGATACCCGTTCGTCGGCGCGACCGGGGCCTGATCGCCTTCGGCGCGGACGGTGAACTCATAGGCCCGACCGTTGCGGCGGCCGAGGCGCGAGCCGTCTTCCTCGAATACGGCCGCCAGACCGACGGTCTGGGGCGAGGCCGCCGTCGCGCCGTCCGTCTCCGGATTGCTCAGAACCCCCGGACAGCCGTCGGCGCGCAACCACGGGCGAGGCAGCCAGAACCCCTCGGCCGCTTCCCAGCTGTCGGCGCCGCCCGCGAGCATAGGCGACCCCGTCCAATCGGCCGGCGCCAATGTCAGTCTCAGGCTCTTGCCCTTGTCGATCCGGGACCAGGCGGCCAGCCCGTCGCCAGCCGGCGCTCCGACCGACGACTGAACCGCCGGCGACGCCCCAGCGCAGCCGAAGGCCTGACGGATGACGAAGCGGCGACCGGCCAGGGTGGCCCCGCCCGGATCTTTCCCGGCGGCGTAGGCCGAGGCCGCGACATCCATGGCCTGCAAGAGCCCGGTCCGGTCCAGCACCGGCGCGGGACCGATGGCGACGACCGGCGGCGCGCTGACGGCCGGGACCGGCGGCGGAGCGGGGGCGGCCTCCTCGCGCTGGCAGGCGGCGAGGAAAACAAGGGACGCCGCAAGCGCGACGACCGACGGGCGAGGCGACACGGTCGGTTCCAGCATGAAACCACCCTAGCATGGGTTCGCGCTTTCGGGGGCCATCGTGCGAAAAAGGTTGACGAAAGCTACGGAGACCGGTCTGCACAGGGTCATGACCTTCGATCAGATCGCCGCCCTGGCGGTGCTCATCGGCGTGGTCGGCGTGCTGATCCACGGCAAGCTTCGCGCCGATGTCGTCGCCCTGACTGGAGCCGCCGTCCTGCTGCTGCTGGGGGTGGTGCGGCCGGTCGAGGTGCAGAGCGCCTTCGCCAGCCCCGCTGTCATCGCCCTGGCCGGCCTGTTCGTCATCGCCTACGCCATCGAACTGTCGGGCCTGTTGGGCCTGCTGATCCGCCAGGCCACCCGACTGGCGGCCCGGATCGGGGCCATGGGCATCTGGATCGTCATCGGCCTGTGCGGCGCCGTCGGCGGTTTCCTGAACAATACGCCGGTGGTGGTGCTGGCGGCGCCGGTGATCCGCGACGTGGCCCAGTCCCTGCAGCTGTCGCCCAAGCGGTTCCTGATGCCGCTCAGCCATGTGACGGTGATGGGCGGCCTGCTGACCCTGATCGGCACCTCGACCAATCTGCTGGTCAACGACATGGCGCGCAATGCGGGCCAGCCGGTGTTCGGCCTGTTCGAGATCACGCCCGTGGGTCTGTTCATCGCGGTGATCGGCGGCCTGTGGCTCTATTTCGTCGGCGCGCGACAGCTGGGCCGGTCGGTGGCCAAGGACGAGGCCCAGGCCGCCCGTCTGGCCGAGATGGAAGGCGCGCGCCGCCGCGCCGAGGCGGAGGCGGCCGGGCGACGCCGTCGCGCCCTGCCCTTCGGCCTGCCGCGCCTGGGAGAATCGCGCAACCAGTCGGACGGCTCGGGCGACGCCCATCTGGGCGACGTCGCCCTGTTCGGCGCGGCGGATCGCCCCTTCCGGCTTCGGCCCGCGCTGATCTCCCTGGCGATCTTCGCTCTGGTGATCGCCTCTGCCGCGCTCGGCTGGGCCCCGATCGCGGCCTCGGCCTTCGCCGGGGCGGTGGCGCTGATCCTGCTCAGGGTCATCACCCCCGAAGAGGCCTATGCCGGGCTTCGCCCCGAGATCCTGCTTCTGATCGCGGGCATGGTGGTGGTCGGCACCGCCATCGAAGTGACGGGCCTGGCTTCCGCCGGGGCGGACCGGCTGATCGACGTGATCCGGCCGATGGGGCCCCTCGGCGCGCTGATCGTGCTGTACGGCGTGACCCTGTTTGCGACGGAGCTCCTGTCCAACGCCACCGTCGCCGTGTTGATCACCCCCATCGCCGTGGCCCTGGCCGAAAGCCTGGGCGTCGATCCCCGCCCGTTCCTGGTGGGCGTGATGATGGCCGCCTCAGCCGCTTTCGCGACCCCGTTCGGCTATCAGACCAATGTGCTGGTCTTCAACATGGGCGGCTACAGCTACATGGACTTCGTCCGTGTCGGCCTGCCGTTGAACCTGGTCACCTGGGTCGCCGCGATGATCGCCATCCCGGTCTTCTTTCCGTTCTGACCCGACCAACGCGCTTCGGCGCCGGTCTGGCGGGCACGACGCATGGATCCTTCAAGATCTGGTGCGGGCGGCCGGGGTCGAACCGGCAAGGGCTTGCGCCCGGCAGATTTTAAGTCTGCTGCGTCTACCAGTTTCGCCACGCCCGCGAGCCGGTCCGGCTCTATAGCCAGAACCGGACCATGTGGCCAAGCGACCTAGTGTGCGGCCGGCGTCGCTGTCGTCGTCGCCGGTCGCATGGCGCGGAAATCGACGTCGGAATCAGCGATCAGCCAGAGCAGGCCCGCCCAGGCGGCGACGTTCTGGCTCAACTGCGCCGGGTCGATCTTGTCCAGGGTGTCGTTGGCGGTGTGGTGCAGGTCGAAATAGCGGGTCCCGTCCTGCGCCAGACCGAAGAAGGGCACGCCCAGCGGCCCCATGGGACCGACATCGACCCCGCCGTCGGTCTCGACCTGGGCCGACGCCAGGACGCCGAGCGGATAGAGGACGCGGGTCGCCGCCTTCTGGAAGTCCGAGCCCTGGGCGCCGGCGGGCAGGCGCAGCGCATAGACCCGGTCCGCGCCGAAGTCGCTTTCGCCGGCGATCACGTGTTTCTCCAGGGCCGCGCCCTGGTTGCGGGCGTAGACGCCGCCGCCGTTGCCGGTCTGGGGCGTGGGCTGGGCCACTTCCTCGGAGCCGTAGAAGATCACCCGGATCGTGCGGGCGGGACGCCGCCCGCTGTCGGCCACGGCCTTGGCCGCCGCGACGGTGATGGCGCCGCCCGCCCCGTCGTCGATGGCGCCGGTGCCCAGGTCCCAGCTGTCCATGTGCGAGCCCAGCACGATGATCTCCTCCGGCCGGGTCGCGCCGGGCAGGTCGCCGATGACGTTCTGGCTGTGGGTCTCATAGGTGCGGGCGGTCGAGGTCAGGCGCATCCGCACCGGCTCGCCCAGGGCGATCAACCGGCTGACCTGGTCGGCGTCCGGCGCGGACAGGGCGAAGGATGGGATGGTGGGCTTGCCGTCCACATAGCGGGTGGTGCCGGTGTGGGGCATGCGGTCCTCGTCCGATCCGACCGAACGCATGATGAAGGCCCCCGCCCCCTTGGCCGCCGCCACGCCGGGACCGGCGCCGCGCACCCGGGTCTGGGGTCCGTATCCCGAGCCGTCCTGCATCGGGTGCATCTGACCCAGATCGACATAGACGATCTTGCCGCGAACGGTCGCCGGATCGGCCGCCTGCAGGTCTTCAAAACTGGAGAATCGCACCACGTCCGCCTCGACCCCGCCGCGCGGCGTGGCGGGCGAATGGCCCAGGGCGGCGGCGACCAGCGACTGGGCGTTCCTGCCGACGATGGCGGCCGAGCCTTCGCCCCGCTCCCAGCCGACCAGCGGGAATTCTTCGATGCGGACGTTCTGGAAGCCGTGGGCGCGCAGATAGTCGGCGGCCCAGGCGGCGGCGTCCTGCTCGGACTTCGACCCGGCCGGCCGCGCGCCGAAGCGGGTGGTCAGCTGGGTGACATAGTCCAGGGCGATGTTCGACGTCAGCGCCGCGTCACGAACGGCGATGGCGCGCTCCACCGTAACTGCGTCCTGGGCCCTGGCCAGCGGAGCAACGGCGGCGACGAGGCCGAGCGCGAGCGCGCTGACGGTCAGCAGACGGAAGGACATCGGCAGGCTCCAGACTCGGGGAAGAGCCGCAGCCTAGAAAGACTCAGCCGTTCTGGAAATAGGGTTCGACCAAGCCCTGCAGTTTGACCGTCAGGGCCTTGCCCTTGCGGTCCACCCGATTGCCCAGCGCCAGCCGCACCCAGCCCTCCGAGACGCAATATTCCTCGACATTGGTCTTTTCCTCGCCCTTGAAGCGAATGCCGACGCCGCGTTGCAGCACGTCCGCATCATGGAAGGGGCTGGAGGGATCGACGGAGAGGCGGTCGGGGGGCGTGTCGGACATGATCGTTCGGCGGCTCGGATATCGGGAAGGCGCGGTGATAGCCGCGCCCGGCCCTCATGCCAACCGAAACCGGCCGATCAGAAGCTCAGACTTCGCTGCACCATCAGGGCCAAGACCGCCAGCGGCGTGACGATCACGCCCAGGATCAGGACGCGCCGAAGACGATGCGCGATATAAAGAAGTTCGCCGACCACGGCGTATCATCCTCTGTGCCTCGCTCCTTGATGGAGCGTGAGGCGATGATGCGCCGGAATGGTTATTATATTGGCCTGTCGCCGCTACGGAGGAATCCGAATGCGCCTACTGCACCGTCTGGCGCGGCGGGGCGTCTGTAGCGGCGGGCTTGTAAGGCTGCGGGCCGGCGGCGGCGGGCGCGGCCGCCGGGCTCGCCGCAGGTCGGCTGGCAGGGCGGCTGGCGGGCCGACGGGCCGGCTGGCGGGCGGCGGGACGAGGCGTGGGCCGCGCCTGGGGCGCTGTCGCGACAGCGGGCGTGGGCGAAGGCGTTGCGGCGGCCGGCTGGGCCGCAGGCTGTGCGGCCGGGGTCGCGGCGGGCGGCGGCGTCGCGGCTTCGGCGGCGGCGGCGCGGGCGGCCATCTGCTGGGCCTGGAACCGGGCGGCCAGTTTCTCGGTCAGTTCCTTGGCCTGGGGCGCCGTCATCTGGGCCATGATGGCGGCCAGGGTGCGCGGACGCATGGCGGCGGCGACCGGCAGGCGGACCCGATCCTCCAGGCTGGCCATGACCGGGGCGGCCTCCTTGGGGCGCATGGCGGAATAGACCTGGACCAGCCGATCGATCTCGGCCTTCTCGCGCTCGTCGACCTGGCCCAGCATCTGTTTCATCTCGGCCTTCAGCGCCGCCAGGGCCTGAACCTTGGCGTCCAGTTTCTGCTCGGCGGCGACCATCAGCGGCAGGGTGGTCGCGAAATCCTGGTCGCGCGCGTCCAGTTCGGTGCGGCGCTGCGACAGCGACTGGATGATCTTCAACTCGGCTGGCGAAATGCCCGCCTGCTGGGCCAGTTGTTCGGGCGATAGGGCGCAGGTGCCGGGCAGGGCCGGCTTGGCCGGGGCGCCGGCGGCGGCCGGCGCCTCTTCCGCCCAGGCCTTGGCGCCCTCGAACAGGCCGGGCGCGACGCCGACGGCGCGCACCGCGACAACCCCGCCAATGGCGACGGCGATCAGGGGCAGAAGGCGGGGTATGCGAGCCATGAAATGGGGTTCCGAACTCAGGCGGCGAACAGATCGTCGTCGAGATTACGACGCGCGGCGTTGAGGCTTTGTTTGGCGGAATGGTTAGCGGAGCCGACGGAGGTCAGGGCCTGGACGATGGCGGCGACGTTGTCGCGACCCGCCGGCGCCCCGGCTCGCGACGTCGCGGCGGGGCCGGACATGCCCTGAATGCGCTGGGCCAGGGCGGCCATGCGCCGGGCGCGTTCGTCATCATCATTGACCACGGCGGCGGGCGAAGGCGCGGACGCGACCGGCCGAACGATTTCGGGGCGCGGGGCCGTCTCTTCCTGTTGCAGCCGCAGCGGCGCCGCGACGGGGGCGCGGGCGCGGGCGATCAGGGCTTCCAGCTGTTGCTTCACCTCGCGCGCCTTGATGATGCGGTCGTGCAGCAGGTCCGTCTCCTGGCCCGAGGCGCGCAGGGTCGCCAGGGCGGCCTCGGCGCGACCGGCGGCGGCGTTCAGTTCCGTCACCGCCTGGGCGAAGGCGACCTGGCCGGTGCGCAGGGCCGACAGCTTGCGTTCCAGCTTGATCCCGTAGCCCACCGCCGCGACGAGCAGCAGCATCAGCACCGCATCCATGATCATGCCGGTCATCAGCGGGGTCCTCTTATGCGGGCGGCGATTTCCGGGTTCACCGGGCCTTCGATGCGGACGGCGATATGCTGCCCCTTGCGGCCCATTCGCCCCGTCGTCAGGGGGATGGCGCCGGCGCGGATCGAGACTTCCGAATCCGGCGTGGCGTTCAGCATCATCGTATCGCCGACCTTGAGGTTCAGCACGGTGGACAGGGGCATCATCTGCTCGTCCAGAACGGCGCGCACCTCGGTCTCGGTCGTCCAGAGTTCGGTGGCCAAGTGGCCTTCCCAGATGTTGTCGCGGCCGAACTTCTCGCCCATGAACTGCTGCAGCAGCATTTTCCGGATCGGTTCCAGCGTCGCATAGGGCAGAAGAAGCTCGATTCGCCCGCCGCGGTCTTCCATGTCGATGCGAAGCTTGATCAGGATGGCGGCGTTGGCCGGCCGGGCGATGGCGGCGAAGCGCGGATTGGTCTCCAGCCGGTCCAGGTTGAAGGTGACGGGCGTCAGGGGTTCGAAGGCCAGGCGGGCGTCGTTCAGCACCACCTCCACCATCCGCTGCACCAGCACCCGTTCGATCGTGGTGTAGGGGCGCCCCTCGATCCGCAGGGCCGCCGTGCCGCGACGCCCGCCCAGCAGCACGTCGACGATCGAATAGATCAGATTGGAATCGACCGTCAGCAGACCATAGTTGTCCAGTTCCTCGGCCCGGAAGACCGCCAGGATCGCCGGCAGCGGGATCGAGTTCAGATAGTCGCCGAAGCGGATCGACGAAATATTGTCCAGCGACACCTCGACATTGTCCGAAGTGAAGTTCCGCAGCGAGGTCGTCATCAACCGCACCAGGCGGTCGAACACGATCTCCAGCATCGGCAGGCGTTCGTAGGAGACGAGCGCCGAATTGATGATGGCGCGTATGCCGGACTTTTCCGAACCGTCGTCGTCGCCCAGGTCGAAGCCCAGCAGGCTGTCGATCTCGTCCTGGTTCAGGACGCGTTCGGACAGGGCGTCCGCCGGATCGCCCATGCCGCCGAAGGAATCGAGCGCCGTATCGGTCATGCCTACTGCACCAGCATTTCTTCGATCAGGACCGCGTCCACCTTGCCGGGCGCCGCGACCAGATTGACGCGGCGCAGGATTTCCGCCCGAAGCTGGTAGGTGCCGGCCGAGCCGCTCAGATCCTCGGGACGCAGTTCGCGCACGAAGCCGGTGAACATGTCCTGCAGGCGCGGCATCTCGGACTGAAGATGCGTCGCCACCTCGGCGTCGTGCATCTCCAGCGTCAGCTTCAGCTTCAGGAAGGTCGGCCGGCCGTCGGCCGACTGGATGTTCATGACCATGTCCGGCAGGGTGTAGAAGGTGACGCCGTCAGGCCCTTCGCTGATCTTGCCCAGAGCCGGATCGGCTTCGCCGCCTTCGGCGGGCGCGCCATGTCCGCCGCCTTCGGCCTTCTTCTCTTCCTTGCCGTGACCGCCCTTTTCCTCAGCCTTTTCCTCGCCGTGACCTGCGGCGGCGGCTTCCTCGCCATGGGCCTCGGCCGGCTTGGGCTTCATCAGGAAGAAGGCCGCCGCGCCGCCGCCGCCCAGTACCAGCAGGGCCACGGGCGCGATGATGAACAGGATCGGCAGCTTCTTTTTCTTGGGCGCGCCCTCTTCGCCCTCGGCCGCGTCCGCATCGACCGACTTGTCGGCGGGCGCATCGGCGTTCGGGTCGCCCTTCTTCTTGCCAAACTTGAACATGCGCTCGCCCCGGAGAATCTCATGGGGAGGATCAGCCCGGCTTGGTTAACGCGACGTTTACAAACGGCAGTTTTTGCCGGGCGTCACCGGCCTCCCGCCCCCTCAAACCGCCATTCCTGCTGGATTAACCCTGTTGGCACGGTCGTTGCGAGGGAGAAATCGAAGGAGCACGCCACTCGTGGAAAACGCCGCCTATATCGGATTGTCCCGTCAGATGACGCTGCGTCGCGAACTCGACATCGTGGCCAACAACGTCGCCAACGCCGACACCACCGGATTCAAGGTCGAACAGCTGATGCTCGGGACGGAAGTGGGCCAGCGCGCCCGCAACGACTCCATCCGCCCCTCGGCCAGCTTCGTGCTGGACAACGGCGTGGGCCGCGACTTCGGCCAGGGCTCGATGTCCGAGACCGGCCGCCCCCTCGACTTCGCCATCGCCGGCGAGGGCGCCTTCTTCACCGTTCGAGACGGCGCGGCCGGCGAGGCCTACACCCGCGACGGCGCCTTCACCATGGATCCGGAAGGCCGGCTGACCACCAAACAGGGTCAGGCCGTGCTGGGCGGCGGGGGGGAGATCGTGCTGGACCCCGCCCTCGGCGCCCCCTCCGTCGGCGCAGACGGCACCATCACCCAGAGCGGCCAGATCACCGGGCGCCTGTCGGTCGTCCGCTTCGATACGCTCGGCGTGCTCGAAAAGGGCGGTGACGGCCTCTATCGCAACGGCTCGAACGTCCAGCCGGTCGAGGCCAACGACGTCCAGATCCATCAGGGGTCTCTGGAGGCGTCGAACGTCAATTCGCTGACCGAAATCACCAATCTCATCGAGATCAGCCGGGCCTACGAAAGCATCACCCGAATGATCGAGAACACCAATGACCTGAGCCGTCGCGCCGTCGAGCGCCTCGGCAAGGCCGCTTAAGGGAGAGCCGGATAATGCGCGCGCTCAGAACCGCAGCCTCGGGCATGGCCGCCCAACAGCTGAACGTGGAGGTCATCTCCAACAACATCGCCAACATGAACACGGTGGGCTTCAAGAAGCAGCGCGCCGAGTTCCAGGACCTGCTGTACCAGAACGTCGAACGGATGGGCGCGCAGTCGTCCAGCCAGGGCACCGTCGTTCCGACCGGCATCCAGATCGGCGCGGGCGTCAAGGCGGGCGCCGTCTATCGCGTCACCGAACAGGGCACGCCCCAACAGACCGGCAACGACTATGACATGGCCATCGACGGAAAGGGCTATTTCCAGATCACCCTGCCCTCGGGCGAGATCGGCTACACTCGCGCCGGCAACCTGCAGGTCAACCAGGAAGGCCAGATCGTCACCGATGACGGCTATGCGCTGGAGCCGGCCGTCACCATCCCGCAGGACGCCACCGACGTCACTATCTCCAAATCGGGCCTGGTCCAGGTGACCCAGGCCGGTCAGGCCGCGCCGACGACGGTCGGCCAGATCGAACTGGCGACCTTCTTCAACGAAGCCGGTCTCGAGGCCATCGGCGACAACCTGCTGCTGGAAACGGCCGCTTCGGGCGCCGCCAACGTCGGCACGCCGGGCAGCCCCGGCTTCGGGCAAATCATGCAAGGCTACACCGAGGCCTCCAACGTCGACTCCGTGGCCGAGATCAGCGCCCTGATCATCGCGCAACGGGCCTACGAGATGAACTCCAAGGTCATCTCCACCGCAGACCAAATGCTGTCGGTGACCGCTCAGGTGAAGGGCTGAATCATGACCCGTATCCGTCGCGCCCTGGTTCTCGCCGCCGCACTCGCCGCCGTTTCCAGCCCCGCATGGGCCGGACCGGTTTCGCTGAAGTCCAACCCCGTCGATGACGACGGTCGAGTCACCCTGGGCGATATCTTCGACGGCGCCGGCGCCGCCGCCGAAGTGGTCGTGGCCCAGCGGGTCGGCCCGTCGGTGGTGATCGAGGCCGGCCAGCTTCAGGCCCAGGCCCGTCAGGCCGGTCTGGACTGGACCAATCCCAATGGTCTGCGGCGCGTCGCCGTCCGCCGATCGACCGGTCCGGTTTCAGCCGCCGCCGCCCAAACAGACCTGCAGGCCTCTGCGCCCCAGAACCGTCCCGTCTACCGTCCGGTCGGCGGCGGACAGCAGGTCATCGCCCGCAACGACATGGTGCGCGTCACCTATCAGGTCGGCGGCGTGAACCTGAGCATCATGGGCAAGGCCATGCGCAACGCCGCGCTGGGCGAGCCCGTCGCCGTCCTCAACACCGCCTCCAACCGTGTCATCGACGCCGTCGCGTCCGGTCCGGGCCAGGCTGTCGCCGGCCCCGCCGCCGACATGGTCCGCGCCAATCCTCAACAGTTCGCCGCCCGCTAGGGGAATCCATCATGCGCAAGATCCTGATCGTCGCCGCCGTCTCCGCCGCCGCCTCGCTCGGCGCCTGCTCCACCGCCATCGAGGCCGTGCGTGGCCCGGAACTGGCCCCCATCGGCTATCCGGCCGCGCTTGTGCCGGCGCAACAGGCCTATATGGCCGGCCCCGGCCTGCGTCAGGAAGCGACCCCCGCCAGCGCCAACAGCCTGTGGCGCGTCGGCGCCCGCACCTTCTTCGGCGATCAGCGCGCGCGTCACATCGGCGACATCCTGACGGTCAGGATCGATATCGACGACCGGGCCCAGACCCAGAACTCGACCCAAAGGGCGCGGTCGAACGACTCCTCGACCGGAGTCTCCAACTTCTTCGGCCTGGAGAGCAGCCTGGGCCGCGTCTTCCCCGGCGGCTTCGACCCGGCCAACATGGTCGGACTGGAGGGAAAGACCAACGCCGCCGGTTCTGGTTCGGTCAACCGCTCGGAAAAGGTCTCCCTGACCGTCGCCGCCGTGGTCACCGACGTCCTGGCCAATGGCAACATGGTGATCCAGGGTCGGCAGGAAGTGCGCACCAATCGCGAAGTCCGCGAACTGACCGTCGCCGGCATCGTGCGACCCGAGGACATCTCGTCGGCCAATTCGATCAATCACACCCAGATCGCCGAGGCCCGCATCTCCTACGGCGGTCGTGGCGACATCAGCCGGATGCAGGCGACGCCTGCCGCCCAGAGCCTGGTCGAGCGGTTCAGCCCGTTCTGATCCACTGATGCCGCTTGGCCACAGGACGACGGCGGCTCAAGCGGAGCCGTGAACCCTTGATGCGTAACCGCGTTTGTTCGTCAGACGCGAGTATTCACATGTTCAAGGTTCTGATCCCCGCCGCCGCCGCTGTCGTCCTGGTCGCCTTCGCCGCCAGGACGCAACCGCTCGACGCCTTTCCACCCGTCGAGACGCCGACGATGAGCTGGCATCTCAGCCATGAAGGCGCGATGGCCAAGCTGGCCTACGGGGTCGAGAACTCGGACCAACTGGCCCTGATGGTCACCTGTTCCCCCGGCGACGCCGCCGCCGTGGTCTATGGCGACGTCCAGCCGGATACGCCGCGTCTGATCGCGGCCTCTCACGGCCCTGCGCCCCTGGATCCCATGAGCGGCGGAGACGCGACGGAAGCCCGCCTCTCCCTGCAGGACGCCAGCCTGACGGGGCTGGCTTCGCACGGCGCGATGCGCGTGCAGGGCGATTCCGGGCGGTTCGTCCTGAAGGCCGGCCCGGATGAGCGCCGGATGATCGCCGGCTTCCTTTCCTATTGCGGATCGTCGCGCGCTTGACGAAATGGGTGAAGACGCCATTTCGCGTCGCCATCAGCGGGGGCTGATCCATGAACCTTGTTCTCGCGGTCGCTCTGGCGGCGGGCCTGCAGGCGGCCGCCCAGCCGCCTTCACCCCCCTTGGCCTGGACCTGGACCCTTTACGAGAGCGAAGGCCCTGTCGTCCTGGCCAATGAGGTGACCGACACCCCGGCGCTCAGGGCCACGCTGCAGTGTGCGCCCCGATCCAACGTCGCGACCGTCACTCTCTACGACACCGACGCCAGGTCCGCGCCGGAGACCCAGCCCGGCTTCGCCCGACTGACGTCCGGCGCGGCTTCGACCACCAGCGCGGCGCGAATCGGGCGCGGCGGAAGGCTGGAGGTCACGCTACGCACCGATCATCCCCTGTTCGCGGCCTTTGTCGGCTCCGGCGACATGGCGATCATGACGGGCGACCGGACCGGGGCGGTCAAGGTCGAACGCCCCCATCTTGCCAAGCTTCGCCGCTTCGCGGATCGTTGCGCCGGATAGGAACACCGATCATGCGTCTGCTGAAGCCCTTGTCGTCCCTGCTCGCCCTGTCGGCCCTGGCCGCCTGCGCCACGCCGGCGCCGGTCTCGACCTCCATGGCGGACGCCGGCGCCCCGGCGCCGGCGCCGAACTATGACTGGTTCCTCAACCAGGAGGCCCGGGAAAACACCCTGGCCTACGGCGTCGCCAACAGCGACGAGGTGAAGCTGAAACTGTTCTGCGGCTCCGGCTCCGGCGCGCTGGAGCTGGCCGCCGTCCTGGAGAAGCCGTCGCGGCAGCTTCATCTGGAATCCGGCGGCGACACCGAAAACTATCCGGCCACTTCCGAAGACGCCGGCGTCACCGACGGCCACTACGCCGAGGCCAAGGCCCGCACGCGCGATCCGGTCTTCCAGCGCTTTCGCCGCCTGGGCTGGATCGCGGTCTGGGACGGCGACCGGCGGCGGACCTACGCCGCCCATCCCCAGACACGCGCCGACATCGAACGCTTCTTCGTCGCCTGCGACTGATCCCGACGGCTTGACGCGCCCTGCCGGCTCGGCTTGCCTGTACGGGCTGTTCTGGAGGGCGTCATGAAGATCTCTTACCTGGCCGTCGCGGCCCTGCTCGCCGCGGCGTCGCCGGCGGCGGCCATGGCGCAAGCCTCGGCGACGCCTGCCCCCGCCGCCCTCGCCCCCAGTCCGGCTGACGCCGCCCTCGACGCCCTGATCGTCGATTACGAGGCCTATCTGAAGTCGATCGACCCCTTCGCCGCCAGCAGCGAGGGCGACGTCGAGGCCATGGGCCGGGTTCCCGACCTGTCGCGCAGCTTCGAACTGGCCCAGCGCGCGCCGCTAGAGGCCTTCGTCGACCGGCTCCGGGCCATCGACCCGGCAAGTCTTTCCCACGCCGGCGGCGTCAACCACGCCTTCCTGCTCTACACCCTGAACCGCAGCCTCGAGGGGCTTGATTACGACACCTCGCGCCTGGCCTTCGACAGCGAGGGCGGCCCTGGAACCTGGGCCCTCTATATCGGCGGAAGCACCCGCCTGAATTCCGTCGCCGAGGCCGAGGCCTATATCCGCCGCATCCGGGGCTTCGGACACATCTACGCCCAGACCACCGACAACGCCCGGCGCGGCCTGGCCACCGGCCTGGTCCAGGCCCGTTCCGTGACCGAGAGCGCCCTGGCCGGGGCGCGCAACGACGTGGCGATCACGCCCGACGCCGAGCCCCTGCTGAAACCCTTGTCCACCCTGCCCCCGACCGTGTCCCAGGCGGCCAGGGATCGTCTGACGGCCCAGGCGGCGGCGGCCGTGGCCCAGGCTATCGTCCCGGCTCGCCAGGCCTGGCTGAGCTTCCTCGAGACCGAATACCTGCCCAAGGCCCCGGTCGAACCGGGTCTGGGAAACCGCCCCGGCGGCAAGGCAATGTACGCCTATCTGGTGCGGGTCCACACCACCACGGACCTGACGCCGGACCAGATCCACCAGATCGGCCTGTCAGAGGTCGCCCGCATCCGCGCCCGCATGGATGTGGAGATGAAGGCGTCCGGCTGGACCGGCGACTTCGCCGGCTTCCTGGCCTTCCTGCGCACCGATCCCCAGTTCTACGCCCCGACGCGCGAGGCCCTGATCGAGAAGGCGTCGGAGATGGCCAAGCGCGCGGACGGCGGCCTGCCGGCCCTGTTCGCCACCCTGCCCCGCCTGCCCTACGACGTGCAGCCGGTCCCGCCGCAGATCGAGGAAAACTACACCACCGGCCGCTACAACGGCGGCTCGATGCAGAACGGCGTCGCCGGCCATTATGTGGTCAATACGTCGAAGCTGAACCAGCGCCCCCTGTACGAACTGCCGGCCCTGACCCTGCACGAGGCGGTCCCCGGCCACCATATCCAGATCGCCCTGCAACAGGAGGCGGAGGGCCAGCCCTATTTCCGTCGTCAGGCCAATGTCAGCGCCTTCACCGAGGGCTGGGGCCTCTACGCTGAATATCTGGGCGAGGAGATGGGCTTCTACCGCACGCCCTATGAACGGTTCGGCCGTCTGTCCTACGAGATGTGGCGCGCCTGTCGTCTGGTCGCGGACACCGGCCTGCACTGGATGGGCTGGTCAGAAGAGCAAGCCCGCGCCTGTTTCCGCGACAACTCGGCCCTGGCGCCCCACAATATCGAGACCGAGCTTCAGCGCTATATCGGCTGGCCGGGCCAGGCCACGGCCTACAAGATCGGCGAAATCCGCCTGCGCGAAATCCGGGCGCGGGCCGAGCACGAACTGGGCCCGAAGTTCAACATCCGCACCTTCCACGACGCCCTGCTGACGGAGGGCCCGCTGCCGCTCGCCCTGCTGGACCAGCGGATGGATGCCTGGATCGCGGAGGAGAAATAGCGGTCACCTCCCCGTTCGCCTTCGCGAACGGGGTGGTGAGCCCTAAACCCACCCCGGAACCGGCAGGCCCTTCGACGTCAGGAATTCCGGGTTGAACAGCTTCGACGCATAGCGCGAGCCCGGATCGCACAGGCAGGTGACGATGGTCTTGCCCGGCCCGATCTCGCGGGCCAGCCGCACGGCGCCGGCGATATTGACCCCGGCCGATCCGCCCAGGGACAGGCCTTCGTACTTCACCAGATCGAACAGGATCGGCAGGAACTCGGCGTCTTCGATCCGATAGGCGTGGTCGGGCTTGAAGCCTTCCAGATTGCCGGTGATCCGCGCCACCCCGATCCCCTCGGTGATCGACGAGCCCTCGCCCGTCATCTCGCCCAAGGTGTACCAGTTGAACAGGGCCGCGCCGGCGGGGTCGGCCAGGGCGATGGTCACCTCGGGCTTCTTCTCCCGCAGATAGGCGGCGACGCCCGAGATGGTGCCGCCCGACCCCACGGCCGAGACGAAGGCGTCGATCTTGCCGCCCGTCTGCTCCCAGATCTCCGGCGCGGTCGTCGTATAATGGGCGTCGCGGTTGGCGGTGTTGTCGAACTGGTTCGCCCAGATCGCCCCGGCCGCCTCGCTCTCGTTCAGTTCGGACGCCAGACGCCCCGAATAATGGACGAAATGGTTCGGGCTGGAGAAGGGGGCGGCGTCCACTTCGACCAGGCGCGCGCCCAGCGAACGGATGGCCGACTTCTTCTCCTCCGACTGGGTGCGGGGCATGACGATGACCACCGGATGGCCCAGGGCGGCGCCGACCAGGGCCAGGCCGATGCCGGTATTGCCCGCCGTGCCCTCGACGATGGTCCCGCCGGGCTTCAGCGCGCCCGACGCCCGCGCGGTCTGGACGATAGACAGGGCGGCGCGGTCCTTGATCGACCCGCCGGGGTTCATGAACTCGGCCTTGCCCAGGATTTCGCAGCCCGTCTCGTCGGACAGGCGGTTCAGGCGGACCAGCGGCGTATGACCGATCAGGTCGATGACAGACGGTGTGACGGACACGTTTCAGCTTTCAGGCGAGGTCGAACGGGAGGGGATCAGGCGGCGACCTGACGCTTGCCTAGGTGGATGCCGCACTCGACCTTGTCCATCCCCGACCAGCGTCCGGCGCGCGCCTCTTCGTCGTCTTCGACGGCGCGGGTGCAGGGCCAGCAGCCGATAGAGCGGTAGCCCTGCTCGACCAGAGGATGACGCGGCAGGTCGTGCGCCTCCAGCCAGGCCTCGACGTCCTCGGCGTCCCAGTCCGCCAGCGGATTGATCCGCAGCACCCCGTCCAGCACCTCGAACGGCTTCAGCTCGGCGCGCGTCGCGGCCTGATAGCGTTTGCGCCCGGTGATGACGGCGTTGAAACCCACCGTGGCGCGGGCCAGCGGCCGCACCTTCCTCAGATCGCAGCAGGCGTCGGCGTCGGTCCGCCAAAGGTCGTCGCGGGCGTCCAGGCTCGCCTTCTCGTCCGCATCCGGCGTCACCAGCCGCACGTCGGTCAGCCCCAGTGCCTTGGTCAACTGGGTGCGATAGGACAGGGTCTGGAGGAAATGCTGGCCCGTCTCCAGGAAGACCACCGGCACGTCCCGGTCCGTCTCGGCCACGATGTGCAGCAGGGCCGCCGATTCCGCCCCGAACGAAGATATGGCGCCGACGCGCAGCCCCAGGGCTGGATCCAGCGCCGCCTTCAGGATCTCGGACGCATCCCTGCCCTCGGTCTCGCGGTTCAGCCGGTCGGCCAGCGCTTGCAGATCCGGGTCGTTCGACGCCGCCCGCCGCCTTTGCCAGATGGTCGGCGCCGGATCGACGGCCGGCTGATACGACCCGCTGAACGCCTGATCCATCCGCGCCCAGGCCGCCGTGTCCGCGCCCGGCGCCAGTTCGACCGCGTCAAAACCCGAGCGCCGCAGATGCCGCGCCTGGTCCGGCAGGACCTTGCCCGCCGCGATCAGCCGCCCGGCATAGCCCCGCTCGCGCAGCACCGCCGCCAGCGAGAAGCCGCGCCCGTCGCGAAAGGCGTCGAACTCCAGCACCAGGACGTCGGTCGCGGCGGCGGCGGCCTCGACCTCTTCCAGCGGCGTGGTGACCGACAGCCGCGGCCCGTTCTGGACCCCTTCAAGCGTTTGCAGCATCGAGCGTCTCATAGATGGCGTCGCGGAAGGGATCGGGACCGACGCGGCGCACCGTGTCGATGAACCGCTCGCCCTCGGCGCGGATTTGCAGATAGCGGTCCAGGGTCCGCTGGATCGCCGGCGCGACCTCGTCCGCCGGCAGGCTCTTACCGACGATGTCGCCCAGGGCCGCCTGTTCGTCAGGCGAACCACCGACAGTGATCTGGTAGTATTCCTCGCCCTTGCGATCCACGCCCAGCACGCCGATGTGGCCGACGTGGTGGTGGCCGCAGGCGTTGATGCACCCGCTCATATTGATCCGGACCGGCCCCAGCCGCTCCTGATAGTCCATGTCGGCCAGCCGCTTCGACAGGGCCTGGGCCACCGGGATCGACCGGGCGTTGGCCAGGCTGCAATAATCCAGCCCTGGGCAGGCGATGACGTCCGTCGCCAGATCGGCGTTGGCCGTCGCCAGCCCCACCTCCAGCAGCGCCCGCCACAGCGTCGGCACATCGTCCAGCTTCACATGGGGCAGGACCAGATTCTGCTCATAGGCGGCGCGCAGTTCGTCGAAGGCGTAGCGCTCGGCCAGATCCGCCACCGCGTCCATCTGGTCCGCCGTGATGTCGCCCGGCACCCCGCCGACCGGCTTCAACGACACCACCACCGAGGCGTAGCCCGCCTGGCGATGACGCCGCACATTGTTCCTCGCAAACCGGGCGAAGTCCGGATCGGCCAGCAGGGCGCGGTCGAACGGCGCGCTGGCCTTGGGCAGATCCTCGAACGGCGGCGGGGCGAAATAGGCCTTGATCCGCTCGGCCTCGTCCTCAGGGATCCGCAGGTCTTCCAGGCGCAGGGTGGCGTAGTGCTTGTCCACCTCCTCGCGGAAGGCCTCCAGCCCGACCGAGGCGACCAGGATCTTGATCCGCGCCTTATGGATATTGTCGCGCCGCCCCAGCAGGTTCCACGCCCGCAGTATGGCGGTCAGATAGGCCAGCAGGTCCGCCGCCGGCACGGCCGATGCGATCTCCTGGCCAATATGGGGCAGACGCCCCTGCCCCCCGCCGACGAAGACGCGGAAGGCGGTCCCGCCATCCGCGCCGCGCACGATCTGAAGGCCCACATCATGGGTCCGGATCGCCGCCCGGTCCTTCTCGGCCCCGATCACCGCGATCTTGAACTTGCGCGGCAGGAAGCTGAACTCCGGGTGGATGGTCGACCATTGGCGGATGATCTCGCACCAGGGGCGCGGATCCTCGATCTCGTCGTCGGCGGCGCCGGCGAAGACGTCGGTCGTGGTGTTGCGGATGCAGTTGCCCGAGGTCTGGATGGCGTGCATCTCGACCTCGGCCAGATCGCTCAGGATCGCGGGCAGGTCGGTCAGGGCCGGCCAGTTGTACTGGATGTTCGTCCGCGTGGTGAAATGGCCGTAGCCCTTGTCATAGGTGCGGGCGATATGGGCCAGTTGGCGCATCTGCCGACTGTTGAACGTCCCATAGGGAATGGCGACCCGCAGCATATAGGCGTGGAGCTGCAGATAGACGCCGTTCATAAGCCGCAACGGCTTGAACTCGTCCTCGGTCAGGGCGCCGGACGCCCGGCGCGCCACCTGGTCGGAAAACTCCTCGACCCGTTCACGCACCAGGGCGTGGTCGAACTCGTCATAGCGATACATCAGCCCACGCCTCCTGCGACGCTGTGGCCGACGGTCGGTCCGGCGGAACGAATCCGCTCCTTCAGCCGGTCACGGCCCGAGGGCGTGCGGTCCTGAACCTCGACCAGATAGGGATTGACGAAGATGTCCGGTCGCCCGGCGACCTCGGCCAACACGATCTCGGCCGTGGCGTCGTCCAGGGTCGAGGCCTGGTCGAGGCCCTCCACCGGCTGATTGTCCACGCCCGCATAGATGACCCGGCCGTCCGACAGGCGGTTTGCAGTGACGATCTTCACGCCGCCACCTCCGCCCGCACATCCAGCTGGGCCGCCGAAAACGCCGCCGTCTCGCCGACGAACAACAGGGCCGGCCCGCTCAGGTCGGCGCCCCGCACCAGGGCGCCCAGCCCGTCCAGCCGGCCGGTCAGCACCCGTTCGTCCGGCCGGCTGCCGTTCTCGACGATGGCCACCGGCGTCGAACCCAGACGCCCCGCCGCCATCAGCTTGCCCGCCGTCTCCTCGGCCCGGTCCACGCCCATATAGATGGCCAGCGTATGATTGGGCGCGGCCAGCCGGGCCCAGTCGGCGTCGCCCCCGCCGGGCTTGGCCTGGGCCGTCACGAAGGTCACCGCCTGGGCGTGCTCGCGGTGGGTCAGCGGAATCCCCGCCGAGGCCGCGCAGGCCAGGGCCGCCGTCACCCCCGGCACCACAAAGACCGCCACGCCCGCCGCCCGCATCGCCTCCAGCTCCTCGCCGCCGCGCCCGAAGACGAAGGGATCGCCGCCCTTCAGCCGCACGACCCGATGGCCCGCCTTGGCCTCCTCGATCATCAGGGCCTCGATCTGGTCCTGGGGCACCGAATGTTCGCCACGCGCCTTGCCGACATACAGGCGTTTGGCGTCGCGACGCGCCCGCTCCAGCACCGCCTCGGGCACCAGCCGGTCGTGGATGATGACGTCGGCGTCCTGCAACACCCGCAGCGCCTTCAGCGTCAGCAGCTCCGGATCGCCCGGCCCCGCCCCGACGATATGGACCACGCCCTGTTCCGGCGCGGCCGAATTCAGCAGCCGCAGCATCTCGCGCCGCGCCTCGGCCGTGCGGCCTGCCGCCGCCAGATCGGCCGCCGGTCCCCGGAAGGCCTTCTCCCAGAACCGACGCCGGGCCATGAAGTCGGGCACATTGGCCTTGACCGTGTCGCGCAGCTCGCGCGCCAGCCGGGCCACATTGGCCAGACCGGCCGGCAGCACGCCCTCGATCCGCGAGCGCACGTCGCGCGCCAGTATGGGGGCCGATCCGCCGGTGGCGACCCCGATCACCACCTCATCGCGGTCGATCAGGGCCGGGGTCTGGAAGTCGCTCAGATGGGGCTTGTCCACCACATTGACCTGAGCCCCCGCCGCCCGGGCAAGCGCGCCCAGGCGCGTCAGCTCATCCGCATCATCCAGCGCCATGAACACCAGTCGCGCGCCCGCCAGGTCCCCGGCGTCCGGCGACCGCAGCAGCGGCGTCGGCGCGGTCAGCGGCGTCTCCATCCGGGGCGGCGCGCCGTCCGGCGTGAACCACAACAGTTCGGCGGGAGTGTTCAGAAACAGTCGCAGCTTCGCCAGCGCCGGTTCCCCGCCGCCGATGATCACGATCTTTGCGGCCTCCAGCGGGATGGCGGCGAGAAATACACGCATGGGTCTTGCTTTCAGGGTCGCCGGGAGAGGAAACAGGGACGACGTCAGGATGCCGACCTTCGGCTTCTGCACCCAGACCCGCAAACCAGATTGCCTTTGGCGCGCTGATAGGATTTCTAACGGCGATGGCCCGTTCCCTGCTCCCGCTCAACGCCCTCCGCGCCTTCGAGGCCGCCGCGCGTCACCTGAACTTCTCGCGCGCCGCCGACGAACTGGCCGTGACGCCGGGCGCCGTCAGCCAGCAGATCCGCCTGCTCGAGGACATCGTCGGCGGGCCCCTGTTCGTGCGCGAGGCGCGCGGCCTACAACTGACCGACCTGGGCCGATCCTCGGTGCCCCTGCTGCGCGAAGGGTTCGAACGGCTGATGGACGCCTCGGCCCTGCTGCGCGAACCGCCGCGCCGCCGTCAGGTGTCGATCAGCGTCGCCCCCGGCTTCGCCTCCAAATGGCTGATGCCGCGCATGGACGACTTCCACACCGCCCATCCCGAGATCGAACTGTGGATCTCGGCCGACATGGAGCCGGCCGACCTGACCGAGGGCAAGGTCGATCTCGCCGTCCGCTACGGCCCCGGCGACTATCCCGGCCTGACCGTGGACCGACTGATGACCGAGACGGTCCTGCCCGTCTGCGCCCCGTCGCTGATGGACGGCGAACACCCGATCCGCAAACCCGCCGACCTGGTGCGCCACATCCTGCTGCACGACATGTCCAACGACGGCGACCCCAGCCGCCCCGACTGGGCCATGTGGCTGAAGGCGCGCGGCGTGCGCCACCCCGACCCGCGCCGCGGTTCGCGCTTCAACCAGTCCAGCCTGCTGATCGAGGCCGCCGTCTCCGGCCGCGGCGTCGCCCTGGCCAAACGCACCCTGGCCCAGGCGGACCTAGCCTCGGGCCGTCTGGTCGCCCCCTTCCCGGACGGCTCGGAAGCGGTCGGCTTCGCCTATTCCGTCGTCCAGCCCCGCGACCGACCACCCTCGCCCAGCGCCACCGCCTTCGTCGCCTGGCTGAAACGGCAGGCGGTCGATCACGACAATACGATGGGGCAGCTTTAGGTCGCCGCAAACCTTGACTCCGGCGGCGGCCGGACCGACACGACCGCCCCATGATCACCCGCTATTCCCGCCCCGCCGCCGCCGCCATCTGGTCGCAAGAGACCAAGTACAAGATCTGGTTCGAGATCGAGGCCCACGCGGCGACCAAGATGGCCGAACTGGGCGTCATCCCCCAGGACGCGGCGGACGCCATCTGGGCCAAGGGCAAGGACGCGACCTTCGACGCCGACCGCATCGACGAGATCGAACGCACCACCAAGCACGACGTCATCGCCTTCCTGACCCATGTGGCCGAGATCGTCGGCGACGAGGCCCGCTTCCTGCACCAGGGCATGACCTCGTCGGACGTGCTGGACACCTGTTTCGCGGTCCAGCTGGCCCGCTCGTCGGACCTGCTGATCGACGGCGTGGACCGGGTTCTGGCCGCGCTGGAGACCCGCGCCAAGGAGCATAAATACACCCCGACCGTCGGCCGCAGCCACGGCATCCACGCCGAGCCCGTGACCTTCGGCCTGAAGCTGGCCGGCTATCACGCCGAGTTCCAGCGCGCCAAACGCCGCCTGATCACGGCCAAGGAAGAGATCGCCACCTGCGCCATCTCCGGCGCCGTCGGCACCTTCGCCAATGTCGATCCGGCCGTCGAACAGTACGTCGCCGACAAGATGGGGCTTCAGGTCGAGCCGGTCTCCACCCAGGTCATCCCGCGCGACCGCCACGCCGCCTTCTTCGCGGCCCTGGGCGTCGTCGCCAGCTCGGTCGAACGCCTCGCCATCGAGATCCGCCACCTGCAGCGCACCGAGGTGCTGGAAGCGGAAGAATTCTTCGACAAGGGCCAGAAGGGCTCGTCGGCCATGCCGCACAAGCGCAACCCCATCCTGACCGAGAACCTGACCGGCCTGGCCCGTCTGGTCCGCTCGGCCGTGACCCCGGCGATGGAAAACGTCGCCCTGTGGCATGAGCGGGACATCAGCCACTCGTCGGTCGAGCGCGGCATCGGCCCCGACGCCACCATCCACCTGGACTTCGCCCTGCAGCGTCTGGCCAATGTGGTCGAGCGTCTGAACGTCTATCCCGAGAACATGCAGGCCAACATCGACCGCCTGGGCGGTCTGGTGCATTCGCAACGCGTCATGCTGGCCCTGACCCAGGCCGGCGTCTCGCGCGAGGCCGCCTATGCCGCCGTCCAGGAGAACGCCATGAAGGTCTGGCGCGGCGAAGGCGCCTTCCTGGACTTCCTCAAGGCCGACGAACGCGTCACCCTGCCCGCCGAACAGCTCGAAGCCCTGTTCGACCTCGGCTATCACACCAAGAATGTGGACGTGGTGTTCAAGCGGGTGTTCGGCGAGGGGTGATCTTCAGTATTGAAAATCGCACCGATTTTCGTACTCTATCCCCATGCAACGGGTCGAAGCCTCTGTCGCGGTCAGCGTCTCTGACCTGAAGAAGAGCCCCAGCGCCGTCATGGACGACGCAGCGGGCCAGACCGTGGCCGTGCTGAACCACAATCGGGTCATGGCCTATATGGTCCCCGCCGCCGCCTACGAGGCGATGGTCGAACGACTGGACGACCTGACGCTGATCGAGACCATCCGCCAGCGGCAGGACGAGGCGCCGGTGCGCGTCTCGCTCGATGCCCTTTGATCTTCAGTTTCTCCCCTCCGCGCTGAAGGAGTGGGAGAAACTGGGCGCGCCCGTCCGCAACCAGTTCAAGAAGAAGCTGGCCGAACGACTGGAGAGTCCGCGTGTTCCGAAGGATGCGCTTCACGGGATGCGCGATCACTACAAGATCAAGCTGCGCGACGCCGGATATCGGCTGGTCTATCGGATCGAGGATGCGATCGTCACGGTGACTGTCGTCGCCGTGGGCAGGCGCGACCGCAGCCAGGTCTATCGGGACGCGGCGCGTCGGGAATGACCAAGAGCCAGTTCCCCCCCGTCGTCGACGCCGCCACCCGCCTGCTGATTCTCGGCAGCCTGCCCGGCGACGCCTCGCTGAAGGCGGCCCAATATTACGCCCATCCCCGCAACGGCTTCTGGCCGTTGATCGGCGGCGTGCTGGACGAGCCCCTGACCGCCCTGCCCTACCCCGACCGCCTGGACCGGTTGAAGGCGCGCGGCGTCGGCCTGTGGGACGTGATCGCCTCGGCCCAACGATCCGGCAGTCTGGACGCGGCGATCAAGTCGCCCGAGGCCGCCGACCTGCGCGGGCTGATCGAAAGCCTGCCCGAACTCCGCGCCGTGGCCTTCAACGGCGGCCTGGCGGCCAAGCTGGGAAGACGGATCCTTTCCGACCTCAACGGCGTGACCCTGATCGATCTGCCGTCCTCCAGCCCCGCCCATGCAATATCCTTGTCGGCAAAGGCGGCGGGCTGGGCCATACTGGGCGACTTTCTCCCGGATAAGCCTGCCGCCTGATGATCCTGACCCTTTCCTGCCCCGACCGCCACGGCATCGTCGCGGCCGTGTCCGCCTTCCTGCTGGAGCGGGACGCCAATATCTCGGACGCCCAACAGTTCGGCGACGCCTCCAGCGCCACCTTCTTCATGCGGGTGGTGTTCGAACCGGCCGACGGCGACGCCCTGGCCGCCATCCACGCCGCCTTCACGCCGCTTGCCGACCGTTTCGCCATGGACTGGACCCTGCGAGGGCCGGAGCCGCGCAAGGTGATGATCCTGACGTCCAAATTCGATCACTGTCTGGCGGACCTGCTGTACCGCTGGCGGATCGACGAACTGCCGATGGAGGTGACGGCCGTCGTCTCCAACCACCCCCGCGAAATGATCGGCCATGTCGATCTGGGCGACCTGCCCTTCCACCATCTGCCGGTCAGCGCCGCCGACAAGCCGGCGCAGGAGGCGGAACTGCTGCGCCTGATCGAATCCACCGGCACGGAACTGGTCGTCCTGGCGCGCTACATGCAGATCCTGTCCGACGATCTCAGCCGCCGGCTGGAGGGACGCTGCATCAATATCCACCACTCCTTCCTGCCCGGCTTCAAGGGCGCCCGCCCCTATCACCAGGCCCATGCGCGCGGGGTGAAGGTGATCGGCGCCACCGCCCACTATGTCACGCCCGACCTGGACGAAGGCCCTATCATCGAACAGGATGTAGAGCGGATCAGCCACCGCGACACCCCGGAAGATTTGATCCGTAAAGGTCGTGATATCGAACGTCGAGTTCTGGCCCGCGCGGTTCGACGCCATCTAGAAGATCGCGTTTTGCTGCACGGCACAAAGACGGTCGTGTTCGAAGACTGAACGGTCAAGCTGCGCTATCTTGTCGCGCGACACGCATCCTTTAGGTCATGCCGAACGTAACCTTGTCGTGACCGCGACAACGCGGGCCAATAGGGAACGAAACTCCATGACCAATATTCGCACGCTCATGCTCGTCGCCGTATCCGGCGGGGCGCTGATGGCGCTCGGCGCCTGCAACAACAACGAAACCACCACGCCCGCAGACTCCACCGCCATGGCCCCGGCCGAAGGCGCGGCCATGGCCCCGATGGCGGCCGATCCCATGGTGGGCGGCGCGGCCATGAGCCCGAACGAGACCATCGTCGCCAATGCGTCCAAGGCCTCGAACCTGTCCACCCTGGTCGCCGCCGTTCAGGCCGCCGGCCTGGTCGAGACGCTTCAGGGTCCAGGCCCCTTCACCGTCTTCGCCCCCGACAACGCCGCCTTTGACAAGATTCCCGAGGCCACCCGCACCGCCCTGATGCAGCCGGCCATGAAGGCCGATCTGACCAAGATCCTGACCTATCACGTGGTCGCCGGCCGTCTGACCGCCGCCGACATCGCCAGCCAGGCCCAGGCCAACGGCGGGACCGCGACCCTGGAGACGGTTCAGGGCGAGGAACTGAAGGTCGCGGCCGGTCCGAACGACACCTGGGTCATCACCGACGCCAAGGGCGGCAAGTCCACCATCACCCAGGCCGACGTGGCCCAGTCGAACGGCGTGGTCCACGTCGTCGATGCGGTTCTGATGCCGTAAAAATAATTACAGTCCGGTCGGAACGGGCTGAAACCAAATCTCGCGCGCCGTGTTCTTCAGGGGCGCGAGACGCACAGTACGCCGGGTGAGACATCCCCCAACGTCCCCGGCAAAAAGAAAGGGCCGCACTTTCCCCCGGGTGCGGCCCTTTCGAATTCTCAAACCCGCCCTTAGGCCGGACGTCTACTCCCCGGCGCGAATCTGCTCGCGCGCGATGGAGGCCAGTTCGTCGATCTTGGAGCGAATCTCGCCTTCCGACACCGACAGGCCCGAGGCCTTGAAGTCGCCGGCGACCTTGCGGAACACGTCCTCGTCGCCGGGCTGCTCCATGTCGGCGCGCACGATGGCCGCAGCGTACTGGTCGCTGCTTTCAGCCGACAGGCCCATCTTCTCGGCCGCCCACAGGCCCAACATCTTGTTGCGCCGGGCGATGGCCTTGAATTCCTGCTCCTGATCGAGGGCGAACTTGGCCTCGTAGCCTTTTTCCCGATCGTCGAAGGTCGTCATGTCGCTCAGCATAGCTCCGAACGCCCCGCTAACCTCGGGGCAAGCGCCGTCTATAGCCCGACCGCGCCTGAACGCAACATGACTTCCGTCGCATCCCGTCCTCCTCCCTCCCGCATTCCGGTTTCGCCTCATTTGTATCGGAGGCCGCGTTCGGCTAAGGAGTCGCCGAACGAGATTGACTGCCCGAACGATTCAGAAACGCGCCGCCAGGACCGGGTCTTCCCCTTTCCATCATGGCCGCGCGATTTTTGTTTTTGGAGGGCGCCCGTAGGCCGGGACCGGAATATGAACAGCAAGCGCAAGAAGATTTACGAAGGCAAGGCCAAGATCCTGTACGAAGGACCCGAGCCCGGCACCCTGATCCAGTACTTCAAGGACGACGCCACCGCGTTCAACGCGCAGAAGAAGGCGGTCCTCGAAGGCAAGGGCGTGGTCAACAACCAGATCAGCGAATTCATCATGTCGCGCCTGAACGGCATCGGCGTGACCAACCACTTCATCAAGCGCCTGAACCTGCGCGAGCAGTTGATCCGCGAAGTCGAGATCATCCCGCTGGAAGTCGTCTGCCGCAACATCGTCGCCGGCTCGATGAGCCAGCGTCTGGGCATCGAGGAAGGCACGCCCCTGCCCCGCTCGATCATCGAATTCTACTACAAGAAGGACGAGCTCAACGACCCGATGGTCACCGAAGAGCATATCACGGCCTTCAACTGGGCCTCGACCCAGGAACTGGACGACATCCTGGCCATGACGGTTCGGGTCAACGACTATCTGTCAGGCATGTTCGGCGCCGTCGGCATCACCCTGGTCGACTTCAAGATCGAGTTCGGCCGCATCTGGGAAAACGACTTCAGCCGCGTCATCCTGGCCGACGAAATCAGCCCGGACAGCTGCCGCCTGTGGGACGCCACGACCGGCGAGAAGATGGACAAGGACCGCTTCCGCCGCGATCTGGGCAATGTCATCGAAAGCTACACCGAAGTCGCGCGTCGCCTCGGCATCATGAAGGGCATGCCGACGGTGATTCAGGGAGGGCTGCACTAGTGGCTAAGGTCAAGGTTCACGTCTTCCTCAAGCCCGGCGTCCTGGACGTCCAGGGCAAGGCCGTCGAAGGCGCCCTGCAGGGTCTGGGCTGGACCGGCGTGTCGAACGCCCGCGTCGGCAAGCTGATCGAGTTCGACCTCGACGGCGTTGCAGACCCCCAGGCCGAGGCCAAGAAGATGTGCGAGCAACTGCTCGCCAACACGGTGATCGAAGGCTACCGCATCGAGGCGGCCTGACGCATCACGCCTCTTCCTCACAATGATGGGGAAGAGGCGGTTGCATCCCTTCTGCGGCCCCCCAGTTAAGCTAACGGCTTGATTGACGGAGCGCCCATGACCTTCACCCTCACCTCCACCGACATTCAGGACGGCGGCGTCCTTCCCGACGCCCAGGTCCACGCCAAGGGAAACACCTCGCCCCACCTCGCCTGGTCCGGCGCGCCTGAAGGCACGAAGAGCTACGCCGTCACCTGCTATGATCCCGACGCCCCGACGGGTTCAGGCTTCTGGCACTGGACCGTCGCCAACATCCTCGCCGACGTGACCGAGCTGGCGACCGGCGCCGGTTCGCCCGGCGGCGACCTGCCCTCCGGCGCGGTCCAGGGGCGCACCGATTTCGGCCAGGCCGGCTTCGGCGGCGCCGCCCCGCCCCCCGGCCACGGCCCGCACCGCTACATCTTCACCGTCTTCGCCGTGGACGTGGAGCGGCTGGACGTCACCGCCGACGATTCCGGCGCCGTCTTCGGTTTCAACCTGCATTTCCACACCCTGGCCAAGACCTCGATCACGGCGACCTACGAAAACCGCGGCTGAGGCGTTGATCCAAGGAGGAGGCTCCTTATGTTGCATCGCAACATCCCCCTCCCCCTTTACGGATAGCTTTCATGGCCGCTGGCGGCGCCGTCGTCGATTCCGACGTCACCAACGAACCCATGACCGCCGGACGGGTGGCCCTGGTGCTGATCGCCCTGGCCATGGGCGGTTTCGCCATCGGCGTGACCGAGTTCGCGGCCATGAGCATCCTACCCGACTTCGCCGCCGGCCTGAGCGTCGACGCCCCGGCCGCCGGCCATGTCATCAGCGCCTACGCCGCCGGCGTCGTTGTGGGAGCGCCGATCCTGGCGGTGCTGGGCGCACGCAGCCCGCGCTGGCTGCTGCTGATCGGCTTCATGGCCCTGTTCGCCATCGGCAACGGCCTGTCGGCCCTGGCGCCGACCTATGAATGGATGCTGGTCTTCCGCTTCCTCAGCGGCGTGCCGCACGGCGCCTATTTCGGCGTGGCGGCCCTGGTCGCAGCGTCGGTCGTGCCGCTGCATCTCCGCACCCGGGCCGTCTCGACCGTCCTGATGGGTCTGACGGTCGCCACGGTCATCGGCGTGCCCTTCGCCAATATGATCAGCCACGCTTTCGGCTGGCGCTGGACCTTCGCCATCGTCAGCGTCCTGGCGGTGACCACCATGGGTCTGGTCGCCCTGTTCGCCCCGCGCGACCCG
Source organism: Brevundimonas sp. GW821-FHT10A07 (assembly GCF_059415785.1). NCBI lineage: Bacteria > Pseudomonadati > Pseudomonadota > Alphaproteobacteria > Caulobacterales > Caulobacteraceae > Brevundimonas > Brevundimonas sp. GW821-FHT10A07. The sequence continues at coordinate 154,582 of NZ_JBWKNX010000008.1, forward strand.
GCCCATCCGGACGCCAGTCCCGTGCGCGAACTGGCCGCCCTGAAGCGGAGCCAGGTCTGGCTGACCCTGGGCGTCGGCGCCGTCGGCTTCGGGGGCATGTTCGCCGTCTACGCCTATCTGGCCTCGACCCTTCAGGCCGTGACCGGCGTGGGGCCGGAAATCATGCCCTGGGTCTTCGCCGTCTTCGGCGTCGGCATGTTCCTGGGCAATATCCTGGGGGCCTGGGCCGCCGACCGGGTCGGCTTCCCGGCGGCGGGCGGCCTTCTGCTGTGGAGCGCCGCGGCCCTGGCCCTCTATCCGTTCGCCGCGCCTCACCTGTGGGCCGTCATGATCGTCGTCTTCCTGATCGGCGGCGGCGGCGGCCTGGGCTCGGTGCTGCAGACCCGGCTGATGGACGTCGCCGGCGACGCCCAGACCCTGGCCGCCGCCCTGAACCACTCGGCCTTTAATACCGCCAACGCCATCGGCCCCCTGCTGGGCGGCATGGCCATCGCGGCCGGCTACGGCTGGACCTCGACCGGCTGGGTCGGCGTCGGGCTGTCGCTGGGCGGCTTCGCGATCTTCGTGGCGGCGTGGGCGGAGGGACGGAGACGCGCCGCGTCCAAGCGTTTGGCGTAACCACAGTTTATGGTAGTATGAACTCATGGCCGACGTCACCAACGACCTCATCTACGAAGTGCTGAAGTCCATGCAGACACGCCTGGACCGGATCGACGGCAATGTCGCCGGCGTGAGAGGCGAACTTCAGGCCATGCGCCTCCACCTCAACGGCCTGAACCAGGACGTCTCCAACCTGTATCAGATTGTCGATCGTCAGGACGCCCGCCTCGGCCGGATCGAGACCCGCCTCGGACTTCTTGAACCCGCGCACTGACATTTCCTGAAAACGATGCTAGAGGCCCGCGCCATGAGCGCAGCCGTCATCGTCTTCCCCGGTTCCAACTGTGATCGCGACTGCAAGGTCGCCGTCGAACGCTCCACTGGCGAGCCCGTCTCCATGGTCTGGCACGCCGAGACCGAACTGCCCTCGGGCCTGGACCTGATCGTCATTCCCGGCGGCTTCTCCTACGGCGACTATCTGCGCTGCGGCGCCATGGCGGCCCAGTCGCCGGTGATGCAGGCGGTCAAGAAGGCCGCAGACGACGGCGTCGCCGTGGTCGGCATCTGCAACGGCTTCCAGATCCTGTGCGAGGCCGGCATGCTGCCCGGCGCCCTGCTGCGCAACAAGGGGCTGAAATACGTCTGTAAGCCCATCGCCTTGACTGTCTCCAACGGCCAGACCCGCTTCACAGCCGGCTACCAGGGCCAGCGCGAGGTGGTCATGACCCAGGGCAACGGCGACGGAAACTTCTTCGCAGACGCCGAGACCCTGGCCCGGATCGAGGGCGAGGGCCAGGTGGTCTTCCGCTACGTCGACAACCCGAACGGCTCGGTCAACGACATCGCCGGCATCCAGAATGCGCGCGGCAATGTGCTCGGCATGATGCCCCACCCCGACCGCGCCTTCGAGGCCGAACTGGGCTCCGCCGACGGCGCCGTGCTGTTCCAGAGCATCTACGCGGCGGCTTGACGGCAATCTGTCGTTGAGGCGAAGTAGCGCAATGCTTCGCTCCATCTCCGCCGTCCTGTTCCTTTGCCTGTCATCCTCTGCAGCCTGGGCTCAAGAGGCCTCGCAGCCCCCCGCGCCGGTTGATTCCGCACGGGAGGATTGGACCCTGGCGCGTCTTCCCGAGCACGACGCCGTAGTGGCTACCATTGGTTTTACGTCCGGCCTCAACCTCATCGCGAGGTGTCAGGGCGGCGTGTACGATCTGATGATCAGCGGCTTGCCGGAAGCGCCCAAGAATCAGCCGACACGAGAGCTGGGGATTCAGGTCGGCGATGAAGGCGAATCAAAAACGACAGTCTGGACGGTAGGATCGCAGCGAACGATGGCGTTCAGTCGCATCCCCGCCCTGGTCGCGCGGGACCTGGCTGAAGGCGGAAAGCTGCAGGTCGTGATTCCGGCTGACCGCCCGGGTGGTCCGCGCACCCGCTACGTCATGGATGTAGAGCCCTCCAGCCAGGCCATCGCCGAAACCCTGACGGCCTGCGGCCGCCCTGTCATCGACCCGCGCGAGGAGCGTGCAGATCAGATCGAAGGCAACGGCCAGGACGGGCTGCCCGCCGCCGTGATGTGGCGGACCATGCCTCGCCCCACCTTTCCGGAATCGGTCAGGGGCCGAAGCCCCCGCATGGGCTATGTCGTGCTTTCGTGCGTCGCCGAGGACGACGGCGGCCTGACCGAGTGCGTGACGGAGAGCGAGCAACCGCCCGGCTACCATCTGGGCTTGGCGGTTCAAAGATCTCTTCCGCGCGCGCGCCTGAAGCTGACGGACGAAGCCGCGGCCAGCGGGCGGCCTTTGGCAGGCCGCCTGATCGTGTTCAGCGTGAACTTCAGAATGGAAAACTGACGGATCTTCGGCCCGGTCAGGTCCCCAGCTTCGGCGTCGCCCCGCCCCCAGCGTCGATGGCGTCGAACAGGGCGCGGATCAGCCCTCGCTCTTCCTCGGTGATCTCGGGCTTCCAGACGTCGAAGATCAATATCGTCCGGTCTTGGTCGCTGTCGTTCCAGGCCTCATGCTCGATCGTGTCATCGAACGCCCAGGCCTTGCCTTCCTCCCACTGACGCAGGTCCGACCCCACCCGGAACCAGGACCCCGGCGGCGCCACCAGCGGCAGGTGGCAGATCAGGCGGGTGTTGATCAGGCCGTGATGCGGCGGAATCCGCGCGCCCGCCGCCAGTTTCGAAAAGAGGATCGACGGCGACCGCCCGGGAATGATGCTCAGCGGCGCGGCCTCCAGCGCCTTCAGGGTCTGCGGGCACCGCGCGGCGATCTCGGGCGCGACCACGCCGTCCTTCCACAGGAAGACCGCGCTCCAGGCCGGATTTTCCAGCATCCCCGCCTGTCCGCTGCGCGGTCGGTTCGAACGGTCCTCGACATAGGGAGCGAACAGGGCGGGTTCCGCCAGAACCGCCTCCAGTTCGGCGCGGATGGCGGGCGCCGCCGCCTCGATCTCCGCCAGCCAGGGCGTGTCGGCGCGGGGCTGGAACTGGACCTGCGGCAGGCCCGGAAACAGATAGAATTTCGGCTGCTGGTGATACAGTTGCTTGCGCCCGGTCAGCAGGTCGAGCGACAGGGCGAACCGCGCGCTGGACTGGGCTTCGTCAAATCCGCGCGCCTTGATCCCGGCCAGAAGCTCCTCCTCGAACCGGCGCCTCATGTCCGCCAGCGCCTGTTGCACCCGCCGCAACTCGCCCTTCAGTTCGGGATCTGCGCCGCGCTGTTGCGCACTCGCCAAGGCCGCGCCGTAAAAGCTCGAGGCGGACCGCGCATCGCCCCGGGCGGCCAGGGCGTCGCCCTTGAGAATGGCCCCCAGGACATTGCGTCCATCGACACCCAGCACCCGCTCCGCCGCGGCGAGCGCCGCGTCGGAATCTCCGCCCGCTCTAGCGGACAGGGCGTGCTGAAGAAGCGTCTCCAGAGCGACGGCGGCGTCTGCGTTCATGCGCGGCATGAACGACGATCATCGAACCTCCGTCAAGCAAACAGGGGCGCGTTCACTCCGGACGCGCCGCCTGTCCGTTCTCCAGGTCTTCGTCCTCGTCGGCCGTGACCACGCCGCCCGGATCGCGTTGGGCGGCCAGTTCGCGGGCGCCGACGCCCTGACCGTGTTCGATGGCGAGGTTGGCTTCGACCTCGTTGGTTTCGAAGACGGGTGTTTCGTCGTCGCGGTCAGCCATGGTCATCTCCAGTTCGTGTGGGCTTGAACAACCGACCACACGACAGCCGGTTCCTCTAACGCCCCAGGAAGGGGTCCAGACTGGCGCGCGACAAGGGACGAAAGACCAGGAACCGCCCATCGACCGTCAGGGTCACCTCGTGCGCCTGCGGCCGCTGCAGCAGCGCCGGATCGTCCAGCGACACGGCGCGACCCGAAGCAATATGTCGCGCGTCCAGGGCGGGCGTGATCGGCCTGCCGTTCGCCGCGGCCAGGGCCGACAGAAAGCGGCGCACCTCCAACGCCTGCTGCTCGGGCGTCAGCGCCTGGCGAACACGCGCCCAGGCGTCCTGCGACGGCTGGGTGAGAACGACGGTCGCTCCACTTGTCTGGGCGTGGCCCACGCCTGCGACGGCCGATGCGGCCATGGCGGTCAGGCAGAAAATCCAGCGTCCGGCGGCGTTCGTCATGCCCGATGACAAGCAGCACAGAGGGCGTGGCGCAGGCAAGCTTCACTTTTCACGTTGCAACGGTGAACCTTACCGCCGTCCGGCGCGTACATTCCACCTGAACACCGTCGTATCGGAATCCGCATGTCCTCGATCCTTCGTCCCACGCCCGCCCAGCGGACCCGCCGACTGGTGGTGCTGGCTGCCGCCGTCTTCGCCATCGTGGTCCCGCTGGTCCAGAACCTGGCGGGCCTGGGCCTGACCCAGGCCGAGTTCGCTGCCGATGGAAACAGCACCCTGCGCGTCGCCGGCTACGCCTTCTCGATCTGGGGCCTGATCTATCTGGGCCTGCTGGCCTACGCCGTCCGTCAGGTGCTGCCCCAGACGGGCGAGAGCCCCCTGATCAACCGGATGGGCTGGCCGTCGGCCGTCGCCTTCTTCGGCATCGGCATGTGGATCGTCGTCGCCGCCCTGAACCTGAAGGCGGCCAGCGTCATCGTCATCTTCGCCTCCCTGATCGCCCTGCTCGCGCCGCTGGTGGCCTATTCCGGCTCCATCCGGGCGCTCAGCCGAACGGATCGCGACCGACTGCTACTGGTCTGGCCCCTGGCGGCGCTCGCGGGCTGGCTGACAGTGGCCGCGCCGCTGAACCTGATCACCACCCTGACCGCCTTTGAGGCCCTGCCGGCCCCCCTGTCGCCCGAGGCCTGGGCCATTCTGGCCATCATCGCAACAACCGGCGTCGCCCTGGCGGTGACCGCCAGCCTGCGGACCCTCGCCTATCCCCTGCCCACCGCCTGGGGCCTGCTGGGCGCCTTCGTCGCCGAACAGACCGACAAGCCCGCCGTCGCCTTCACCGCCCTGGCCGGCGCCATCGTCCTGCTGGTCGGCGGGGTGCTGCTGGCCTTCCGGCTGAAGCCGGGGGTCGAGCGTTAGGGCTTCTTGCCGGGCGTCACGGGCGTATCGATCGCCGCATCTTCCCCGGCGCCGACGTCAAAGGCGCCGGCCTCCTGAAAGCCGACGCTGCCGATCCCGGTCGCCTGTCCGGTGAGCCGCTGCCGCCGGCTGATCATCGCCTGCTCGGGCGCAGCCTCGTCCATCTCGCGCGTCGTGGCGGGATCATTGGACCGATCCATCTGCTGGCCGGTGGCCGGCGTGACCTTCGTCGAGGGGGTGGAGCGCATCAGATGCCCTCCCCCTCGTCTTTGACTTCGGCTTCGTTCTGGGCCTGCTCGGCCATGGCCGAGGCGCCGGCGTCGTCGGCCGCAATCTCGGGCAGGTCTTCATCTTCAGGGGTCGCGGCGGGGTCGATGGGGGTGTCGGTCATGGTGAACTCCGTGTTGCTACACACGAAATGACGCCCAGCCTCTGGACGTTCCCCCCTACTCAGATCGTGATCGCCACGTCCGTCTTCGAAAAGACTTCGCCCTTGAACAGCAGGGGCTCGCTGCTGCTCAGGCTCAGCGCATAGGCGAAACAGTCGCCATAGTTCAGCCGCGCCGGACGCCGCCCCTTGCCGAACCGCACCATGGCCTCGCAGGCGATCCGCATCTGCGCCTGATCGACCGGGACCAGATCCAGCCGGTACTCCTGTTCAAGACGATCCAGCACGGGCCGGGCGTCCACGCCGAGCCGGGACGTCAGCACCGCCGCCAGTTCCACCCAGGTCGCGACACTGACCCGGCGCGTCGTCGCCGAACGGATCCGTTCGTCGAACGCGGCCGCTTCCGGCTCTCTCAGAACAATGGCGACGAAGGCCGAGGTGTCGACGACCATCAGCGCGGAAGACCGTGCTCGTCGTACATTTCGTCGTCAATTTCCTGAAGAGAGCGGCCATCGCCGGGCGGCAGGGTCCGCAGATAGGCGAACAGCGCCTCGCGCTTGCTCGCCCGCTCCGCCGCCGCCTCCTCGGCGGTCAGTTCCTTCCAGATCTTGTCCAGGGCGATGTCGATGGCCTCGGTCAGGCTGAGCCCCAGCCGCTCGGCGACGGCGCGCGCCTTGCGCTCCGTCTCGGCGCGCTTGATGCTGAGGCCCATTCTAGAACTCCCAAAATACTGTCTAGAATATAGCCTATCGGCCCTTCACCCGCTAGAAGCGCCGCCCATGACCGCTCCTCAAAAGACCATGGCCGATCTGGCCACCGAATACGGCCTGGCCCCGAACGAATATCAGGTCGTCCTCGACCGGCTGGGCCGCGAGCCCAACCATGTCGAACTGGGCGTCTTCTCGGTCATGTGGTCCGAGCACTGCTCGTACAAATCCTCCAAGATCCATCTGGGCAAGTTCCCCACCACCGGCGACCGCGTCATCTGCGGCCCGGGCGAGAACGCGGGCGTGATCGACATCGACGACGGCGACGCCTGCATCTTCAAGATGGAGAGCCACAACCACCCCTCCTACATCGAACCCTATCAGGGCGCGGCGACGGGCGTGGGCGGCATCATGCGCGACGTCTTCACCATGGGCGCCCGCCCGGTGGCCCTGCTCAACGCCCTGCGCTTCGGCGATCCGTCGCACGAGAAGACCAAACGCCTAGTCAAGGGCGTCGTCTCCGGCATCGGCGGCTACGGCAACTGCGTCGGCGTTCCGACCGTGGCGGGCGAGACCAATTTCCACGCCGGCTACAACGGCAACATCCTGGTCAACGCCATGTGCGTCGGCCTGGCCAAGGCCGACAGCATCTTCTATTCGGCCGCCCCCTCGGCGGGACTGTCGGTCGTCTATTTCGGCTCCAAGACCGGCCGCGACGGTATCCACGGCGCGACCATGTCCTCGGCCGAGTTCGACGATGAGTCGGAATCGAAACGCCCCACCGTCCAGGTCGGCGACCCCTTCGCCGAAAAGCTGCTGATCGAAGCCACCCTCGAACTGATGGCCTCGGGCGCCGTCGCCGCCATCCAGGACATGGGCGCGGCCGGCCTGACCTCCTCCTCGGTCGAAATGGCCGGCAAGGGCGGCGTCGGCATCGAGCTGAACATGGACGCCGTGCCACAGCGCGAAGAAGGCATGACCGCCTATGAGATGATGCTGTCGGAAAGCCAGGAGCGGATGCTGGCGGTCCTGAAGCCGGGCCGCGAGGCCGACGGCGAACGCATCTTCAAGAAATGGGGCCTGGACGCCGCCACTATCGGCGTCACCACCGACACCGGCCGTCTGGTGCTGAAGCATCACGGCGAGACGGTCTGCGACGTGCCGCTGGCGCCCCTGTTCGACGACGCCCCCCTGTACGACCGCCCCTGGGTCCAGCCTGAGCTCCAGCCCAAGCTGAACCCCGCCGACGTCCCTGCCCCCGCCAACTGGGCCGATGCGGTGATGAAGGTCGTCGCCTGCCCCGACATGGCCTCCAAGCGCTGGATCTGGGAACAGTACGACCGCCACGTCATGGCCGACACGCTGCAGGACTCGGCCACCGGCGCCGACGCCGGCGTGGTCCGCGTCCACGGCACGGACAAGGGGCTGGCCGTGACCAGCGACTGCACCCCCCGCTACGTCCAGAACGACCCCTATGAGGGCGGGAAACAGGCCGTGGCCGAGGCCTGGCGCAACCTGACCGCCGTCGGCTCGCGCCCCATCGCCATCACCGACAATCTGAACTTCGGCAATCCGCAGCGCCCCGAGATCATGGGCCAGATCGTCCGCGCCATCGACGGCATGGCCGAGGCCTGCCGCGAGCTGTCCTTCCCCGTCGTCTCGGGCAATGTCAGCCTGTATAACGAGACCAACGGCGTCGCCATTCCGCCCACCCCGACCGTCGGCGCCGTGGGCCTGCTGCCCAACTATGACGTCGTGACCAACTTCTCGACCATGGCGGCCGGGGATACGCTGGTCCTGATCGGCCAGACCGTCGGCGAACTGGGCGCCTCCATCTATCTGCGCGAGGTCCTGGGCCGCGAGGACGGCGCCCCGCCCCCCGTCGACCTGAAGCTGGAAAAGAAGACTGGCGACTTCGTGCGCGACCTGATCGAGGCCGGCGACCTGACCGTGGTCCACGACCTCAGCGACGGCGGCCTGATCGGCGCCGCCGCCGACCTGGTCCTGGCCTCCGACGTCGGCGTGACCCTGGACGCCTCCAGCGCCGCCCACGCCCATATCTTCCTGTTCGGAGAGGATCAGGCCCGCTACCTGGTCGCCGTGCCCGACGCCGACGCCCTGATCGCCAAGGCCCAGGCCGCCGGCCTGCACGCCTCGGTCGTCGGTCAGGCCGGCGGCGACGCCTTCGCCTCCAAGGGCGACAAGGGCGAGCTGTTCAGCATCCCCGTCGCCCACCTGCGCGAATGGCACGAAGGCTGGATGCCGGGCTGGCTCGGCGACGCCGCATGATCCGCACCGCCCCGCCGATCGCGCTGCTCCTCGTGCTAGGGGCCTGCGACGGCGGCGGCGATCCGGTGCAGCAGGCGCTGCGTGAAGCGTCGGCCGCCAACCAGGCGGCGGCCACCCGCACGACAGCGGAAATACAGGCTGCGTCTCAGACCGCGGATCAGGCCTATGTCGCCAAGATGATCGCCCATCACGAAAGCGCCGTCGCCACGGCCCAGGTCGCCCTGCGCAACAGTAGCGATCCGGAAATCCGGCGCATGGCCCAGAGCGTCGTGGATGCCCAGACGCGCGAGATCGCCGAGCTGAAGGCCTGGGCGCCGACCGTCGCTCCGGCGAACTGAGCGTGGCTAAGGGATCCTATCTCGGCGGCGGAAAACGGGCGGGTTCCCCCAAGGCCAAAGCGACGCCGACTGGACGCTCTCGGGAGCGGACGCCGGCGCGGCCTGTCGGACGCGCGCCGTCCAAGCCCTCCCAGATCACGAGGGACGAACTGAAGCATTTCGCCTTTCGCGACCGCTCCAAAGAGGCGTTCCTGGATGAGCTCGACCCTCTGCTCCGTGCCTGTTTCAAGAGCGGCTTCACCAGGCCCAACGAGGTCGCCGGCCTGCTGAACAAGGCGGGAAAGAACACCGCCTGCGGCCAACCGTGGACGCCTCACCTTGTCTGGGGGCTTCAACGCTTTCTATTCGAGCGGCGCGAAAAGAAGAGGGCGTCTCAAACGGCTCCAGCGGCGCCGTCGGCCCCTGTTTCGAAGCCCGCGCCCTCAAGCCAACGCGCGAAGGATCTGGCCGCTGAAGACATGGCGCGACTGCTCGGCGCCATCGGCAGGACGTCGCCTTCTCGTTGACGTCGTGCTGGTCCACTATGCTTCGTGAACGCACGCACCAGATCGAGCGTTTACGGACCACGCGCCTGGCTGACGGGCGATTTGCATAGGAGCGTCTAATGGACGCCACCGCGACCGACATCTTCCGCCCCGCCATACCGCCTCGACGGACGGGCAAGCCCCTGTCGCTGCTGCCCTTCCTCTGGATCAGTTGGCGCGACCCCCTCCGTATGTGGTCCGAGCGGCACTTCACCGAGCCGCAACTGCACGGCAACAGCGCCTTCGGCGAGATCCTGGTGGTCAGCCACCCCGAGGGCGTCCGCCACGTCCTGACCGAGAACGCCGCCAACTATGAAAAGGGCGACCTGCAACGCCGCGTCCTGGGGCCCATGCTGGCCGAGGGCCTGCTGCTGACCGAGGGCGACGTCTGGCGCCGCGCCCGCCGCATCCTGGCCCCCCTGTTCACCCCGGCCAAGATGGCCACCCTGAACGCCCGCATGGCCGAGGTCTGCCAGGCCCGCGTCGCCGGCTGGTCCCTGTCGCCGCGCGGGCGGGTGCTGGACATCGACTCCGAAATGTCCGGCCTGACCTTCGACATCCTGTCCGCCACCATGTTCTCGGACGAGTTGGGCGGCGAGGCGCGCGGCTTCGAGCGCGCCCTGAACCAGTTCCTGGCCAATGGCGCCCGCATCGATCCGCTGGACGTCCTGGGCGCCCCGGACTGGGCCCCGCGCCTGGGCCGTCTGGCCAGCTTCCGCTCGGCCCGCTTCTTCGAACAGCGCGTCACCACACTGGTCGAGGCCCGCCGCGCCCGCATTGAATCCGGCGACGCAGCCCCCGACGACCTGCTCAGCGCCCTGCTGCTGGCCCGCGACGAGAACGGCGGCCCCGGCTTGAGCGACGAAGAGGTCGCCGCCAACATCCTGACCTTCATCCTGGCGGGGCACGAGACCACGGCCCGCGCCCTGGGCTGGACCCTGCACCTGCTGTCGCGCCAGCCCGAATACCTGGCCCGCCTGCAAACCGAGGCCGACGCCGTCGACGTCTCCGATCCCAAATGGGCCGACGCCCTGCCCTGGACCCGCGCCGTTCTGGATGAGACCATGCGCCTGTTCCCGCCCGCCCCGACCATGGCCCGCAAGGCCCTGGCCGACGACGAGATCGGCGGCCAGCCGATCAAGGCCGGCGCCACCGTCATCATCTCGCCGTGGATCCTGCAGCGCCACAGCCTGCTGTGGGACGACCCCGACGCCTTCAGGCCGGAACGCTTCCTGCCGCAGAACCGCAAGTCCATCGACCGCTACGCCTACATCCCCTTCAGCGCCGGTCCCCGCGTCTGCATCGGCGCCGCCTTCGCCATCCAGGAGGCGGTGATCGCCCTGGCTTCCATCCTGCGCGCCGCCGAGATCGAGCCCGTCACGACGGTCGAACCCCGGCCGGTGCATCAGATCACCCTTCGCAGCCGCGAGGCGATGCGGTTGCGGCTGCGAGCGCGCAGACGCTGACGATTTCAGCGACGGATTTCCCGACCTGGAGCGTTTGACAGTCGGTCTCGCCGATCAGGCGAACCCTTGCTGGCTAATTTCTCCGGGGATCATCGCGCTGCGCACCGCCATTCTGCTGCCTCCGGGCTCGGTCTTCTCCGAGGCCCGCCCCAACTCCATGGAGACGGTCGTGCGGACTCTCGCCCTCTTCAACGGCGACGCAGACACGCGAATTTTCTGCCTGGAGGGCGCCCAGGATCATAATGCGCCGGGCATGGTGACCACCCTGCCGCGCCGCAATACACAGCAAGGTCTCATCGACGCCTTGCGCGATTTCGGGCCGGATCTGATCGAACACCACCAGCAGGTGAAACAGGCCCTGTCCGTATCGTCACGCTTTCCCCAAGCCGTCCATGTTCTTTATCGGCATAATGCGCTGAAGCCTGCGCGCCATCGGATCGACCGTTGGCGCTACGCGGCCCGATATGGCCGAATGGACGGCTTCATCTTCGTCAGCGCCGCCGAGCGGAACGCCTTCGCCCGCACCTATCCCCGCCTGGCCGACCGCGCCTACGCCCTGCCCAACCCCATCGACGCCGCCGCCTGGTTCGCCTCGCCCGACGACCGGCAGCGGGTGATCGCCTTCGCCGGTCGGGCCATGCCGGAGAAGGGTCTGGACGTCCTGTGCGCCGCCCTGCCCGCCGTACTCGACGCCCACCCCGACTGGCGTGCGGTGCTGATGCTGAACGACTGGGACAGGCACGCCGCCTGGGCCGGGCCCCACCTCGCCCCGCTTGAGCGGTACGGCCCCCGGGTCGCCGTCCTGCATTCGGCGCCCCTGTCGGAGGTGCGCGACATCATGAAGACCGCCGCCATCGCCCTGACCCCCTCGGTCTGGGACGAACCCTTCGGCCTGACGGCGGTCGAGGCCCATGCGGCGGGCGCGGCCCTGATCTCGTCTGGCCGGGGCGGCCTGCGCGAGGCCAGCGGCGACCATGCCCTCTATGTCGACGAGATCACGCCCGAAAGCCTGGCCGAGGCGATGGAGCGCCTGATCCGCAACCCGGATGAACGCACGGCCCTGGCCTGCGCCGGACAGCGTCATGTGATGGACGTCCACTCCCCCCGACAACGGTCCGCCGAACTGAAGCAGATCCGCAAGGCTGTCGTCCTGTCGGGACGTCGCCTCGCCGCCTGACGCCCAAGGCGGCGTGCGGAGCCCCGTCGGATGCGGATACGGCTGGAAAATCTGTCACATCGCGGCGATAGAGCCGGGCTCCAGTTCGGGGATTTTCGATGACCACGCTCGCCCTCTCCCGCCGGTCCATGCTCGCCGCCTTCGGGGGCGGCCTGGCCCTGTCGAACACCGGCCCCGCCCTGGCCCAGGCCGTCTTCGACGTGAACCCCTTCCGGCTGGGCGTGACCGCAGGCGACCCCCTGCCCGACGGCTTCGTCATCTGGACGCGTCTGGCCCCAGACCCGGTCGCCTACGGCTCGGGCATGCCCAAGGCGCCCGTCGCGGTGAAATGGGAAGTCGCCGCCGACCGCGGCTTCAACACCGTTGTCCGGTCCGGCGAGGCGATCGCCCGGCCCGAACTGGGTCACTCCGTCCATGTCGAGGTCGAGGGACTGGAGCCCGCCCGCCTCTATTTCTACCGCTTCCAGTGCGGGACCGAGCGCAGCGGCGTCGGCCGCGCCAAGACCGCCCCCCTGGCCGGCGCCGCCGTCTCGGCCGTCCGCTTCGGCGTCGCCGGCTGCCAAGCCTATGAGAGCGGCTACTACACCGCCCACCGCAGGATGGCGGAAGAGGATCTGGATTTCATCTTCTGCTACGGCGACTATATCTACGAAGGCCGGGGCAACCCGATCTACCAGTCGGGTTCAGGCCCGCAGGACAACACCCGCGTCCACCTGGGCGGCGAGATCTACAGCCTCGACGACTATCGCCGCCGCTACTCCCAGTACACGATGGACACGGATCTTCAGGCCTCGCGCGCCTCGGCGGCGTGGTTCTGCACCTATGACGACCACGAGATCGACAACAACTGGGTCGGCGACATCGATCAGGACGGCGCGCCGCCTGAAGTCTTCCTGCTGCGTCGCGCCGCCGCCATGCAGGCCTTCTACGAATTCATGCCGATGCGGAAGTCGGCCTTCCCGCGCGGCGCGGGCATGCAGGCCTATCGCCGGGCCCAGTACGGCGACCTGCTGGACATCGCCTTCCTCGACACCCGCCAGTACCGCACGGACCAGCCCTGCGGCGACCGCTACAACGCCACCTGCCCCGGCATAGAGGCGACGACGGCCCAGGTGCTGGGCGACGCTCAGGAGGCCTGGCTGCTGACCAATCTCGACCGCTCGAAGGCGCGCTGGAAGGCCCTGGCCCAGCAGGTCATGATGATGGACCTGAACCGCAACACCTCCGGCGGCCAGGGCGTCAACACCGACAGTTGGGCCGGCTATCGCGTGCCCCGCAACCGCCTGCTGCGCCACATCCGCGACCGCCGCATCGACAATGTCGTGGTCCTGACCGGCGACGAGCATCAGAACTACGCCGGCGGTCTGTGGCTGGACGGCAGCCAGCCCGAGGGCGCCCCCATCGCCGTCGAATTCGTCGGCACCTCGATCAGCTCCGGCGGCGACGGCTCGGACCGCGGCTCCGACTACGACCGCTTCCTGTCGGCCAATCCCCAGCTGAAGTTCCGCAACACCCAGCGCGGCTATCTGATCTGCGAAGCGACCCCGAACCTGTGGACTACCCAGTTCAAGGTCCTGGACAAGGTGTCGGATCGCTCGGGCGTGCTGACGACCCGTCAAACCCTGGTGGTCGAGGCGGGGTCGAACACCCTAACGACGGCGTGATGACCTCGCATAGGCTGTAGCCTATGGACAAGATATAGCCTCAAGGCTATATAAAGACATGCCATGGGCCGTCAGCAACCATGATGACTTCGACCCGGAGTTCGACGCCCTCCCCGTCGAAGTCCAGGACGAGCTTCTGGCGATGACGGCGCTCCTGGAAATCTTTGGACCGGGTCTGGGCCGACCCCACGCCGACACCCTGACCGGGTCAAGGCACGCCAACATGAAGGAACTTCGGTTCAAGGCGGCGGACGGGGTCTGGCGGGTGGCGTTCGCATTCGATCCGGCGCGGCAGGCGATCCTGCTGGTGGCCGGCGACAAGGCGGGCGTGGCCCAGAAACGGTTCTACAAGGGGCTGATCGCCAAGGCGGACAGCCGGTTCACCAGCCATTTGAAGGCGTTGAAGGAGACATAGGATGGGTCGCACGCGCGAAGAGATCATGGCTGCGCTGCCCGAGGCCCGCCGGGCGCGCATCGACGCCCGCGCCGCCGAACTCGTGGGCGAAGTGGAAGGCCTGAAGGCGTTGCGCGAGTTGGCCGAACGCAGCCAGGAGCAGATCGCTCAGGCGCTTGGAGTCAAACAGCCTTCGGTGCTCAAGATGGAACGCCAGGCCGATCTCTATCTGTCCACCCTGCGCCGGTTCGTCGAGGCGGCCGGCGGCACCCTTGAACTGCGCGTCGAACTGCCTGGAAAGGGCGTCCTGCACCTCACAGGCATGGGCGACATCACCCACTGAGTAAGGATCCGCCTCGCCCAGGAGAGTGCGGCGACTTCTCCCTTGCGGATCAGAGAACCGGCACCGCCTGGCTCAGCCGTCCGCCGACCCGGATCGGCTCGACCCGCGTCGCCAGCCCGGTCTTGTCGTCGGTTTCGACAAACACGCCGCACACCGTCGCCGGACCGGACGCAGGCATGTAGCGCCCGCCCGAGATTCGGGTGGTGAAGCGGCGCAACGGCTCTTCCTTCTCGTTGCCGATCACGCTGTCATAGTCGCAGCAGCCGCCGGCGTCGGTCTGATAGGCCGTGCCGCCGGGCAGGATCTGGCAGTCGGCGGTCGGGACGTGCGTATGGGTGCCCACCACCAGCGAGGCGCGGCCGTCGCAGAAATGGCCCATGGCCATCTTCTCGCTGGTCGCCTCGCAGTGCATGTCCACGATCACTGCATCGGCCACGGCCCCCAGGGGCGCGGCCGCCAGCTCGCGTTCGACGGCGCCGAACGGATCGTCCATCGGGTCCATATGCACCCGGCCAAGCACATTCATCACCAGGACGGTGCGGCCCGAATGGGTCTCGAACAGATTGGCCCCGGCGCCCGGCGCATCCATCAGGCGCGGATAGTTGGCCGGCCGGATCAGCCGCGGCTCGCGCACGATATAGGTCAGGGCCTCGCGCTGATCCCACGAGTGGTTGCCCAGGGTCAGGCAGTCGGCGCCCGCCATGAACAGCTCGCGCGCCGTATTCTCGGTGATGCCGAAACCGCCCGCAGCGTTCTCCGCATTCACCACCACGAAGTCCAGCTTCAGGTCGCGCTTCAGGCCCGGAAGATGATCGCTGATCCCGTCACGGCCGGACTTGCCGATGACGTCGCCGAAGAAGGCCAGTCTCATTTGACGCTCGGGGCGTTCGGACCCGCGGGCCAGTCTTCGACCCGCAAGCCTTCGACGCGTTCGAACTCGCGCAGATTACCCGTCACCAGGATCAGACCCCGACTACGGGCGTGCCCCGCAATCAGAATGTCGTTTGAACCGATCAATTCGCCGCGCCTTTTCAAATTGGCCTTGATGTCGGCCGCGTGTTCGGCCGCAGCCGCATCGAAATCAAGCACGGTCATCCGCACCAGCAGTCTTTTGGCCTGTTCTCGCCGCTGCTCGGGCCGATCCGACACGGCCGCGCCATACAGAAGCTCCATCGCCACAATGGTCGAAGCCGCAATGGAGTCGGCCGAATCGTTCAGCCGGTCCGCCAGGGGCCCGCTCAGAAACGGCCTGTTTCTCAGAATGCGGACACAGACATTGGTGTCCAGGCTGTAGCGCAGCATCAGAATTCCACGACGGAATCGTCGATCGGATCTTCCGGCTCGCAAATATCTATGCCCGGCTCCGCCAGAAAATCGGTCCAGACCGCGTCCGCAGGCACCAGCAGCAAGCTTCGCCCCTCCTGTATGACGCGCAACTCCTTCACATCGTCCGGAAAGGCCACGGCCTTGGGCAGCCGCACCGCCTGCGAGCGATTGGACATGAAGATCGACGCCTTCAACGGCGCTTTCCACGGGGCGTTCATTCCAGAATGATGAGGAAGCGCAAGGTATATGTCAATGGCATATCCCTCAGAACGCCCGATACCCCGCCTCGGTCAGCACCCCGTGCAGCCGCATGTCGTGCGCCTCGAGGCTCAGCGCCTCGACCGCCTGTCCCGCATAGGCGAAGCCGACCCGGATCACCTCGGGCCGCGCCGCAAAGGTGCGATCATAAAACCCGCCGCCCTGCCCCAGCCGCCCGCCGGCCGCATCGAACGCCAGCAGTGGCGTCAGGATCAGATCCGGCTCCAACACCTCGGCCAGCGGCAGGGGCGCGTGGCAGCCTGCGGCGTCCATCTCCAGCGGCTCGCCCGGCGACCAGGCGCGAAAGATCATCGGCGCGTCCCGCTCCAGCACCACCGGCAGGCACAGCCGCCGCCCAGCCGCCTCCAGCGCCACGGCCAGGGCCTCAGCGTCCAGTTCGGACCCCATGGCGCTGTACAGGGCCACCACCTGCCCCGGCGGCAGGGCCTCGGCATGGTCGGCGGCGCGCCGGGCGGCCATCGGATCGGCCTCGGCCAGAGCCTTGCGCCGCGCGCGGGCGGCCGACCGGAGTTCATGCTTCTCAAGGGTCATGACGCGGGCTTACACGCCCCATCCGGCCCCGCACAGAGACCATGCGCCTCGCATGCCGGACTCGCTCAAGCAGCGAGCCGCCGCGCGGCGAGCGGTAGCGACAAAAAAGAGAGAGGTTGGCGGCGCCGCAAGAACCGTGAAGGGCGTTTAAATCCTCTCGAACCTGGGTAGCCAGGTGGGCTCCATATGCCCAGGCCCTCGAGCCCGGACAGGGACAGATCCCTTTGAGTGAATTAAGGTCGCGAGGAAATGTATGCCTTCGACGAGGGCCGCAGCAGGACCCGCCGTCAAACAAGATAGGCGCTGCGCCCCGCCTTCTCAAGCGCCGTGATCAGATCGGCCGTGATCAGATAGATTGGGCGATCTTCTCGATCCGCGCGGCCACGGCGTTCAGCGCCTCGGCCACCCCGTCGCTGGTCGGCGGCGCGGCGGCTGTCTGCGGCGCAGGACCTCCGCCCCCGTTCAGGCGCGCCTCGTGCAATTCGTCCGACAGGATCAGGGCCGACATCAGGAACAGCCGCAGGTCCCCGACATGGCCGACATCCTGGGCCACCTGGCGCACCTGATTGTCGAACTGTTTGGCCAGGATGCGGACCCGCTCCTCCTGCCCGTCGGCGCAGCCCACCGCATAGGGGCGGCCGTTGACCTCCACCGTCACCGTCGCCATCAGCGGGCCTCGCTTTCGGTCTCTTCGCCGTCCTGGCGCAGCTCGTCCTGATCCAGATCATCCTGGGCCAGCACCTCGCGCACCGCCGCCGCCGCCCGGGCCAGGGCCTGCGACGCCTCGCGCCCGGCCACCTCCAGCTCGGCCACCCGCGCCGCATCCGCCCCATTCCCAGCTCTGGGCGCGAACAGGTCGTCGTCGGCGATCGCCGGCGCCGAGGCCGGACGGGCCTTCAGCTCCAGGATCTTGCGTTCAAGTTCGGCCAGGGCCCGATCGATACGGGCCCGTGCGGCCGTGGTGGCGTCTGCCATCGGTCGCTCCTTATAAATTCCGTATAGAACCCGAGGACGCGCCGGGGTAAAGCGGCGCGCTTCTGAATTTCCGCTTCCGCCGAAAGGTCTTCCCCGTGACCGACGCCAAATCCGCCCCCAAGGCCACGCCCCAGCAGATGGCCAACGCCATCCGCGTCCTCGCCATGGACGGCGTCGAAAAGGCCAAGTCGGGCCACCCCGGCATGCCCATGGGCATGGCCGACGTCGCCACCGTCCTGTTCTCCAAATTCCTGAAGTTCGACGCGAGCCGCCCCGACTGGGCCGACCGCGACCGCTTCATCCTGTCGGCCGGCCACGGCTCGATGCTGATCTACGCGCTTCTGCATCTGACCGGCTACAAGGCCGCGACCAAGGAAGAACTATCCAACTTCCGCCAGTGGGGCTCCAAGACCGCCGGTCACCCGGAATACGGCCACATGCCCGGCGTCGAGGTCACCACCGGCCCCCTGGGCCAGGGCCTGGCCACCTCGGTCGGCTTTGCCATGGCCGAACGTCACCTGGCCGCCAAATACGGCGAGGACCTGGTCGACCACCGCACCTGGGTCGTCGCCGGCGACGGCTGCCTGATGGAGGGCGTGTCCCAGGAAGCCATCGCCCTGGCCGGCCGCTACAAGCTGAACAAGCTGACCGTCCTGTGGGACGACAACGAGATCACCATCGACGGCAAGGTCTCCCTGTCCGACACCACCGACCAGAAGGCCCGCTTCAAGGCCGCCGGCTGGGCGGTCAAGGCCATCGACGGCCATGACATGGACGCGATCAAGGCCGCCCTCAAATGGGCGACCCGCCAGGACAAGCCGACCCTGATCGCCTGCAAGACCAAGATCGGCAAGGGCGCCGCCACCATGGAAGGCAGCCACAAGACCCACGGTGCCGCGCTTGGCGCCGCCGAGATCGCCGCCACCCGTCTGGGCCTGGCCTGGGATCACGAACCCTTCGAAATGCCCCAGACCATCGCCGACGCCTGGGCCAAGGTCGGGCGTCGCGGTGCCAAGGACCGCAAGAAGTGGGAGGCCCGCCTCGCCGCCTCCGGCCAGGCCGCCGACTTCACCCGCGCCATGAAGGGCGACCTGCCCGAGGGCGCCTTCGACGCCCTGAACGCCAAGATCGCCGAACTGATCGAAACCAAGCCCGCCCAGGCCACGCGCCAGTCCTCGGGCGCCGCCCTGGACCAGGTCTTCGCCGCCATCCCCGAACTGGTCGGCGGCTCGGCCGACCTGACCGGTTCGAACAACACCTTCGTCGCCGGCACCCCGATCCTGGACGCGCCGTCCTATGAGGGCCGCTACGTCAACTGGGGCATCCGCGAGTTCGGCATGGCCGCGGCCATGAACGGCCTGGCCCTGCACGGCGGGGTCATCCCCTACGGCGGCACCTTCATGGTCTTCTCGGACTACAGCCGCCCGGCCATCCGTCTGGGCGCCCTGATGGGGGTCCGCGCCATCCACGTCCTGACCCACGACTCCATCGGCCTGGGCGAGGACGGCCCCACCCACCAGCCGGTCGAACACCTGGCCGCCCTGCGCGCCATCCCCAACCTCCTGGTCTTCCGCCCCGCCGACACGGTCGAGGCCATGGAATGCTGGAAGATCGCGCTGGAGACCCGGACCTCGCCCTCGGCCATGGCCCTGTCGCGCCAGAAGACCCCGGCCGTCCGCACCGTCGCCTCGACCGAGAACCTCTCGGCCAAGGGCGCCTACGAGATCAAGCCCGCTTCGGCTGAAGCCAAGGCCACCCTGTTCGGCACCGGCACGGAACTGGCCCTGGCCCTGAAGGCCGCCGAGACCCTCGAGGCCGCCGGCGTCCCGACCCGCGTCGTCTCCGTCCCCTGTTTCGAACTGTTCGAGCAGCAGGACGCCGCCTACCGCGCCTCGGTCATCGGCCGCGGCACGATCCGCGTCGCCGTGGAAGCCGCCATCAAACAGGGCTGGGAAGGCTTCATCGGCGAGGACGGCGCCTTCATCGGCATGACCGGCTTCGGCGCCTCCGCCCCCGCCGAAGTCCTCTACGACAAGTTCGGCATCACCGCCGACGCCGTCGTCGCGGCGGTCAAGGCCCGGCTCTAACCCCTCTCACCTCCCTCCCCCCCTGCGGGAGAGGGAGACCGCGCACGGCGGCGCAGCCGTCGTCCTGGCGCGGTCGGGCGAGGGGTCGCACCGACCGCAAAAGTCCACATCAACCGACCCCTCATCCGGCCCTCCGGGCCACCTTCTCCCGCAGGGGGAGAAGGGACGTTGGAGCAGACGATGAAACTCGGCACCCCCCTCTCCGACACCGCCGTCCGCGTCATGCTTCTCGGCTCCGGCGAACTGGGCAAGGAGGTCGCCATCGAGCTTCAGCGCCTCGGCGTCGAAGTCATCGCCGTCGATCGCTATCCCAACGCCCCCGCCATGCAGGTCGCGCACCGCAGCCACGTCATCCCGATGACCGACCCCCAGGTGCTGAACGGCGTCATCCTGGCCGAGGCCCCGCACATCATCGTGCCCGAGATCGAGGCCATCGCCACCGAGGTCCTGGCCGATATCGAGGCCGCCGGCCTGGCCGTGGTCATCCCCACCGCCCGCGCCGTGCAGCTGACCATGAACCGCGAGGGCATCCGCCGTCTCGCCGCCGAAGAACTGGGCCTGCCGACCAGCCCCTACGCCTTCGCCGGCAGCGCCGAGGAACTGGCCGCCGGCGCCGAGACCGTCGGCTACCCCGCCTTCGTCAAGCCGGTCATGTCCTCGTCCGGCAAGGGGCAGTCCTTCGTCGAAAGCCCCGACGAAATCGCCGACGCCTGGACCTACGCCCAGTCCGCCGGTCGCGTCGAAACCGCCCGCGTCATCGTCGAGGGTCGCATCGACTTCGATTTTGAAATCACCCTGCTGACCGTCCGCTCGCGCGCCGCCGACGGCTCGACCCGCACCGACTTCTGCGCCCCCATCGGCCACCGCCAGGTCAAGGGCGACTATGTCGAAAGCTGGCAACCCCAGGCCATGAGCCCCGCTGCGCTCGCCGCCTCGCAGGACATCGCCGGCAAGGTCACGGACGCCCTCGGCGGCCCAGACAACAAGGGATGGGGCGTCTTCGGCGTCGAACTCTTCATCAAGGGCGACCAGGTCTGGTTCTCCGAGGTCTCGCCCCGCCCGCATGACACCGGCCTGGTCACCCTGGCCAGCCAGACCCTGAGCGAGTTCGCCCTCCACGCCCGCGCCATCCTGGGCCTGCCCGTCGACGTGACCCTGCGCGAACCCGCCGCCAGCGCCGTCATCTACGGCGGCCTGGAGGCGCAAGGGATCGCCTTCGAAGGCGTCGCCGAAGCCCTGTCCGTCCCCACCGCAGACCTGCGCCTCTTCGGCAAACCCGAAGCCTTCGACCGCCGCCGCATGGGCGTCGCGACCGCCTGCGGCGCCGACACGGACCAGGCCCGCGAACGGGCGCGCGAGGCGGCGGGATGCGTGAAGGTGGTGCGCGGCTGACCTCACAGCCCCCTCCGTCACGGCGCTCCGCGCCGCGCCACCTCCCCCAAGGGGGGAGGAATGCGAACACCAAAATCCTCCCCCC